>JAFTJD010000032.1 GCA_017456585.1 Lachnospiraceae bacterium
AGCAGAAGTATTTTGAACATATAAGAGACGCATTTTCTCTTTACAAAGGTACAGATAAGTCGAGCGTTGATAGTTTTACATACATGCTTCGTTCACTTACAACATTAGATAAGCCGGAAGGATATGGGGAGCTTTATCCGGACATTCATGAGATTATTACAAGCTTTATAAATGAAAGCTTTGATAAGGAGTATTCCTCAGAAGAATGCAAAATATTTACGGACAAGCTTACATATGCAGCTGAGTTTATAGCGAAGTTAAGCAGTAATTATCTTTCTCTCGGAGAAATTGCAAACGATATATATGTTATTCTTCTTGCTAAACCATACACTATAGTCGGTGATGATGAAATTGTTACTGCAGCATGTAAGGTTCTTGTTGCATCAGATGATGAGTCGGATGGAGTATTTGATGCACTCGAATTACTTGAGGGAAAACAAGAAGAACTTTACGAGATTTTTGCACACTATGATTACGTGATTGATGCGAAGGATAAATACAGAAATATTCTTGAAAGTACTATGCAGTTAAGAATCTTTGATTCTTTAGAGTTAATTACCAAGCTTGTTTCAACAAGTACATTTATAGAGTTTGATGTTGAAGCCAATGATGGCGAAGCTGATGAAGAATATATTAACAAAGTAAGGGATAACTTTGTCGAAGAACTTATGAAGCTTTTTGAAGGAAAATCAAGAAAGTTCATTAGAAGTATTATGGCAGCTACTTTATCATCATTGCCTACATTTATAGGTAATACAGATGAACTCCAATCATATATAAGACATGCGCTTACATCATGTAATGACGAAACTGAAAAAGCTGCTTGCGTTAAACTTGTCAGAGAAATCATGAAGGATTATAATTAGTATAAATTGGCAATTATATAAATATGGAGGCATATATGCATTGGTACGGGGATTTATATGTGGGTGCACAGGCCATGAAAGAGAAGTCTCGTATCATCCGTAAGATTAAAAGCCATAAATTTATCAAGGATGTATTCGTGATAACAGAGGCTTTTAACGGATACGATTTGTTTGATATTTATCCGGCTAATGTTCTGATGCAGAGATATTTCAAAAATAAGGAGTATCAGGTAATCGGAATAGCAAAAGGATATGATGAGGCAATTGGCTTGGTGCAGGTAATAATTGAGGATTTATATTGTAAAAGAGGAATTAAGAATCTTAGAACGTATTTCGAGGAAAACGGAGCGGGGGGAATATAATGTCAATTATTCTTACAATTTTAAAGATAGTTGTTATGATACTTGGCATAATTCTGGGGTTAGCATTGCTTTTAGTTCTGGCAGTTTTATTTGTTCCGGTAAGATATGAGGTGTCAGGAATCCTTAATAAGGAAGAGAAGGAAGCGCACGCGAAGCTTTTGTGGTTTTTTGGACTTGTGAAATTTAGGGTTGATTATCTGGATTCTGATATAAATACAAAATTTAGTATATTTGGTTTTGTAGTAAATAATAAGAAAAAGGCCAAAAATATTAATAAGAGCACAAAAAAAGAGGCGGAGATTAATGATAGCAAAGCTACAGATTCTGAAGAAATTGCGGAAAATCAATTCGAAGATAAAGAAAATATGGAAGCACAGAGTCGGAATCATGAGAGATGTTCGGATGATAAAGGAACTGATGGACGAAAAGGGATATTTGCTAAACTTAAAGAAAAAGTCTCAGCATTGGTTAAAAAAATTAAAGATTTATTTGTCAAGATTAAAAAAATATTCAAAGAGATTGTCAGGCTTAAAGGTGAGTTAACTAAATTCCTTAATGATAAGTATAATAAGCTTGTGTTCGAGAATATAAAGAAAGAACTTCTTTATATCTTAAGACATTATAAACCGAGAAGAGTTAAAGGAGAAGTAATGTTTGGAACCGGAGATCCTGCATCTACAGGCTGGGCATTGGGAGTGTTCTTTGCCGTCTTTAAATGTCCGCCGGACAAGCTTGTTATTGTACCTGATTTTGAGAATAAGGTTATTGAAGGTAATATTAAGATTAAAGGACGAATCAGAAGTATTCATGCAGCTCTTGTTGCGTTACGTCTGTTTGGTGATAGGAAATTCAGAAGAATGTTAAAATTTAGGAAGCGATTAAGTTTTTCTATTAATGTATAAAGCGGAGGAGAAAGAAATGGCAGATAACAATTTTGCATCAACTATGGAATCATTATTTAAAGGAATGGATGGCTTCGTTACAACTAAGACTGTAGTCGGTGATGTGATGAATGTTGGCGACACTATTATTGTACCACTTGCAGAAGCTACATTTGGTGTAGGAGCAGGTGTTGCTACCGGTGATAAGAATAAAGGTGGCGGCGGAATGGGTGGCAAAGTTGTACCTAGCGCAGTGCTTGTTATTAAAGACGGTACAACAAAGCTTGTTAATATTAAGAATCAGGATACGGTTACCAAGCTCATAGATATGGTTCCTGACCTCATTGAGAAGTTTACTAAGAAGAATGACGAGGAAGATAATAACGAAGATAGTGAGACAGAAGAGTAAAATATAATGCAATATATTAAGAACCCCTGCATACGATAGAATAAAAGCTGTATGCAGGGGTTTTTGTATGAAGTTGATTGGATTTATTATGTTTTGGATAGGGGTGGGAATAATCATCTCATTGTGCATTCAAAATCCCCTTACAAAATTATTGATAGCATTAATATTAATGATAGTAGGGTATAATGCCTTTTGTAAATGTTGATTCTTGGCAAGAAAAAAGAGGTTGTTATAAAATGTTCTACATTCTATAACAGCCTCAGACTTGCAACTTTATTAAGCGCGCTCTACACGTCCGGATTTAAGGCATGATGTACATACATACATTCTTTTGTTAGCTCCATTAATCTTTACACGAACAGATTTTACATTTGCTTTCCAGATTGCGTTAGTCTTTCTATTAGAATGGCTCACATTGTTACCGAAATGAGCGGCCTTTCCACAAATACTACATTTTGCCATGATTGCACCTCCTTGACGCTATTAAGTCTGCACTGCAGACCCAGAACATTGTATATTCTAGCAGATTAATCTGAATAATGCAAGCAAAAAATGAAAAAAGTAGAAAAAAAGTTCTTTGTGTGTTTGACATTAAATTAACATTTATATATAATGTATTATGTATAAGCAGGAAAATGCTATAAATATACAAATGGAGGCATAAAATGGCAAAGAAGGAAATATCCAGCGCAGTAATTAAAAGATTGCCAAGATATTATAGATATTTAGGAGAACTTTTGGAGGAAGGAATAGATCGAATTTCGTCGAATGAGCTTAGTGAACGAATGAGAGTAACTGCATCTCAGATAAGACAAGATCTTAATAATTTCGGTGGCTTTGGACAACAGGGATACGGATATAATGTAAGATATCTTCACGAAGAGATTGCTAAGATTCTTGGAATTGATACGAAGCATAATATGATAATAATAGGGGCAGGTAATCTTGGACTTGCTATTGCCAAATATGCTAACTTTGGTAAAAGAGGATTTATTATAAAGGCTCTTTTTGATAAGAATCCTGAACTTATAGGTAAGAAGGTTGGAGATATAGATATTCTTGATATGGACATGCTTGAATCGTTCATTAAAGAGAATGATATAGAGATAGCTGCTTTAACCATTCCAAAGGGTGATGCAACAGCAATTGCTCAGGAAGCAGTAAGTTATGGGGTTCGAGCAATATGGAACTTTGCTCATACAGATTTGAGACTTCCGGAATATGTTACCGTTGAGAATGTACATTTATCAGACAGTCTGATGCGATTATCTTATAACATCAGATGGCAAGAGAAGGATGATATTAATGGATGATAAGAAAGTCAGAAATGATAAGCTTATTAAAGCAATATATGCCAAAAGACCACCTATTGTGGTGCTTGATACAAGATGGCATGAGCTGTTTGCGGGCATAGAGAAGCCCAGACGTGTCAGGGAACTCGAGGAAGAGGTTAATACTCTGCTTAAAAGGCAGGGACAGATTAATTTCGATATAGATGATTTAAAGAAGTTAAAAGCAAAATTAGTTAAATCTGTTGTTAATAATATGGAAACATCTACATCAAATACTGAACTTAATAAGAAGAGAAATAAGATTCTTGAGAAAGACCAGCAATTCATACTTGAGTGTAATGATAAGATTAGTAAGCTCGAGGAAGAGAAGTTTGAAATACCGGACAAATTAAGATATGCTAATGCGGCGTTGATTGCGGCAGGTATGGAAGTTGTATATCGAGAACTTGAGATAGGTAAGAGAGAATTCAAAGAGGTATCTGATTGGATTGAAGAGGCCAGGGCTGAGCTTAGAACACAGCTTCTTGTTAAACAGGATTTGGAAGAAAGAAATACCATGTTATACACTAATATGCATGCAATTCTGGGAGCCGAACTTTCGGAAACCTTTGATAATACTTTTGAACAGAAGGAATAATAAATGCGCTACATAGTTAATGATAGCCAAATGAAGAATTTGGAAAGTTACATTATTAATAATATTGGAATTCCATCTGTTGTATTGATGGAAAAAGCAGCACTTGCAGTAAGGGACAAGGTTTTAGATTTATGTTCTGACAAAGATAAGATTCTTATTGTATGCGGTGTGGGGAATAATGGAGCAGATGGTCTGGCAGTAGCCAGACTTTTGCATGATAAGGGAGTAGTTTGCGCATTTTTAGTTATAGGAAACAAGGATAAGGCAACGGATGAATGGAGGCTTCAATATAATATTCTTTCAAAGCTTTCTGAGGTTGAAGAGGTAACCATTAAGGCGATGAGTGAATATAATATAATTGTGGATGCTATTTTCGGTATAGGTCTTAAGCGTAATGTAGAGGGTGAGTTTGAGACAGTTATTAAGCGCATTAACGAGATGTCTTCTTCGGGAAAAGCAAGGGTTGTAGCCATTGATGTGCCGAGTGGTATTAATTCATCAACAGCTAAGGTTATGAACGTTGCTGTGAAGGCAGATTATACGGTTACTTTTGCATATGAGAAGACCGGAATAAGGATGTATCCGGGTGCCATGTATGCAGGGGACAAAGAAATTGCGGATATAGGTATTTCTTATGATGAAAGTTATCACGTCGATAGAACACAAATATATACACACACATTAGAGGATTATGATTTATTACCAAAGAGATTAGCCTATTCTAATAAAGGAACATATGGTAAGCTTATGATAATAGCCGGTGGCAAAAATATGGCTGGAGCCGCGGTTTTTTCGGGACTTTCTGCTTACAGAATGGGAACCGGTCTTGTATATGTGCTTACGAGAGAGGAAAATAGGAATATTTTACAGAAAAGACTTCCGGAAGCTGTTCTTATAGCAGATGATAAGGAAGATGTAGCTGTTACGATAAGAAAATATGCTGATAAAGTAGATGCGATAGTATGCGGACCGGGACTTGGAACAGATGAAAACAATGATGAAGCAGTTGATATGATTAAAGCTGTTCTTAAGATAAAGGATAAACCGGTAATACTTGATGCAGATGCGCTTAATATTATTGCTAAAGAGAAGCTTTATAATGAACTTTCTAATAATATGATTCTGACACCACATATAGGTGAAATGGCAAGACTTACCGGTAGTAGCATTAAAGATATTAAAGATGATATGCAAGGCTATGCAATGGATTTTGCGCGTGATAATAATGTAACACTTGTACTTAAGGATGCCGTGTCCATAGTTGCAGATAAAGAAGGTCTTTTTTATCTTAATAGTTCAGGTAATAGCGGAATGTCGACGGCAGGAAGCGGAGATGTGCTTACTGGAATTATGGGAGCATTGTGCTCAATGTATGCTTCGCTTGACAGACATGGTATTATAGTAGATGGAGTTAAAGATTATAGAAGATTAGCGGTGACACTTGCAGTGTATATACATGGGCTTGCAGGCGATTATGCTAAGATGAAAATGGGAGAGCGACCTTTGATTTCACGCGATATTTGTAAAGCAGTTGAAAAGATAATGGGAGAGAAAGAATGGAAGAGACTTTTTTAGGGAAGTTTGACAGGACTTCCATAAGTGTTGATTTGGATAGAATTCGTAATAACCTGCTTGAACTTAAAAGAAATGCAGGCGGTAAAGATATAATGGCTGTTGTTAAAACAGACGGATATGGTCATGGTGCATATGCAATTGCCAAACATACATCTGATATAGTATGTGGATATGCACTTGCTACTGCTGAAGAGGCACTTGGATTAAGGGACAGAGGAATTGGCGGTATCCTCCTGATTCTTGGAGTTGTTCCTGAGGCATATTACAAGGAGCTTATAGAAGCAGAGATTAGAATGACTGTTTTTACTAAGACGATGCTTGATAGTATTAATAAAGTGGCTGATTCAATTGGGAAGAAGGCTTATATTCATGTAAAGATTGATACCGGAATGTCAAGAATCGGACTTAGGGATAAGAATGAGATTGTAGAATTTATCAGATATGCAAAGGGACTTGCCGGAATAGAAGTTGAGGCCGTATTTACGCATTTTGCTAAGTCGGATAATGCAGATAAGACATTTGCCATTAAACAGTATGAGCAGTTTGAAGATGTGCTTATGGCGTTAGAGAATGAGAATATAGATGTGCCTATTAAACACTGTGCTAATAGTGCTGCGATAATTGATTTACCTATGTATGCTATGGATATGGTTCGTGCCGGAATTGCATTATACGGACTTGATCCGTCACCTAGCGTTAAGGCAGATAAGCTTGGTTTAAAGCCTGCTTTGTCATGGAAGAGTCATGTGGCATTTATTAAAACTGTAGAAAAGGGCTGCCCGGTTAGCTATGATGGAATTTTCGTTACAGAAAGAGAGACTGTTATAGCAACTATACCAGTTGGTTATGGTGATGGATATCCGAGAGCACTTTCTAACAAGGGATATGTGCTTATTGCAGGAAAGAAAGCGCCTATTATAGGAAGAATCTGCATGGATCAGCTGATGGTTGACATAACGGATATTGGCGCAGATAAGGTGAAAGAGAAGGATGAGGTAATACTTATCGGAAGTATGGGCGATGAAAATATAACTGTTGAAGAACTTGCAGGACTTACAACAGAAACATTTAATTACGAGATTATATGTAATATAAATAAGAGAGTGCCCAGATTATATTACTTAGACAATGAGCTTGTATATATCGAGGAACATCTTAGATGTTGCAAATAACAGGTTTTTATGTCGATTAAATAGTTAATAATATAGGTATGTCTCCGAATTTATAGGAAATACTGAAAGTAACGAAGCTATTTATAGGGAGTGAATTCAGTGGTTATAAAAAGAGGAGATATATATTATGCTGATTTAAGACCGGTTGTCGGTTCGGAGCAGGGTGGAATCAGACCGGTGCTTATTATTCAAAATGATACGGGAAACAAGCATAGTCCCACGGTAATATGTGCTGCAATTACGTCTAAGATGAACAAAGCAAAGCTTCCGACACATGTTGAGCTTTGCCAAAAGTATGGAGTGGTAAAGGATTCTGTTATTTTGCTTGAACAGCTTAGAACTATTGATAAAAAACGACTTAAAGATAAGGTTTGTCATTTGGATGGAGAAATGCTTGCGAAAGTAAATCAGGCATTATTAATAAGTCTGGAGCTTGATACATAGACAAGTGAACTATTGACGAAAGTGCCAAGAAATGATATATTGTAGGTTGTTGTATACTATTTTAACAAGATAAAGGAGATAGAGAAACATTATGGAAGACGGCAGTCCGATGTGGGGCTTAGGAATATTATTAATTGTTGTATTATTTAGCGGAGTTTTGTATGCTTACTATACAGCATTGTATAATCTTACGGAAAGTGCACTGGACAAGCTTACTAAAGCGAAGAAGAAGCGAATAGAGAAGTTACAGTGTGCTATTGAGGAGCCTCATAAGAATACCGATTCAGTACTTTGTATCGTTACATTACTTAATATTATTTGCGGAATATGTGTATTCCCTACATGGAAACAATGGGGAACATGGTTGTTTGCAGATGTATTACTGATAGAAAGCAATTCAATTGTTAAGTTATTGGCATCTGTTTTTGCATGTTTATGTATACTGTGTATTATAATGATGTTTGGTATACTTTTACCGAAATATCTGGTTATGGTTAATCCTGAGAAGCATGTATATCGTGTTTATTCTATTGTGAGAATTTTAGGGATTATTCTTGCACCTGCTATATTTTTTTCGAGAACAATCTCAGGTGTAGTGCTTAAACTCATGGGAATTGATATTAATAAGGTTAATGATAATGTAACGGAAGAAGAAATTGTATCAATGGTAAATGAAGGACATGAACAAGGAATTTTCCTTGAGAGTGAAGCAGAGATGATTAATAATATCATTGAGTTTGGTGACAAAAACGCAGAAGATATTATGACTCATAGAAAATCTGTTATAGCTGTTGATTCAAAATGGACACTTAGAGAAACGGTTGATTTTATTCTGCGTGCAAATTATTCGAGATTTCCGGTGTATAGGGATGATATCGATACTATAATCGGTGTTCTTCACCTTAAGGATGCTTTACGAATGTTTGAAAATACGGATTCGAAGGATAAGTGTCTCGAAGATATTAAAGATGTTTTTCTTGAAACATTGTTTGTGCCTGAGAAAAGAAGTCTTAATGACCTCTTTAAAGAGATGCGATTAAAGAAGATACATATCGCTATTGTTGTTGATGAATATGGACAAACTGCCGGAATCGTTGCGATGGAAGATGTTATTGAAGAAATCGTAGGTAATATTCTTGATGAATATGACGAAGAAGATATGATGATATCTAATCAGGACGACGGAACATATATCATTAACGGTATGGCAGAGCTTGATGAAATAGGAGAAATACTTGGTATAGAGTTTGAAGATGAAGAGTTTGATACCCTTAATGGTTTGCTTGTGTCTAAACTCGAGAGAATACCAAGAGAGGATGAACGTCCAAGCGTTGAAGCTTATGGATGTAAGTTCGATGTACTTGAAATAAAGAAGAAAATTATCCAGTTAGTACGTGTTACTAAACTGGTTCGCGAAGATATTGAAGATGATCTTGGTGATAATGATAAGAACGAATAGAAAGAAGGATAAAGTAAATGTCAGGACATTCAAAATTTGCCAATATTAAACATAAGAAAGAGAAAAATGATGCTGCTAAAGGTAAGATTTTTACCATTATAGGTAGAGAAATTGCAGTTGCAGTAAAAGAGGGCGGTCCGGATCCGAACAGCAATAGTAAGCTTAGAGATATTATTGCTAAAGCCAAATCTAACAACATGCCTAATGATACTATTGAAAGAGGTATCAAGAAGGCTGCCGGAGATGCAGATTCAGTTAATTATTCTGTTGTAACATATGAGGGCTATGGCCCTAACGGAACAGCTATCATTGTTGATGCCTTAACAGATAACAAGAACCGTACAGCAGCTAATGTTCGTAATGCGTTCACTAAGGGCGGTGGTAACGTTGGTACACAGGGCTGCGTTTCTTTCATGTTCGATAAGAAAGGTCAGATTATTATTGATAAAGAAGAATGTGAAATGGATGCCGATGAGCTTATGATGGCAGCACTTGATGCCGGCGCAGAGGATTTTAATGAGGAAGAAGATAGCTTCGAAATTCTTACGGCACCGGATGATTTCGGTACGGTTAGAGAGGCTATTGAGGCACTTAAGATTCCTATGGTTGAGGCTGATGTAACAATGATTCCTCAGACATGGGTTGAGCTTACAAGCGAAGATGATATTAAGAAAATGAATCGTATTCTCGATTTACTCGATGAAGACGATGACGTCCAGGCTGTATACCACAACTGGGACGAATAAATGAGTCCATGCAATCACGACATCTTATGGTGTGCGTGGGAGCTTGCTCACAAAGCACATCATGAGATGTCGTGATTATACGGCGAATGCCGGACCGCGAGAAAAGCGACAGCTTTTCGAGAGGGGCATGGACGTGTTAGATACGGCGAATGCCGGACCGCGAGAAAAGCGACAGCTTTTCGAGAGGGGCATGGACGTGTTAGATACGGCGAATGCCGGACCGCGAGAAAAGCGGCAGCTTTTCGAGAGG
>JAFTJD010000033.1 GCA_017456585.1 Lachnospiraceae bacterium
ATGCACCTTGTTCGAGTTTAGCGAGAGGGGCGTGTAATCAAAAATCGAAGCGGCAAAGTCTATAGTTCCCCTTATGGTCGTAGAAGTTGCGAGACACATCATGCAATAAGCATCAACGGTTGTTTAAGGTAACCACATAGGCGTGTTCAATGAAGCATGGCAAAGTAAATTCCCCTAAGGTCGTAGAAGTTGCGAGACACATCATGTAATAAGCATCAACGGTTGTTTAAGGCAATCACATAGGCGTGTTCAATAAAGCATGGCAAAGCAAATTCCCCTAAGGTCATAGAAGTTGTGAGCACATCATGTAATAAGCATCAACGGTTGTTTAAGGCAATCACACAGGCGTGTTCAATGAAGCATGGCAAAGTAAATTTCCCCAAGGTCGTAGAAGTTGCGAGCACAATCATATGATACGCTCCGAAGTTTGGCTCAGACATACGACGGAGGCGTGCTTCATCGAAGCGTAGCAAAGTGAAGTTCTACTAAGGGAGCTATGTTGTCTTCGCAAAACATATAATTCCTAAGTGCTTTGCTATCAAGACATTGCGCATGCAATAAACAAGCGGGAATTTGTAATATAGTTTTACGGATGCCTATAAAATATTATACGGAGGAGATATGGTGGACAGACTTAATAAACAATTTGATTTCATAAGGGAAATTGATAAAGAGAAGCTTATTGGAAGGCAAAACTACCTCATAGATGCGAGCCGCAAGGAGAACGATGCCGAGCATGCATGGCATCTGGCACTCATGGCAGTTCTGCTTTCGGAATATTCCAACGAGCCTATTGATGTTCTAAAGACAGTAACCATGGTTCTTATCCATGATATCGTCGAGATTGACGCAGGTGACACTTATGCATATGATGATGCTGCTCACAATGACAAAAGAGAACGCGAATTAAAAGCTGCGGACAGAATCTTTGGCTTATTGCCTGAAGACCAGGCTAAGAAGCTAAGAGAACTATGGGATGAATTCGAGGCAAATGAAAGTCCCGAAGCCAAATTCGCACATTCGCTTGACCACATCCAGCCGATGATGCTTAATGACGCCTCCGGCGGCAAATCCTGGTTAGAGCACGGAATCCGCCTAAGCCAGGTTCTTAAGAGAAATGAAAATACGGGTGATGGTTCTGAGGCGTTATGGGAATACGCAAGGGATAATATTCTTATGCCAAATGCAGAAAAAGGTACCCTTGTTAATGACAAAGCGGATGACATTAATTCATTCGACAAGAAATAATATAAGGAGGTAGATATCCATGAAAAAATTTAACCCGTTAAAGAAAACTACTTTTATTATTACAACCGTTCTAAGCGTTACAATGCTGGCCCTATCCATTACCGGCTGCAAGAAAGACTCTGCTACCGATTCCAAGACAGGTGATGCTACCGAAAGCACAACCAAGGCACCTGAAAACCTCGATTTGGAAGCCGTATATCAGGCTATCCTTGCTGCGCAGGGCGAGAACAGTTCACTTGTTCTCTTTCCGGAAACCAAAGATAGCGAATACCTTGCACAATTATATCCCGGACTTTCAAATATTGAGTCTAAACAGCAGGTTGCATACATCGCTCCTATTACCGGATTTGCAACAGAAATAATACTGGTCGAAGTTACTAACAGCGCCGACCTTGCAACTCTTAAGAACATTTTCCAAAGCCGTATTGAAGTTGCTTCCTCAGACGTTACATATCCTGAGACAGCAGCGCTATGGCGAAAAAATGCCCAAATTCAAACAGCAGGTAATTACATCGGTATGATAGTTCTTTCTGATGAATATATTATTCCTGAGAATGTTTTTTATCTTGACACCAATAATTAATATTAATTTATATGTTTATTACATGGTATTTCAATTGACCTACCTAACAAGCGGTACTCAAATTAAAGCTAGGAACCCTTTCGGATTCCTAGCTTTTGTCATTCAGGCTTTTCTTAATTTTACACCCCAAAGTATATACTCCCCTTAAACAAATCTCCGTCTATACTTATATCAAACCTTCCGCCCATAAGCTCTGTAAGACTTCTGGCTATCGAAAGTCCTAGTCCGCTTCCTTCTGTATTTCTCGAAGAATCTCCCCTAACGAAACGATCCATGAGCTCATCACTCGAGATATTAAGTGGTGCATCAGATATGTTTTTGAAAACTATGGTAACCTTATTATCAACTTTTGCGGTCGAAATATATACTCTCGTATCTTCCTTGGCATATTTAACTATATTGTTAAGCATGTTATCAAATATGCGCCACAAGAGCCTTCCGTCAGCATTTATCGCCAACTCCCCTTCTGCCATGTCGGATACTACCATAAGCCTTCGAGCATTAAACTTCTCCTCATATTCCCCTATCGCCTGTGATAAAAGAATATTTATATCAAGCTTTTCTGCCTCCACTTTTATATTCCCGGTAGAAGCCTTAGAGGCTTCAATCAGATCCTCAGTAAGCTTCTTAAGTCTTGCGGACTGCCTGTCAAGTACGGCAAGGTATTCTTCTGCATTCTCAGAATCCAATCCGTCCCTCTTTAACAAATCCACATAATTGATAATGGATGTAAGAGGTGTTTTGATATCATGTGAGACGTTAGTAATAAGCTCTGCCTTCATACGTTCACTTTTTAAGCTTTTCTCAACAGCATTCTGAAGGCCGTCACCTATTCCGTTAAGATTATCCGCATGTTCCTTAAATTCAAAAAACATTTTCTCCGTGTCTATCTTATAATCTATATCGCCTGATGACAGTTTTTTACCGGCATCAAATACCTTCTTAAGATTATTAAGTAACAGTAATAAGCCCACTCCGAACACGCATTTTTCAAAAAGCCAAAATGTCATGTAGACAGCTTCCTGCCCCGTGGATAAAAATATCAACTCAATAATGGCAATTCCTGCATATATCGCAAAGAATTTAATGAACATCGGTATTGTCCCGAGAAGCTTCCAGCATTTCTTAATTATTCGATATGCAAATCTTAATGTTGCCATGATTACGGTATTCTTAAATACCGTCTTTAGCTTAATTCTGGTAGCGAGTGTCATCATAAATGATATAAACATAACCAGCCATGCCACCACTACGACCGCTATTCCCACGAAAATAAATTCGTCAAAATTGACAACCTCATTGGAAAAAGCAACCGTTCCCGCAAATATTAAGAACTCTATTCCTACATACAAATCGAATGGTATCAAATCTATAAAATTCGGTGTAATCTCGGTACATTCCTTTACATGACCTGCTGCACACATAAGAAATACAAATAGTATCAGTGCTACCAACAATGCAACTACTCCGTACACCGCCAAACCATATCTTGCCTCAATAAACCAGTCTGCTATCGACTCAGTGTAATAGAAAATATCTTTTGCCACAAGCTCTGCCGGAATCACTGCTGTAATGTAATAATTGCCTACATTCTCAGCATTTTCATAATCTCCATGGTAAGCGTACACCTCATAATAAGGGTCATATTCATACTCATATATTGCCCTATAGTTTATCCCGCTGATATCCCCTTCATAATTAGTAAGAACAACCTTGCCCTCGTCATCTCTTACTTCAAACAAATAATTACAGACTTCCCGACCAAACAATGCATCAAATCCGGCTTCTTTCTTTGTATTTCCGCTGACAAGCGTCATATATATCATGTCATGAAGCTCATATCTGTAATTGCTTTCCGCATAATCCCTGACATCCTTCTTAAGTCGCCTTCCATTGTCGATATACGCCTGTTGTTTTGCAAGTAACGTAACGCTAATAACACTTGCCACAGCAGTAGATGATAACAGCACAAACAAAATTATGGCTATCAGCTTAACTGCCAGGCTCTTTTTCATTCTTTTCACTTTACCTCACGCTCCATTTTATATCCCTGTCCCCATACTACCTTAAGATATCTTGGTTCACCGGGATTTATCTCTATTTTTTCCCTCAAATGTCTTATATGTACGGCTACCGCATTCTCTGCTCCTAACGGCTCCTCCTGCCATACTTTTCTAAAAATATCTTTTGGTGAAAATACAGTTCCTGCATTCTGCATAAGAAGCTTAAGGATGTCATATTCCCTCGGTGTTAAAGAGATTTCCTTACCATCTACCATAACAACCTTGGCGTCATCATCCATCGATATTCCTCCGATGGTAAGATGTGTCTGCTTCACAATTCCGCTTCCGAGTCTTAAATATCTTCTTAACTGGGAACGAACTCTGGCCACAAGCTCTACCGGATTGAACGGCTTCGTTACATAGTCGTCCGCCCCTACATTAAGTCCCAGTATTTTATCCGTATCTTCTGATTTGGCTGTGAGTAAAATCACAGGAACATTGTATGTATCGCGAATTCTCGCAATCGTGCTTATTCCGTCAAGCTTTGGCATCATAATGTCAAGGAGTACAAGATGTATATCCTCTTTCTCCATTATCTCAAGTGCCTCAAGTCCGTTATACGCTTCATAAACATTATAATGCTCCGCTGTCAAATATATTTTAAGCGCTGCTACTATGTCCTTTTCATCATCACATACAAGAATATTTTCCATAACCCGTCTCCTCTGTATTTTCTATATCACAGTATACTATTATCACCTTTAAGAAACAAGTGAGTAAATCTTTAAGAATTCCTTAACCTTAAATTGTGATAATACGCAGTCATTCACGGGATAATTTTTAATTCTTTTTTGATAAAATAGAATTGACAGAATATTACAAAGACAATATAATAACTATATACACAGTTTATTATTAGGAGGATTGCATATGGCAAAAGTTAATGGTGCACAATCAGTTGAAGTAATTCCCGGAAGAAAAATCGTTTTATCAGCAGGCGTTGGTAAAACAAACGTAGACGAGCTTCTCTGGCTCACAGATACAGTTCTTGCAGAAGCTGCTGCATGGAAAAACAGCGGTTGGGCTTACATAGCAGACTGTTCACAGATGTTACCGGTAGGTGCATCAGAAAGTGGTGAGCTTGTTAAAATGACAAAGAAATTCTGCGAAGCAGGATGTAAGGCATTTGGTTTTGCAGAGGGCAAATCCATCATGTTAAAGATTCAGGCTCAAAAGAATACAGAGCGCTCCGCAACAGGTGTTCTTGAAGGACATTTTGCAACAGTAGAAGAAGTTCTCACCTGGTTAAAGGATGAAGTTAATATTTAAGGTTATGTAAATGTTAAGGGAGTACCGCTGATTCCAAAATCAACGGCACTCCCTTTTTTACTAAGTAGCCACGCCATATATAATTGTACTCATTAACTAAACATGCTTTCTTTTATCCTGTCAGCGACTTCTCGCATTCGCGTTCTGTCAACCTTAAGAATCTTACGGTCGTAGGTATAGAAACCATTAGATTCGTCTTCGACATCACTAAGCTGGGTATATACCGAACCCCAGAGAACTCCTTTCTCTACCGCCGGAATTACCATTTTCTCATACATGTCTACTACCCTATCTGTCAAATCCTTAGAATCCACACAGCTTCCGTAGCCATACTGATTATAAAGACTAAATGAATTCTCAGGAAGTGTATAAGAATATCCTCCACACTCCGATATTACTACCGGTTTATCGGCTGCCTCAGGTTCAACTGCCTTAAAATAAATATGAAGGCTCTCAACATCACTTTTATCTCTTCTGAACCATCCCGATGTCGAATCTATAATTCTTGTAGAATCAGCTTCTTTAACTATATCATAAAGTCTGTCAGCTTCGAACTGTCCCCAGCCCTCGTTAAAAATCGTATAATAGACGATACACGGATGATTATACAGCTGATTAATTGTATCAATGGTATGCTGTATGAAAATATCCTTTCGTTTCTTACTTACAAAAGGTGCATTGTCCTTCTTAACCTGACGTCCCAGTGTAGGAAGCGCCGTATCCCTCATGAACTGATATGAGCCATTATTAACCATATCCTGCATAACGAACATACCCAGCTTATCGCATGCATAGTAGAAATATTCCGGTTCCACCTTGATATGCTTACGAAGCGCATTAAATCCAAGATTCTTCATGGCAAGTATATCTGCCGCATAACCCTTTAAATCTTTAGGAAGATATATTCCGTCACTATAATATCCCTGGTCAAGTACTGCATGCAAGAAACAAGGTTTACCATTGAGACAAATCTTATCATTACCATTTCCCTTCACTACTTCTATAGTTCTTAATGCGAAATAGCTTGTTACAATATCTTCTCCCATCTCTATTCTAAATTCATAAAGATATGGGTCATCTACCGACCAAAGATGAGGATTCTCTATCGGAATGGTAACCTCTTCTTCTGTGTATTCCGAAACAAACTCGCCGTCTTCAAGAGCAATTCTTATCTTATAACTTGTCGGCTTGTCTAGGTCAACCTTGATAGTAACTGCGGCTGATTTTATAGCTATTTTAGTCGCCGACACCTCCGTTGCCGTTGTTGCTTTCGTGTCTGTTCCCGTTACTTCCGTCGCTGCCGCTGCCCACGTAACCTTAGGTGTAATCTTAAGTCCTTTAATATAATTCTTAGGAACACTCTCAAGCCATACCGACTGCCAGATTCCGCTCACAGGCGTATACCACATACCACCACGTTTCTTACATTGCTTACCGTATGGGTAATCCTTAGATAAGGTATCAAGTACTTCTACTTCCAGTATGTTCTCCTTATCCTTATTAACAGCTTCTGTTATGTCAACCTCAAACGAAAGATATCCTCCTTCGTGTGTTCCTACAGTTTGTCCATTAATCACAACTTTTGCAATCTGGTCAACTGCGCCAAAATGTAAAATCACTTTATCCCTAACAAAGCCTGTCGGTAATGTAAATATCTTAACATAATGTAATTTTTTACCCACTCTGTGTCCATATCCCGATAATTCGGCTTGTGGCGAATACGGCACATTAATAGGTCTGTCGTTAAGCATCCACTCCCCATCAAGAATATAGAAGGAATCTCTTCTTAACTGCGGTCTCGGATAAGTGTCAAGCTTGGCCACCTTCGAGGTGTTATTCTCCGTCGCATATGCCGCTTCACTCTCATAATACGCATCCATATCTGTTTCAAGCTTTCTATGTCCGTTACGCACCATTTTAAATATTGCAAACAGGCACACCAGCACGAGTAATGCTACGACTAATGCCGCAAAGAAAATATTTTCATTAGGTATAAAAGATGTAGTTCCGTCCGAATTAACTATAGTTTTGGCATCCTTAAGAACCCATGCACCTATCGCCGGTCCAATAATGCCCGACACAAATACCTGTCCGAATATTCTAAGTCCCTGGAACTGTCCGCTCTTACTCTCCGGTATATTATCACGAATCATTGCTCCGAATATCGCCATTCCCGTGAGATATCCAATCATCATAAGGAGTGAACCGATGAACACAACCGCCGTGCTTCTTCCGAAATACAATATTACATATCCGGACATGAGCAATAACAACGTAGGCACAACCGAAGATTTGAACCCAAGCTTGTCATATAATTTACCGTAAAAAGCAGTTACTATCGCCGCTATTATAATCGCAGGTGCCATTACAAGCACATAATTCGTCATGCCTAGCGACTGCTCATAGTAAAGAATAAGATACGGCATAAATATCTGAATAGATATTCCAAACACCGCAAACGCTCCTGTCACAACATACAAAAGCTTATTTGCTTTAAAAACTTTTCCCCTAAAGCAATACAATATCGTACTAATATATGACCCCGAAGAAGCCTTTTTAAGATTCTTCGGCTCATCTATCATAAAGAATCCCATGATTCCGATAAAAATCACTGCAAAGCCTATGATATAGAAAATCATAGTCCAGCTCGAAGATTTATCAAGGTCAAATGCCATGAATCCGCCAAATACCACTAATATGGCAACAAGTGGCATCATAGCGTTGATTCCCTCTATCGCTCCACGGTTAGAATCATCGCCCATATCCGTCATCCACGCGTTAAAGCATGCATCATTGGCTGTCGAACCAAAGAAAGTCATAAGGCAATCAAGCACTATAACAAGCGTTACACCAAGTGAAGCAGCCGCTACCGCACTACCGGTCAAAGTCTCAAGATATTCCGGCTTAAGAAATGCAAAGCCAAGTATCGATATGCCCCACATGATATATCCAACACATATAAGTGCCTTACGCTTACCTATTCTGTCTGACAAAGCACCCATGAGCCATGTCGTAAGCGTAGCTGCAATAGCACTCGCCGACACCATCATCGAAATCTGCGCCGCACTTGCATTGAACATCTTGTAAATAAAGACATTAAAATACATATTCTCAACAACCCATGCGACCTGTCCCATGAGTCCGAATATGCTAAGCGTAAACCAAAACTTTTTCCCAAGTTTAACCTTCATCCCGATTCTCCTTCTCCAATTATTATACTGTTGAGAAAAGCCAAATCTGTCCCAATTCAATTTCGCAAATCCCTATCCTAATTATAAGATATTCCGCACGAATAATAAAGCTCTAAATCCTTCTTGTTTTTCTTTTATTTGACAACCCTCCAAAAAGATTATAAAGTATATCTATAAGCAAAAACATAACAATTTGATTATGCGTTTGCGAAACCATATTACAAATTAATTCATGGAGGTTTCATATGAGCGCAACAGTATATTTTTCACGCACTATCACTCCGGAGAAGGTTCTGGAGCTTTTCAATATGGCAGAGCCAAAATTGCACGGTAAGGTAGCAGTCAAGATTCATTCCGGTGAGAAGGGAAATCAGAACTTCTTAAAGCCTGAATTCTGGAAGCCGGTTATAGATCATGTAGAAGGAACCTGTGTTGAATGTAACACCGCCTACAAGGGCGAGCGCCACAGCACCCTGCTTCATCGAAAGGTTATGTCAGAGCATGGCTGGACCGAGCATTTTGACGTTGATATTCTCGATTCAACAGGTCCTGATTCGGAGTTAAGCATACCGAATGGTAAGATTATTAAGAAAAATTATGTTGGTAACAATATTGCAAACTATGATTCAATGCTTGTTCTTTCCCACTTTAAAGGCCATCCTATGGGAGGCTACGGCGGAGCTATCAAGCAGTTATCAATAGGCGTTGCCTCTTCTTTTGGCAAAGCATACATTCATGGTGCGGGTGTTCCCGAAGAAATCTGGTCTTCCGACCACGATAAATTCTTAGAATCCATGGCAGATGCCGCTAGCAGTGTAATAGATTATTTCAAGGGCGATATCGTCTACGTAAATGTTATGAAGAACATGAGTGTAGACTGCGATTGCTGTGCAGTTGCAGAAGATCCTTGTATCGCAGACATCGGAATTCTCGTATCGACAGACCCTATTGCCATTGACCAGGCTTGTATCGACCTTGTCTATGCATGCTCAGACCCCGGCAAGCCGCATTTAATCGAGCGTATCGAAAGCCGCAATGGTATCCATACCATAGAAGCCGCTGCCGCACTCGGTTACGGAAGCCGTGAGTATACGTTGGTGGAAGTATCATAAAAAAATGACGATTTAACAAAACTTAAACATTTCTTTATCAATTAGCAAACAAATCTCCTTTATTATACAGCCATAAGATAAATGAAAAACATTTTTAAACACAAAGGAGATTATAAACTATGGAAAAGAAAAATTTTGTTACTTTATTGGTTAGCATTATAGGGGGCTTGTTCTTCTCACTCGGCATGTGCATGTGTTTACTTCCTGAATGGGACATGTTTAATGCGGGTCTTGGCTTCGGTGCCGTTGGTGCAGTCATTCTTCTTGTAACCTTACTTGTATATCGTAAAATATCAGGCAAGAAACCAATTAAGGTAAACATTAAGGTTGTATTAAAAACCTTATATGGCTTGTTTGCTGCACTCGTATTTGGACTTGGTATGAGCATGATAATGGTATTCGAAGGCATGTTACTTATCGGCATCCTTGTAGGCATCATTGGCATCGCATTACTTATTTGCCTCATCCCGATGTGCTTCGGATGGAAGACATCAGCCGCTTAATAATTAATATAACTTAGCTCGATGCATTTAGTCAAAACGCACCTATATAAGGCATATATTTGAGAAAGATGTATTCCCGTTAAGACTGTTGAAAAACGTCAGCACTTAACGAAGAAAAATGAGGAGTAATGCATATCAGATAAATCAATTTTGAGATTATCTGCATTGCATTACTCCTCATTTGGTTTTCTGAGTTTAGTACTGCTACGTTTTTCACCAAGCGAGAGCGTGTCTTAGAGGGAAACATCCTTCTCTAATATATGCCTTTCATAAAATGTGGCTTGACTAAATGCACCGACACTAAATCTATATATCAATCGCCCTCTATAATGTCTCTTATTTTCTGCATCTTCTCGTCAAGCAGGTTACTGATGGCGGCACAATCATTAAGCTCATTAGCTGTCTCCATAAGCACTTTTTCGTCAAGTGCCTTCTTATAGCGGAGGCGGTGCTCCAAATTCGCCCATGATTCCATTGCAATTGTTCTAAGCTGAACCTCTACTCTTATATACTTCTTCTCGTCAGCTAAGAAAATCGGTATCTCAACTATGAGATGCATACTTCTGTATCCGTTTGGCTTAGGATTCTTTATATAATCCTTCATTTTGATAAGTTTTACATCATCCTGTTGCAACAGGCAATCTGTAAGCAGGTAAATATCATCAAGGAAACCGCAGATTACTCTTACACCTGCGATATCATTAAGATTGTCTTCTATTGCTTCAACTGTAAAATCCAGATTTTTCCTATTAAGCTTACCCTGAATACTTTCGATTGATTTGATACGTGTCTTGATACTTTCAATAGGATTACGTTCATGACGTAATGAAAACTGTTCATTAAGCACCCTGAACTTAGTTTCTATCTCATACATCGCACAACGATAGTAAGCCATAAGCTTCTTCGTGTTATTCATCATATTATTTAATTCTTCTTCCGTTTTGCCCAGAAGAAAATTCTCTATCTGCTGTCTCATCTGTTTTTCTCCATTCCCAATACTAAATTTTTCATCTATTTATGTAATATGAGCTTACATATCAATATTTATAATCCCCAAAGAAATCTTCATAAGAAGAATCCTATACACCGACTCATTTATCTGCTCTTCTGATATTTCCCCGGTCTGTACCGCTGCTATAACCGCCGGTACCTGCTCTTCAAAATTAGTGCAGCAAAGTAAGTCATTCCCCGCTTTTACTGCTAACACCGCAGCATTCGAAGCATCGGCAAAATCCGTGATGCCCTCCATCGACAACTCATCCGTAACAATCACACCGTTAAAACCGAGCTCATTTCTAAGAATTTCATGAACTTTAGAAGAAAGTGAGGCCGGATACTCTGTATCCATCGAAACCACTATATTGTGCGAAACCATCACTACATCCGCACCTGCTTCTATTCCTGCCCTAAATGGTAAAAAATCACTCTGCACAAAATTCTCGTAAGGTCTCTCGTCATATGCCATTCCCGTATGCGTATCAGCATTATTTCCATACCCCGGAAAATGCTTTAATACCGAACCCATACCGCTATCTGACATCGCCAGAACAACCTTTTCTATGTATTCAGCCGTCATAGTAGCATCTTTTCCAAATGAACGGTTATAAATAAAATCTGTCTCATTTGTCGAAACATCGCAAACCGGAGCAAAATTAAGATTAATTCCAAGCGACAAAAGAAACTCACTTTTATCTTTAGCATCAGCCGCTACTGCTTCAAATCCGCCTGCAGTATATAGCTCCTGCGGAGCTTTAAAAGGCGTAGCACGATACTGGCTATATCTGCTTACGCGATTAACAGTTCCGCCCTCTTCATCTACTCCTATGAGCATGGGAAGTTTTACCTCCGACTGCAATTCAGCAATATACTGCATTGCCTGCTCATAAGTTCTGTCCTTAAAATCTCTTCCAAACAAAATATAACCACCAAGCTTATACTCTGCTGCCTTGGCAGCCGCATTTCCGGCTGGACATCTGGCGATAAACATCTGCCCAACCTTTTCTTCCAGAGTCATCTCTGCCAAAAGCTTAGCCGCATATTTTTCCGCTGTCACATGGATATCCTCAACCTGCGTAGTAGTCTCTTCTTCCATGGTTGTTGTCTCAGCGGTTGTTGGCTCTGTGGTTGTTGGAGCCATAGTTGTTGGCTCTGTGGTTGTCGGTGCCGTGGCTGTTGGCTCTGTGGTTGTCGGTGCCGTGGCTGTTGGCTCTGTGGTTATAATCTCCACAGTATTTCTCTCGCTCGTAGCCGGAGTTTCAGTAGTTGCCCCTGTTCCCGCGCCTTGTTTCATGCAACCGGTCAAGTTTCCTGTCATCACAAGCCATATCGCCATCATAAGCAAAACATTCTTCGCTCTACCGGATTGCTTCCTTCTTCGCTGCGATATTTGCCTCTGTAAGGCAAGTTTTCTAAACTCCTTTTCTTTATCCATATATTTATGTGCTGTTATCTTTCGCACCTATACCATCTCCTACTCTGTAAATAACGGTGTTGAATAATATCTGTCACCGCTATCAGGCAAAAGCACAACTATTGTTTTTCCCTCATTCTCTGCTTTTTGTGCAAGAATAATCGCTGCCGACAAGGCTGCTCCTGATGAAATACCTACCTGGAAGCCTTCGTTCTTTGCAAGCTCCTTAGCATAGATGAAGCCGTCCTCATCTGCAATAGGCATAACCTCATCATACACATCTTTATTAAGTATCGCCGGAACAAAATTAGCTCCGATTCCCTGTATCTTATGCGCTCCGCTTTTTCCTTCTGTAAGAAGCGGCGAACTCTTTGGTTCAACTGCCACTACCTGCACCTTAGGATTTTGCTCCTTTAAATACTCTCCTGTACCTGTAATGGTTCCGCCTGTACCCACACCTGCCACGAAAATATCTACTTCACCGTCAGTATCTTCCCATATCTCAGGTCCTGTAGTTTTTCTGTGTGCCGCCGGATTAGCCGGATTCTCGAACTGACCTGCGATAATACTGCCCGGAATCGTCTCTTTAAGCTCCTCTGCCTTTGCAACAGCTCCGCTCATTCCGAGTGCACCCTCTGTAAGCACAATCTCAGCACCATATGCCTTAATGATATTGCGTCTCTCTACGCTCATGGTATCAGGAATTACGATAACAAGCTTATACCCCTTCGCCGCTGCAATCGCTGCAAGTCCGATACCGGTATTACCTGAAGTCGGCTCAATTATGGTTGCTCCCGGCTTAAGTAAGCCCTGCGCCTCTGCCGCCTCGATAATCTCCTTCGCCACTCTGTCCTTTACACTTCCTGCCGGATTAAGATACTCAAGCTTCGCAAGAAGAGTTGCCTTAAGATTGTATTTTTTCTCTATATTGTTAAGTCTGACAAGCGGTGTCTTTCCGATAAGTTCATCTACACTGTTATAAATTTTCGCCATTATTTTCCCTCCAAAATATTTCTCATTTAATAATATAACAAACACTTTGATGATAGCATATCACAGACCAAAAATAAAGGTGTTTTTGGATAGTAAAATATGCTATCATCTACAAAAAAACCATTGCAAATCATTTCTCAACGCTATAACTTGCAATGGTTTTGATTATTCATTCTTCTCAATTCGGGAATAGTAGAAAACTGCGCCTATGATCAGTACACCACCGATTACCTGTAGAAGCTTCGGTAGCTCATTAAACAAAAATCCGGCAAACACAGCTGCCACTACAGGTTCGCAAAGCTTGGACGCAGATACAAATGATGGTGAGAAAAACTTAAGGCACCAACTAAATATGCTGTGTCCGAGTATCGTTGAGAAAATTGCAAGCAAAAGTCCCACGATTACTGCGCTTATGCCATAATCGAACATTCCTTGTCCCTGTACAAGGCACATGATAAGTAGTGTCGCAGCGCACACCACATATACCATATATGTGTACACAGTCGTAGATACTCCTTTTCTGACTGCACGCCCGATTAGCATATATACGGCAACTGCCACGGCTGCGATAAGTGCCAGAATATCTCCGTATAAATGTGCCTCACTCATGGATGCATCTGCACAAGCAATCAATGCACTTCCTACAAAAGCCACCGCTATAGTTGCGACGGCTTTTTTTGATAATTTACCCTTCATAAACAGGCAAAAGCCTAACGATACCCATATTACCTCTGTACATACAATCGTGGTCGAGCTCGCCACCGATGTATGCTTAAGAGACTCAAACCATACTGCAAAATGAATCGCCAGAAAAAGCCCACTAAGCGCACTAAGCAGAAGGGATTTTCTGTCTACATGGACAAGCTCCGTCCTTACTTCTTTCTTGCCTATTACCACAGGCGTCATAAGCAAAACTGTCCATAGCAAACGATATGCAGCCGTAACCGCAGATGGTGCGGTGGAATATTTAACAAATATGGATGACAATGATATTCCGATTACTCCTATCACTATCATTATCATGGGATGTTTTTCTACGTATTTCATGTCTGTAACCTAATTATATCTGTCTTGTTTTTTATATACTAAGTAATTAATTACAATCAGCATTTTTCTTTTAAAGATTTATCTTATACACTTGTAATGCATTTTCAAATGTAATCCGCTCAACCTCATCCCTGCTAATACCTTTGATAGCAGCAACAGCATCAGCCACATATCCAAGATTAAGCGAAGAATTACGCTTTCCTCTGTTAGGCTCGGGTGAAAGGTATGGACAGTCCGTCTCGAGCACAAGTCTATCCATCGGCATATATTCTACTACTTCTCGTAGCTTCTTCGCATTCTTAAACGTAAGCACACCACCGATACCGAGATAGAAGCCCATATCAAGAAATTGCTTAGCCATCTCCACCGAGTATGAGAAACAGTGCACGATACCGCCAAGCTTCTCTGCTTCATATTCCTTCATAATCTCATAGGTATCACTAGCTGCTTCCCTACTGTGTATAATAACAGGCATCTTAACCTCGTGCGCAAGCTTAAGCTGCTCAATAAACCACTTCTTCTGGATATCCCTGTCGGGCTCATCCCAATAATAGTCAAGGCCTATCTCGCCTACTGCTACTATACGCTCGCTTGTGGCAACACTTTTAAGCCACTTAAGCCACTCATCGTTAAGTTCAGCCGTCTCACTCGGATGAACTCCAACCGCACCGTACATAAAAGGATATTCCTTCACAAGCTTAAGAGTATTCTGAGTAGTCGCAATGCTTGCTCCTACATTTACTATATGGACAACTCCGTTTTCCTTCATGGATGCAAGAAGTTCGGCTCTATCCTCATCAAACGCCTCATCATCATAATGTGCATGTGTATCAAAAATCATAGAAGTATACTCCTTCTCTTGTTTTTACCTACTGAGCAACGTTTTCTTCCACTCCAGTAGGTAATTTCGCCGTGGCTCTTCTATTTTTTACCTACTGACCAACGCTTTCTCTCGCTCCAGTAGGTAATTTCGCCGTGGCTCTTCTATTTTTTACCTACTGAGCAACGCTTTCTTCCACTCCGGTAGGTAATTTCGCCGTGGCTTTTCTATTTTTTACCTACTGACCAACACCTTCTCTCGCTCCAGTAGGTAATTTCGCCGTGGCTCTTCTATTTTTTACCTACTAAGCTACGCTTTCTCTCGCTCCGGTAGGTAATTTCGCCGTGGCTCTTCTATTTTTTACCTACTGACCAACACCTTCTCTCGCTCCGGTAGGTAATTTCGCCGTGGCTCCTCTATTTTTTACCGCCTAGATAGCTCGTCTGCCTCCGCTAGGCGGTAATAGAAACCGCTCATATACGCTTCCGTCGGAAGCTTCTTCTCGCTGTCGGCTCGCGCCCTATACAAACAACTTGATAACATGCACTCTACGAGCTAGTTCGCTCGTGCATGTTACCAAGTTGTTTCTGCATGTCTTAATGCTTACGCGATCTCAGCTCCGCTAGGCATTTTCTTCTCAGGTGTCATGAGTGCAAGAACTCCGTTCTCATCCTCTGCACAAAGAAGCATACCCTCTGAAAGTACTCCTGCAAGTGTAGCAGGCTTTAAGTTAACAAGTACCATAACCTTCTTGCCTACCATCTCTTCTGCGGTGTAATGTCCCTTGATTCCTGACACAATCTGCTTAACCTGGCTTCCTATTTTAACCTGTGAACAAAGTAATTTCTTAGATTTCTTAACTTCCTCACATGCGATAATCTCGCCCACCTGGAACTGAAGCTTCGCGAAATCATCATAGCTAATCTCAGGCTTAGCTTCGATATCAATTACAGGCTCTGCCGGTTCTTCCTTAGCTTCGCCGTTAGCAGCAGCCGCCGCTGCCTTCATCGCCTCAACTTTCTCAAGAATCTCATTTACATCAAGTCTTGCAAAGAGAATCTCCGGTGTCTCGGTTACCTTTGTACCTGACTCATATTTTCCAAATGTTGCAAGTTCTTCTATGTCTCGCTTTGAAGCATTTAACTGAGCAAGAATCTTCTCTGATGTCTCAGGCATAAATGCATATAAAAGATTAGCTCCAATAGAGATACCTTCAACTAAGTTGTAAAGAACTGTTGCAAGCCTTCCCTGCTTAGCCTCATCCTTGGCAAGAGCCCAAGGCATAGTCTCATCAATATATTTGTTGCAACGTTTAAAGAGGTTGAAAATTTCAGTGATAGCATCAGCCACTCTAAGCTTATTCATCTTCTCTTCTACTTTATCCTTAGTACCTGCTACTACAGAGATAAAATCTGCATCGATTTCTTCTGTAACTCCCTCATTCTTAACAACACCGCCAAAATACTTATTTGACATGGATATTGTTCTGTTAACAAGGTTACCAAGTGTATTGGCAAGGTCAGAATTAACTCTTTCCGTAACAAGCTCCCATGTAATAACACCATCATTATCAAACGGCATCTCATGAAGCACAAAATATCTTACGGCATCTACGCCAAAAAGATCTACAAGATCGTCCGCATAGATAACATTACCCTTTGACTTACTCATCTTGCCATCGCCCTGCAATAACCAAGGATGTCCGAATATCTGCTTTGGAAGCGGCAAATCAAGTGCCATGAGCATAATCGGCCAGTAAATTGTATGGAAACGAAGAATATCCTTACCGATAAGATGTAAATCTGCAGGCCAGAAATTCTTATAGAGGTCGCCATGGTTGCCGTCTACGTCGTATCCAAGTCCTGTGATGTAGTTGCTTAACGCATCAATCCATACGTATACTACGTGTCTGTCATCGAAATCTACAGGGATTCCCCACTTAAATGATGTTCTTGATACGCAAAGGTCCTGAAGTCCTGCAAGAAGGAAGTTATTCATCATCTCATTCTTTCTTGACTCAGGCTGGATAAATTCAGGATTAGCATTGATATGGTCAATAAGTCTCTGTGTATACTTGCCAAGCTTAAGGAAATAAGCTTCTTCCTTAGCGTTCTGCACTTCTCTTCCACAATCAGGGCACTTGCCGTCTACAAGCTGTGAAGATGTAAAGAAAGACTCACAAGGTGTACAATACATACCCTCGTATTCTCCCTTGTAAATATCCCCCTGCTCATATAATTTCTTAAAAATCTTCTGAATCTGCTTCTCATGATATTCGTCTGTTGTTCTTACGAACTTGTCATAAGATGTATTCATGAGATCCCATATATCCTTAATCTGTCCTGCTACACCATCAACGAACTCCTTAGGTGTAACGCCGGCATCCTTAGCCTTAATCTCAATCTTCTGTCCATGCTCATCCGTACCTGTCTGGAAACGCACATTATAGCCCTGCTGTCTCTTGTAACGTGCAATACTGTCTGCAAGTACGATTTCATAAGTGTTACCGATGTGTGGCTTGCCTGATGTATAGGCTATAGCCGTTGTAATGTAATAATTTCCTTTTGTCATGTTCTCTCCAACCTTTCTTTTTCACAATTTCGCTTGGCAACGCGGTCGCTCACCTCGCAGCATAGAGAAAGCCCGCCTCTAAGAATTCTTAAAGGCGAGCTACGTCGCGTTACCACTTTAATTCACTTATACCTCACGGCATAAGCCTTACCGACTGCCAATCAGCAGTTCCCACTGTAACGGGTGTACCCGGCATGACCTAAGAAATATATGATTCCCTCAGCCACACAGCTCCAAGACCATCTTCCGCATATTCATAAGCCGCTTCTCTCACCAAACAAAGCTCTCTGTTGACCAATCCCATGCGTACTCTTCTTTTCAATGCTTTTCACATTTATGAGTTTTATACTATATAAAAGCTTCAATTTTGTCAAGCTATTTTTTGCCGTATATGTTCTTATTATATGTATATTGGCGATGCAGATACGGCTTGTCGAAAATTTTTTTGCAAATTTATGCATTTCCCTATATTTTTTCTTGACTTTATGCATTTCATGAGTGTATACTTACTTCGTCATATTTCTATGTGGTGTTTTCGCTGATAAATTGCTACGATTCACCGATATTTATAGGTTTGACGATTGCTAATTATAAGGAGGAAAATACTATGTCATATGTTGACGAGATTTACGAAAAAGTAGTCGCAAAAAACCCTAGCGAAACTGAGTTTCACCAGGCAGTAAAAGAAGTTTTAGATTCATTACGTTGTGTAATCGACAAGAATGAAGAAAAATTCAGAAGAGATGCTTTATTAGAGCGTCTTACAGAGCCGGAGAGAATTATCTCCTTCCGTGTTCCGTGGGTAGATGACAAGGGACAGGTTCAGGTAAACAAAGGTTTCCGTGTACAGTTCTCAAGCGCAATCGGACCATACAAGGGCGGTCTTCGTTTCCATCCTTCAGTTAACCAAGGTATCATCAAATTCTTAGGTTTTGAGCAGATCTTCAAGAACTCTTTAACAGGCCTTCCAATCGGTGGCGGTAAGGGTGGTTCTGATTTCGATCCTAAGGGTAAATCAGACAGAGAAGTTATGGCTTTCTGCCAGAGCTTTATGACAGAGTTATTCAAATATATCGGTGCTGACACAGACGTTCCTGCAGGTGATATCGGTGTTGGTGCAAGAGAAATCGGTTTCATGTACGGACAGTACAAGAGACTTAAAGACGTATACGAAGGCGTTCTTACAGGTAAGGGTCTTTCATACGGTGGTTCACTTGCAAGAAAGCAGGCTACAGGCTACGGTCTTGTGTACATCTTAAACGAAATGTTAAAGGATAACAACAAGGCTCTTGAAGGCCAGACAGTTGTTGTTTCAGGTTCAGGTAACGTTGCTATCTACGCTGTAGAGAAGGCTCAGCAGTTCGGTGCTAAGGTTGTTGCCATGAGCGATTCTAACGGTTACATCTACGATGCTGACGGTATCGATCTTGACATCGTTAAGGATATTAAGGAAGTTAAGCGTGGAAGAATTAAAGAATACGCTGACGCTAAGCCATCAGCTGTATATACAGAGGGTAAGGGTATCTGGACAGTTAAGTGTGATATCGCTCTTCCATGTGCTACACAGAACGAGCTTAACTTAGACGATGCTAAGGCTCTTATCGCTAACGGATGCTTCGCTGTTGCAGAAGGTGCTAACATGCCTACTACAAGAGAAGCTACAGATTACATCCAGGAGCAGAAGATTCTCTTCATGCCTGGTAAAGCTGCTAACGCAGGTGGTGTTGCTACATCAGCTCTTGAGATGTCACAGAACAGCCAAAGACTTTCTTGGTCATTCGAAGAGGTAGATGCTAAGCTTCATGATATCATGGTTAACATCTACGCTAAGGTTGCAGATGCTGCAAGCCGTTATGATATGCCTAAGAACTATGTTGCAGGCGCTAACATCGCAGGCTTCGAGAAGGTTGTTGAGGCTATGGAAGCTCAGGGTATTGTATAAGCACTGATTTTCTAAGATAATGCAAAAGGTTGTCCGAAAGGGCCAATGTCATTTAGTTAATGCAGTACAGTTAATACACATATGTGCATTAACTAAATGACATTGTCAAAAGGGCAACCTTTTTATGCTACTACTCTCTTTACCTCCTTCTTCTCATTAATCTTTCCCTTTACCCACACAACCAAATCTCTGATTCTTAATACTAAGCCCTTGCCAATCTGTACATACACAACCACACTCATATAGCTATAAAGAGCAATTGTCTTAATGCTTCCCCATACACCTGAACCACCCTGCTTAGCTTTAATGCTTCTGTCCCACTCACGATAAACTTCTCTCTCTTCTTTGGTTGCCAATATATTACGAAGCATGCGGAACGGCCATATTGCAACTCCCATTAATACTGCATAGATTGCAAGTGCTATAGGAAGCCCTGTTATCATCTCATTTACTACGCCTGTTCCAAAATCAATATCTCTTTTACGTCCGTACTCGTCTACATCATAAACTACTCCATTGGATTCATATACTCTTGTCATTGTTGCCATAATATTTTACCTTCACTGCCTTTGGCAGTCCTTTCATCTTTGTTTTATGTTAATAAGTACCTAGCTTTTTTCAATCGGTTTTAAAAAGTTGAAAAAATTTTAAAAAATTTTTTCGTAAGCTTATCACTTACCTGTTTTTCTGCAGAATAAAGAGTTCTGCTTACGGAACTCTCGCGCCGAGCGCGGTCGCTTGCGACAAACTTCCTCTTCGCGCGAGTGCGCATCCACGCGGAGCGTTTTTATGTTATAGGACGCATTTTCCTATAACATAAAAAATGCCACGATGTTATCTTACGATAACACCGTAGCATATCTTACAAAATATTAAATTCTCATCTTATAGACACAAACTTATCTCTCGAGCTTTCTTGCCTCATCTCTAAGCGAATCCATAATAGCCGCAACTTCTTCTACACTTCGTAAATTCATGTTACAGTTCTCAAGAGTCTCTGCTGAACGTGCAGTTACTTCCTGCGTAATAGATGATACCTGTCCAATTTTTTCCTCAATCTGCTGGTTCTCATCCGCCACAATATCAACCGCTTTTTTAAGCTGAGCTGCCTGGTCGATAATTCCCTGTGTCTTCTCATGAATCTTCTCAAAGTTATCTGCTGTAACACCTACACAACGGTTCTGTGTCTGGCTGTTCTCAAGCAACTGACTCATGGCATCAGCCACTTCATCTATAGATACAACAATATCATGAATAAGGTCTGTAATATCATTCGTCGCTGCATTAGTCTGTGCTGAAAGAGTGGATATCTCTGTCGCAACTACACCGAAGCCTCTGCCCGCCTCTCCGGCTCTGGCTGCTTCAATAGAAGCATTCAAAGCAAGAAGTCCAGTCTGGTCTGCGACATTACTGATAAGTCCCATAATCTCCTGCATGCGGTCTGCATATTCTTTAAGTCCTGTTACTTTCTGCGTTACAAGAACACCGGATTCTTCTGACTTCTTAACAAGCTCAAGTAATTCCGCCATAACAGTGTTGCCTTCCTTAAGGCTTGCCTGTGCCTCGTTGCCATCCTCAAGGATATTACCAACAGATGCCACTACCTCATCAATATGTTCATGAATAACCTGTGTACTTGCCATCTGCTCCTGCATAGTCGCTGATACTTCATTAGCTCCGTCGCTTAAATCGCTCATCGCTACACTTGTCTGCTCGATACCATCCTTAAGGCTCTCTGTTTCAACTGCCACACTACTTATGCTTTCTGTAATGGAAGCAGCCACTTCCAATGTACTATTCAATAACGCATCTACCTGCTCTTTTTCATTCTCTGCTTTATCAACATTAGCTTCATTAATCAAGCTAATTCTCTTCGCAGACATAATTGCAAATACGCTGGTCAAAATTAAACATGCAAATATTATCTCCGCATTTGTGATATCCTGTGCTGACAAGCCCTTTGTCATAGCTATATATACTAATCTGGAAACATTCGCCAATAGTGCTACTCCCGCAAGTCCATAAAGGAACTTGATATCCGCATATACCATAAGCATCACAAATCCAACTATGATATAACAGAATGTCAAATCCGTAGCTGCCGTAAATAATACATATATATAAAGAAGCAAATATCCATATCCTAAAATATATCTTATTGCCGCAGCTTCTTTCTTTGCACCATACATTATCTGTGCAACAACACTGGGCACTACAGCCGTCAAAACTACCCCCATATAAGAAAGCCAAGTTCTGTCCTGTTTCAAAACCTCAATCAAATATGCAAGAACCAAAACTGTATTTACAGTATGCATACCTATCAATGCAGTCTTATTCCTACTCTGCTCCGCATATTTTTTATCTGATAAATCCATGTTCATAAAACTCCTCCTTCGTATTTTTCTCCCAATTGAATTTTAACTTATTATCCATTTATTGTAAAGTTTTTTCTCTTTTACAAAACTTAAACATTTCTTTAGCAAATGCTAAACAAATCTCCATTATTATACAACCATCAGATGAAACACAGAAACAAAAACAAAAATAATTATAATCAAAGGAGAACAAAACAATGGGAGAATTTTTAAAGAACGCATTTAATGACATGAAGGAAAGCGCAAAGGCTCAGCACGAGGTTGATAAGGCAAACTTCGCAGCAGCAAAAGCAGAAGCAAAGGCTCAGTGGGAAGAAGCAAAGATGTCACCTAAGGCTCGTCAGGAAAAGATGCAGAAGGAACGCGAGGAGCAGATCGCTGCTGCTAACGAGCGTATCGCCGCTGCTAATGCACGTATCGAAAACGCAAGAAGATAATCGAAAAAATAATACTAACCATAAGAGCCCTGCACATACCTCGTGCCGGGCTCTTTGTTTTTGTAAAGCATTATCCAAAATCAGCAAGCCGATACAACGGCATGGAAAGGCTAACTTTGTTATTGATATGAGATTCAAAACATGTTATAATAACCACACAATGAGTGGAGATGATACAATATGGAAAAGAGCGCGCAATTAGAACAGCAAATCAAAAGATTAAAGCAGATTAGGGAAGATTTAGGAATGAACAGAACAGAGTTTTCGCAATATATGGGGATACCTCTTAGAACTCTGGAAGAGTGGGAAGCGGGAAGAAGACGGATGCCGGATTATGTTTTGCGTTTAATTGACTATTACACAAAAATGGAACGAATAATCAAAGAAAAAGCAATTAAGTTGGAGGAGAGCGAGTAAATGAATGGTGAGCAGTTACAATTATTCGAAGAACAAACAATAAGAACCTCTTGGGATGAGAAAAATGAAGAGTGGTATTTTTCGATTGTGGATGTGGTAGGTGTCTTAACAGAGGCGACAAATCCCAGAAGATATTGGAGTGATTTGAAAAGAAAACTAAAAAACGAGGGTGCAATTCAGTTGTACGAAAATATCGTACAACTGAAAATGAAATCCTCAGATGGAAAATACTATGCAACAGATGTTGCAAATACAGAACAACTCCTTCGTATTATTCAATCAATACCATCTAAAAAAGCAGAGCCGTTCAAACTGTGGTTAGCACAAGTTGGCAAAGATCGTATAGATGAAACGATGGATCCAGAACTTATTGCTGAACGTTTAGTTTCTACATATGAACGAAAAGGTTATTCAAGAGAGTGGATTAATCAGCGTTTACAAGCAATTAGTGCTAGAAAAGAGTTAACAGACGAGTGGAATGATAAAGGTGTTTCATCACCAAGTGAATATGCAGTTCTCACAGACGAATTAACAAAAGCATGGAGCGGAATGACTACTCGCCAATATAAAAAATATAAAGGATTAAAAAAAGAGAGTCTGCGAGATAACATGAGCACAACAGAACTTGTTCTTAATATGTTGGCAGAGACTGCTACCAAGGATATATCCAAAGTTTCTAGTCCAAAAGATTTTGCCGAAAATAAAAACATAGCATTGAGAGGTGGTAGTGTTGCAGCTGTAGCTAGAACCGCATTAGAAGAACAAACAGGAGTACCCGTTATTACTTCTCAAAATGCTTTACAGCTAAATCATGTGGTACAGGCCATGATTAAAGCAAGTGCATCTGCTCCAAAAGATTGATTTTAAAGTGTTCGAATTCGACCACTTTAAATTTTATTAAGAAAACTCCCACATTTTACAAAACTTAAACATTTCTTTAGCAACTGTTAAACATAACTCTTTTATTATACAACCATCAGATGAAACACAGAAACAAAAACAAAAATAATTATAATCAAAGGAGAACAAAACAATGGGAGAATTTTTAAAGAACGCATTTAACGACATGAAGGAAAGCGCAAAGGCACAGCACGAGGTTGATAAGGCAAACTTCGCAGCAGCAAAGGCAGAAGCAAAGGCTCAGTGGGAAGAAGCAAAGATGTCACCTAAGGCTCGTCAGGAAAAGATGCAGAAGGAACGCGAGGAGCAGATCGCTGCTGCTAACGAGCATATCGCCGCTGCTAATGCACGTATTGAAAACGCAAGAAGATAATCGAAAAATGTTGAATGGGGTCTCTTTTCATGCTATACTTTAGGAAGTATAAGTTTTGAAAGGAGATTTTCACTATGAAGAAATTGATGCAAGAATTTAAAACATTTGCAATCAAAGGTAACATGATAGACCTTGCAGTCGGCATGATAATCGGTTCTGCTTTTAACAAGATTGTGTCATCTCTTGTAAATGACATGATTATGCCGTTACTTGGTATTTTTACAGGAAAGATTGATTTCGCCCAGCTTTATATAGCTCTTGACGGCAAGAAATATGAATCTCTCGCCGTTGCTGAAGAAGCCGGCGCAGCTTGTTTTAAGTACGGCGCATTCCTTGCAGTTCTTCTTGACTTCTTAATCATGGCGTTCATCGTATTCCTTTTTGTTCGCTGGATTAATAAGCTTCGTAATGCAAACAAAGCACCGGAAGCACCAAAGGCACCGACCACTAAGGTATGTCCTTACTGTTTATCAGATATCAAGATTGAGGCTACAAGATGTCCTCACTGTACGTCGGAACTTGACAAATAATACTTATGATACTTTGCAGCTGATATTTTCACAGAGACAACCTCTTGTCCCATGAAAGTATCAGCTGTATTTATTATAATGCCAAAGCATTTTATCTGTCCCGGCAATTCACTTTTTTGTCAATTTAGGTTCTTATACATATATTCCTTGTATTATCAGAATTTTTCCACTCAATTCACTCATTTTCAGATTGAATTAAATTATTTTAAATATTTTTCAAAATTAGTATTGACAAATCCATTTTTATCAGATATAATTAAGACAACAAAACAAAGAGAGATAAGAAACAGGAGGTACAGTCCGATGGGTACTTAATCAACACGATAATTAAAGAAAGGAAGGTACAGACCACCAGCATAGTTAATTTTTTAATCAAGTAACTCGTTAACAATTTATCTTATATGTGACTTGCCATTTTATATTAAGAGAACGCGAATGACAATCCAGCCGGATACGTTAAGATATGGATGCATTCCCAAAGAGGCACAGACGATAACGACATAGTAAGATACCAAAGAGAAAGAAATAAGAGGTACGGTCCAGTGGAAATAATAGTTTAGACGGAGTCATCAAACATATGGGTTGATGGCTCCGTTTATGTTGTAGTATAATTTATAAGACCGGCTCATATATTTCCATATACGAGACTTTCTAATCGGAGGCTTATTATCATGTTTAAACGTACCCTACCGGCCGCTGTAACCAAAGCAGTAGCCTTAACCTTGACCGCGGCCATGCTTGTAGCGAACATCGGCTGCTCTAAAGATACAACAACGCCAAAAGATGCTGTGAGAACAGCTTTTGACGAATTCACAGAAGATATATTTATTGAAAATATTTGTGACAACACCATTAATCTTCACTATACCATTGCTTATCCTGAGAATTATGATATAGATACAACCTCTGCCACGCTTGGCGAATTTGGCTACGACTACATGACGGAGTCACATAACCAGATTGTCGAGCTTGCCGAGGAGCTTCAGGAGTTTGATTATGACTTACTTAGTGATGAGCAGAAGCTCACTTATCGCATATTAGAAGATGCATTTGAGGGTGAGCTTGAAGGTTATGAATACATATATTATACAGAAGCCCTTAGCCCTCTTACCGGATATCAGGCACAGCTTCCGATTCTTCTTGCCAATTACACCTTCCGTTGCAAGACAGATGTTGAGAATTATCTGGAGCTTCTGGCTGATTTCGATGATTATTTTTTACAGATTATGGAATTTGAGAATCTCAAGTCCGAAAAGGGCTATTTTATGCCTGATTTCATGGTAGAAGATGTTATTGAGCAATGTAAGACTTTTACCGAGAATATAGACTCTAACTATCTGATAGAGACTTTTAATACTAATATAGAAGCTTTGGATTTTCTTACTGCAGAGGAAAAGGATGCTTATCGCAAGCAGAATTCATACTATGTCAAAAATGATGTTTACAGGGCTTATGAGCTTATAATAGATGAGCTTACTTCTCTTAAGGGCACCTGTACCAATGACGCAGGTCTGTTTTATTATAAGGATGGTACCGCGTACTATTCTTATCTTGTAAAATGTGCTACCGGCTCTGACAAATCCGTCAAAAAGCTTCAGGATATGACTTCTACATATATAGATGAAAGTCTTAAGCAGATATATTCTCTTCTGATAAGTAATCCGGAGCTTTCGGCTGAACTGGAGACTTTTTCCCTTCCTGCCGAAGAACCGTCAGCTACGCTTGATTTCCTTAAAGAGGCGATAAAAGATGATTTTCCTGCTCTTTCAGGTGACACAAGCTGCACAATCCACAGCGTACATGAGTCTCTTGAGGAAAGCCTAAGCCCTGCATTTTTCCTGGTGCCGCCTATAGACGATACGTATAGTAATTCTATTTACATAAATAATTACTATGACACCTCTAACCTTTTTACAACACTCGCACATGAGGGTTATCCGGGGCATCTCTACCAGAACGTTTATGCCGCCGCGAAGGATTTACCTCTCATACGAAATATGCTAAGTTTCTCGGGATATACAGAAGGTTGGGCTACCTACGCAGAATATTATTCCTACCATCTTAGCGGCATAGATGAGAATCTTGCTAAGGCATTAATCCTTAATGATTCTGCAACACTTGGTCTCTACGCTTACCTTGACATGGGAATTCATTATGATGGCTGGTTATACGAAGATGTCCTCGAATATCTTGCCATCTTTGGCATGGATGATGAAGAAGTCGCTCTCGATATCTACGAAACCATGATTGAGAACCCAACTGAATATCTTAGCTATTTTATCGGATATATGGAAATAATGGAGTTAAAGGAGTTAGCCATCGAGCTTATGGGCGACAAATATACTCCTAAGGCTTTCCACACCTTTCTCCTTGATATAGGTCCTGCACCTTTTTACATCATTGAAGAAGAAATGATTAGAGAATTTGACTAGAGCATCAAAGTGGGTATCGTTGTTACGACGATATCCACTTTATTAATTTTTTACTTGTATATACGGCAAACAACCTATATAATATGTTATTGTGGCTAAATGTGCGGCATTTACTATGTAATCTGCCCTGCACCGATAGCACACGCACCACATTTTATAGAAAGCAGGATACATATGGGAAAATTAGAAAAAAATCTCACAGAAGGTAACGTAGTATCCCAGTTATTACGTTTTGCCATACCTTTTATTTTATCGAACCTTATTCAGTCATTGTATAATGTTGCTGATATGTTCATCGTTGGTCAGTTCAACGGCTCTGTCGGAATCTCAGCGGTTAATTCCGGCGGTCAGGTAACATTTATCGCAACAAATATCGTTGTCGGCTTGTGTGCCGGTGCAACCGTTATTATCGCCCAACACATGGGAACAAAGGACAAAAAAGCCATCCGAGAGACTATCAGTACACTTATTATTTCTCTCTTGGTTGTAGGTGTAGTCCTCATGGGTGTCATGTTCTTACTTTCAGAACAGATTCTTCACTGGATTAATACTCCGGACGGACCTTTCCAGGGGGCAAAGGAATATCTTGATATAACTATTGCCGGTACTTTATTTATCTTCGGATACAATGCACTCTCAGCCATCATGCGTGGTATGGGCGACAGCAAGACTCCGCTTATCTTCGTTGGTGTTGCATGCGTTGTAAATATTGGTCTTGATTATCTTTTTGTAGGCTACTTCGGAATGGGTGCAAGAGGTGCTGCTCTTGCAACTGTAATGGCGCAGGCTATAAGTGTTATTTTATGTATTATTTATCTTAAGAAAAATGATTTTGCATTTGACTTTAAGCTGTCATCATTCCATTTCTACAAGGACAGACTTAGGGTACTTCTCCACATCGGTATCCCTACTTCCGTACAGAACGTTATTACTAACTTCTCTTTCCTTGTACTGACAGCACTCGTTAACAGCTACGGAACATCCGCTTCTGCAGCTCTCGGTGTTGTAGGTAAATTCAATGGTTTCGCCATTCTTCCTGCCATCGCAATGAGTTCTTCCATCTCTGCAATGGTTGCTCAGAACGTAGGTGCCGGAATGTTTGATCGTGCAAAACATACGATGCGCGTAGGCACACTTATCGGATTTGGAATGAGCTTCGTAATATTTATTTTTGCTCAGGCTTTCCCTGGTCCGATTCTCAACTTCTTCAACAACGAAGACCCTGAGATGATAACTTATGGCATTGAATACATGCGCTCTTTTAGTTTTGACTATATCTTTGCACCGTTGTTCTTCGGTTTCGTCGGTCTTATAACAGGTGCGGGTCACACTAAGTTCTCACTTGTAAGTAACATGCTCTCCGCTCTTGTACTTCGTATTCCGATTGCGCTTCTCTTCGGAAGTGTTCTTGGCCTTGGCTTATTCGGAATCGGTCTCGGCGGACCATTCGCAAGCTTCGGTTCACTTATTCTTGCAGTATGGTATTATAAGAGCGGCCGCTGGATGGGCAAGACTGCCATAAACGAGAATCGTGAGTAAGTTTATGAATTATGAGACGCTTTCGCTTTGCGAGACACTAGTGACATTTAGTTAATTCAATACTGTGAATTACACATTTATTAGATGATGTATTCCCGTTAAGACTGTTGAAAAACGTCAGCACTTAACGAAGAAAAATGAGGAGTAATGCATATCAGATAAATCAATTTTGAAATTATCTGTATTGCATTACTCCTCATTTGGTTTTCTGAGTTTAGTACTGTTACGTTTTTCACCAAGCGAGAGCGTGTCTTATAGGGAAACATCATCTATAATATGTGTTTGGCACAAGATGTGCATGAACTAAATGTCACTAGTGTCTCGCAAAGCGAAAGTGTA
>JAFTJD010000034.1 GCA_017456585.1 Lachnospiraceae bacterium
AAAATGATACGAGAAGGTCTTGGGGCAAAGAAGGAAACCATTATCATTCCATTTTCTTCCCAGACCATGCAATGCAGGGAAGAAGTCTGGAGTCTTATCGAAGAACTTACTACAGAGCAAGCGGAAGAAGTATAGATATATTATCCAAGTGTGCCTTATAAGTTTCATAAAAAATTGTCGGATGACATCTACAATAATGCTTTTATGGTGTGTGCATATATTTCTTCGCTTGCGTCACGCCATTTGCTACACATAATCTCAGCCTGCTCTTCTGACGGGCATGAGAGATTAAGCTCAATAAGAACGGAGTTACCCTCGCGAACCATGCAATGTACAGTATAGTCACCGGTAGTTGATTTAAAGAAGTCAGCAGAGATGCTGCCTTCTTTTTTGATTTCATATTTGTTCTCAGCAAGGTAGGTGTTGATATCCTCTTTGATGCTGTTCGAAAGCTTACTGGAAAAATAGCTTAAGGTCTCTTTGCCCTGAGGGGTTATTTCATATATAGTGGTTTTCTGAGTGTTGTCCGTAATCTTTAAAAACTCAGATTCAAGAAGCTCGGCAATAATCTGCTGGAGATTAAAGTAATTGGTATATTCTTTGCCTAGGAGAAATTCAGATATCTGTGTGTTGGACATCGGAATATTAATCTTGTTAAGCATATAAAGAATTATTAATTTGTATATGGTATTGACTTCGGTTGCCATATGATTATTCGAACTCCTTTCCTTGGTAGGAATCACGAACAGCAAGTTCGTGATTAAGTGTGTTTAAAACGTGTTTTTTGTTAAGACTCCATGTCGGAGCTACTAACAGATTACGGGCACCATCACCGGTAAGCCTGTGAACTACGATGTCAGGAGACAGATGTTCAAGACATTTAATTACTATATCTATATATTCATCAAAGGACAAAGCTTTAAAAAGTCCTTTTGCGTAATCAAGAGCCAAATCGGTATCTTTTAATACATGAAGTAACTGTAATTTAACACCGTCAGTTTTAACCTTATTAAGGTAATGTATGGTTTCTAACATATCAGTAGTGGTTTCTCCGGGAAGACCCAGTATTACATGAGTGATTACAGGAATGTTAAGGGTGTGAAGCTTGTCCACGGAAATCCTATAGCATTCAAGCTCGTAGCCACGTCGGATATATTGGGCGGTAGATGGGTTGACGGTCTGAAGACCAAGTTCAATCCATACCGGTTTAATATGGTTTAACTCATCTAACAGTTCGAGAACTTCATCCGGCAGACAATCAGGTCTTGTGGCAATAGAGAGAACCTTGATGGAAGGATTATTAATTGCTTCACTAAAGATTCGTCTAAGATGCTCTATTGGCGCATAAGTATTGGTGAAGGCTTGAAAATACGCTATATAGTGAGAACCACGAAATTTGTCGGCTACCAGGGACTTGGCAGTCTCTATCTGCTCTGTTATACTAAGTGAAGCAGGTGCGGCAAAATCACCGGAACCCCGTTCGGTACTGCAAAATATGCAACCACGATGGTCGATTGAACCATCGCGGTTAGGACAAGTCATTCCGCCATCAAGGGAAAGCTTGTATAATTTTTCTCCGAATTGGTCTTGTATATATTCATTTAGAGTATATATTCTATTTGATGAGTTTCTTAACTTCATTGCTTACGACCTCTGCAACTCTCGGGTCAAAAGGCTGAGGCATAATATTATCCTCGTTTAATTCTTCATCAGAAACGAGACTTGCTATAGCTTCGGCAGCAGCGAGCTTCATTTCTTCGGTTATCTGTTTGGCACGACCTTCGAGAGCACCTTTGAATATTCCCGGAAAAGCAACAACATTGTTAATCTGATTAGGGAAATCCGAACGACCGGTTCCTACAATACGGGCACCTGCTGCCTTGGCAACATCAGGCATAATCTCAGGAACAGGGTTGGCCATTGCAAATAAGATGGCATCCTTATTCATGGATTTAACCATATCTGCTGTTACTGCATTAGGTACGGATACGCCTACGAAGATATCAGCACCATTAAGGGCATCAGCAAGGCTTCCGGTCTGTCTGTCAAGGTTAGTAACCTTGGTCATATCGGCCTGTACAGGATTCATATTAGGGGTGTCAGGCGCAAGAATTCCGTGACGACCGCAAAGAGTAATTTTCTTGAAGCCATAGTTCAAGAGGAGTCTGCAAATAGCAATACCGGCAGAACCTGCGCCGTTGATTACAATCTTGCAATCCTCTTTATCCTTTTTAACAATTTTTAATGCGTTGATTATTCCGGCAAGAACAACGATGGCAGTTCCGTGCTGGTCATCATGGAAAACAGGTATGTCAAGAAGCTCTTTAAGACGAGTCTCGATTTCAAAGCATCTTGGAGCTGAGATGTCCTCAAGGTTGATTCCACCGAAGGTTGGAGCAAGCCTTACGACTGTCTCAATAATCTCCTCAGTATCCTGGGTATCAAGGCAAATTGGGAAGGCATTAACTCCGCCAAATTCCTTAAAGAGAGCAGCCTTACCTTCCATAACCGGCATTGCAGCATAAGGTCCGATATTGCCAAGACCAAGAACAGCACTTCCGTCAGAAACAACAGCTATAGTATTAGCTTTAAGAGTATATTTGTAAGCTGCTTCTTTATCCTCTGCAATAACCTTGCAAGGTTCAGCTACACCCGGTGTATAAGCGAGAGCAAGAGCCTCACGGGTATTAATTTCACATTTAGAAGTAGTACTTATTTTTCCTTGCCATTCTTCATGAAGATGTAAAGCTTTTTCATTATTAGTCATATTATTATCCCCTTTTTTAATATAAATGCTATATAATAATAGCACAGAAAAGCACGATAGGCAATCAGGAAAAAAGCACTTTACGAATATTTGACGGATAGTGTATAATGGTTATAATTAGTGTAAATAACGAGTGTTCGTATAAAATGAATTAATTTCAAAATACAATCCCAATAAGGAGCCAAATATATGAGTGTAAATTATGAAAATATGCAGGTTGCAGAACTTAAGGCATTAGCGAAGGAGCGTAATATTAAGCATGCGACTATTATGAAAAAGAACGATCTTATCGAGGCACTTAATAATTATGATACAGAACAGCCAAAGGAAGTGAGCAAGGAAGCGGAAGCTATGTCTGCCGTTACCGGTACACCTGTTTCATCTGCTCCTATTACAAGAGAACGTGTAGCTTCTAAGCAGGTTTATGATGATATCACACAGCTTGACAGTGGTGTAAGTGCTCATGGAATATTAGAGGTTATGCCTGATGGCTTTGGTTTCATCAGATGTGAGAATTATCTTCCGGGAGAGGCAGATGTATATGTTTCTCCGGCACAGATTCGAAGATTTAATTTAAAGACCGGTGATATTATTGAAGGTAACATCAGAGTAAGAACACAGAATGAGAAGTTTGCCGCGCTTTTGTTTGTGAAATCTGTTAACGGATATCATCCGTCAGAAGCAGCAAGCAGAAAGAATTTCGAAGACCTTACACCTATTTTCCCTAACAGCAGGCTTAAGCTTGAGAGAGCCGGTGCACCTACAGCCATGAGAGTGGTGGATTTGGTATCACCTATAGGTAAGGGACAGCGTGGGATGATTGTTGCTCCTCCAAAAGCCGGTAAGACAACTCTTTTAAAGGACATCGCTAAGTCAATCACTGCTAATCACCCGGACATGCATCTTATCATTCTTCTTATAGATGAGCGTCCGGAGGAAGTAACAGATATTAAAGAATCCATAGAAGGTAAGCAGGTAGAGGTTATATATTCAACCTTTGATGAGCTTCCGGATCATCATAAGAGAGTATCTGAGATGGTTCTTGAGAGAGCAAAGAGACTCGTTGAACATAAGAAAGATGTTATCATTCTTCTTGACAGTATTACAAGACTTGCGAGAGCATATAACCTTATCGTACAACCGAGCGGACGTACATTATCAGGTGGTCTTGACCCTGCGGCACTTCATATGCCTAAGAGATTCTTTGGTGCAGCAAGAAATATGAGAGAGGGTGGAAGCCTCACTATTCTTGCTACTGCACTTGTAGAGACAGGAAGCAAGATGGATGATGTTGTGTATGAGGAATTTAAAGGTACAGGTAATATGGAGCTTGTGCTTGACAGAAAGCTTTCTGAGAAGCGTATTTTCCCTGCGATAGACCTCTTAAGATCAAGTACCAGAAGAGAAGATTTGCTTCTTACTGAAGAAGAAATAGAGGCAGTTAATGTGATGCGCAGAGGTACTAACGGCATGAAGGCTGATGAGGCAGTTGAACGTATACTTGATACATTTGCCAAGACTAAGAATAATAATGAGTATGTGCAGATGATGAAGAAGATTAAGTGGTTGTAAGGTACTAATCATTATTGTTAGCTATAAACATTGTCGGAATATGCAAAATTATAAAAAAATAGGAAATAGTGCTTGCATTAAGCTAAATGTTATGATATACTTTAAAAGCTGTTTATGAGAAAAGGGCGGAGTATGGCTATTCCGCTTAGCATAATTTAGTGAAGAGGTGAAAAACATGAGAGAAGGAATACATCCTAATTATTATCAGGCAAAGGTTACATGTAACTGCGGTAATGAATTCGTAGTTGGTTCTACAAAGGAAGAAATCCACGTAGAAATTTGTTCTAAGTGCCATTCATTCTATACAGGACAGCAGAAGGCATCACAGGCTCGCGGTCGTGTAGACAGATTCAACAAGAAGTACGGTATTAGTGCTAACTAGGAATAATGCAAGAAAGATAAGGTTGGGGTATTAATATCTCAGCCTATTTTTTGTAGCAAAAGCCTGTCAAGCGAAATCGTGAAGCGATTTCGTGCATTGACTAGGTCAAACCGCATCGCAAGCTTGCTTGCAGGAGGTCGTTTGACCTAGTCAATGCGCGAAAGCACTTGTGTTTTCATTTGACGGGCGCAAGAACAGCGAGAAGCTCCGCTTCGAGCTGTACAACAAAGTTGGAAGCGGTAAGAAGCTCCGCTTCGAGCTGTACAACAAAGTTGGAAGCGGTAAGAAGCTCCGCTTCGAGCTGTACAACGTAAGGGTAATGTGTAGTTGGAGGAGAACATGGCGAAGGCAAAGATAAAGAGAAAATATTCAGGAATCGGGGGACAGGCTGTAATCGAGGGCGTTATGATGCGTAATAATGATAAATACGCTGTTGCTGTAAGAAAGCCTGATAAAGAGATTGAAGTTAAGGTTACTGATTGTAAAAATATAGTAAATAAGAAAGTGACACGTATCCCATTTGTAAGGGGCGTATTTAATTTTGTAGATTCATTGGTTATAGGTCTTAAGACACTTATGTTTTCTGCAAGCTTTTATGAGGAAGAAGAAGTTAAGCCTACCAAGACTGATAAGGCTATGGAGAAAGTTTTTAAGGATAAGGCTACGGATGTTGTTATGTACATCACAATGGCGTTATCAATAGTGTTTGCGATAGCATTATTTATGATTTTGCCATATTTTATAAGCAATCTTTTAAAAGATGTTATTGAATCGGATACACTTATGGCTGTTATTGAGGGTGTCATAAGAATCAGTATTTTTATAGGATATGTGTTATTGATAACACTTATGGACGATATAAAGAGGCTTTTCCAGTATCATGGAGCAGAACACAAGTGTATCAATTGTATCGAAAGAGGCAAGGTGCTTAACGTAACAAATGTAAGAAAATCTTCTAAGCAGCATAAGAGATGTGGAACAAGTTTCTTACTTATAGTAATGATTGTAAGTATTATTTTCTTTATTTTTATAAGAACACCTAATCCATGGTTAAGAGTATTGTTAAGAGTTGCTCTTTTGCCGGTAGTTGCAGGTGTGTCCTATGAGCTTATAAGACTTGCAGGAAGATTTGACAATCCTGTTGTAAATATCCTTAGTGCTCCGGGTATGCTTTTACAGAAGCTTACTACAAGAGAGCCTGACGATGAAATGATAGAGGTTGCGATTAAGTCCGTTGAAGCGGTATTTGACTGGAAAGAGTATCTTCATAAGCATGGATACATTTCAAAAGAGGAATATGCTTCACTCAAAGCTAAAGAAGATTTTGAATTCGTTGAGGCTGATAAGTGATGACACTTAAAGAGCTTTTTGAAAAAGGAAAGACAACACTAAAAGATATTACGTATGAGTATGAAACTGATGCATGGCTTTTGCTTGAAAGAGTGACAGGATGCACCAGATTTCAATATCTGACATATCCGGACACAGAGATTGGTAGCGACAAGTGCGACGAATATATGGCTATGCTTGCTAAGAGAGTCAGACATATCCCACTTCAGCATATTATAGGAAGTCAGGAATTTATGGGGCTTGAATTCAAGGTGAATGAACATGTACTTATACCGAGGCAGGACACAGAATGTCTTGTTGAGGAGGCGATTAGGCAGCTTGGCAAGGTGAATTCGAATTGCGAAGCCGATGCAAAGGTGCTTGACATGTGTACGGGTTCGGGCTGTATTATTATAAGTATAGCTAAGAATGTGCAATTGAAGAAAGCGGTAGCCGTTGACATCTCTAAGGAAGCACTTGATGTGGCAAGAGTCAATGCTTTATATAATGAGGCTGACATTTGTTTCGTGCAAAGCAACTTATTTGAAAATGTAGAAGATGAAAAATATGATATGATAGTATCTAATCCGCCATATATTGAAAGTGAAGTGATTGAGGGACTTATGCCGGAGGTTAAGGAGCATGAGCCTAGAATTGCACTTGACGGCGGAGAAGACGGACTCATTTTTTACAGAAAGATAATTGAGGATGCGAAGCAGTATCTTGTGAGTGGTGGTTATCTTATTTTTGAAATAGGACATAATCAAAGAGAGGCAGTGTGCAATCTTTTTTGTGAAAATGGATATGTAGATGTTAAAGCCATGAAAGACCTTGCCGGACTGGATAGGGTATGTATGGCAAGATTAGCATAATAATATTCTAAGTATAGAATCCGGGAGGAATAGAAATGTTTGATAAATTAGAGGATTTGGTCTTCAGATATAACGAGATAATGGAAGAGCTTAACAGCCCTGATGTTACTAATGACCAGACAAGATTCCGTAAGCTTATGAAGGAGCAGAGTGACCTTGCTCCGATAGTTGAGGCTTATCAGGAATATAAGAATGCTAAGGCTACTATAGAGGATAGCCTTATGATGCTTGATGAAGAAAATGACGAAGATATGAGAGAACTTCTTAAGGAAGAACTTAGTACGGCTAAAGTACAGGTAGAAGAGCTTGAGGAGAAGCTTAAGATTCTTTTACTTCCTAAGGACCCTAACGATGATAAGAACGTTATCGTCGAGATTCGTGGTGGTGCCGGCGGAGACGAGGCTGCTTTGTTTGCGGCAGAGATTTATCGTATGTATGCAAAATATGCAGAGACTAACCGTTGGAAGGTTGAGCCGCTTAATATTAGTGAAAACGGAATCGGTGGATTCAAAGAGTGTATCTTCATGATTACAGGACAGGGCGCATATTCTAAGCTTAAGTATGAGAGTGGTGTACATCGTGTACAGCGTGTACCTGTAACAGAGTCAGGCGGAAGAATTCATACATCTACCATTACAGTAGCAGTTATGCCTGAGGCAGAAGAAGTAGATGTTGTTATTGATGATAAGGATATTCGTATTGATGTTATGCGTGCTTCCGGTAACGGTGGACAGTGCGTTAATACTACAGACTCTGCTGTACGACTTACACATATACCTACAGGTATCGTTATCTACAGCCAGACAGAGAAGTCACAGCTTCAGAATAAGGCAAAGGCATTTGCACTCCTTCGTGCAAAGCTCTATGATATCGAGCAGCAGAAGGCTCATGACGCTGAAGCAGAGATGAGAAGAAGCCAGGTCGGAACAGGCGACCGTTCAGAGAAGATTCGTACTTATAACTTCCCTGAGAGCCGTGTAACAGACCACAGAATCAAGCTTACATTGTACAGACTAAAAGAAATCCTTAACGGAGATCTTCAGGAAGTACTTGATAACTTAATTGCTGCTGACCAGGCCGCTAAGTTAGCGAAGATGAATGAATAGAAAATATAAAAATATTCTTTTAGAAGTTGTTTTTTCTATTTGTGTTGTGATATAATTATTTAACATTGTGTGAGGGAGTAGCAAGCGCAGATTTTTGCGTAGCAAGTCAACATCCTGGTCGCTTTTGCGATCTGGCTTGTTTTAAATTGCCAGACTCATGTATGCCCTTGTGTTATACATGGTGTCTTTTTCACAAATGTGAATTTTAAACCGAGTATAGCGTTACGGCTGCTGTACTCGGTTTTTTTAAAATAAAAATACATAAGGAGATTTTATTATGATTGAACAAGTTTTAGCATGGTATAACGGGTTGACGGATGGACTATGGGGGTCGCTTCTTTTGTTTGTTATTGGTGTACTGTTACTGATAAAGGGCGGTGACTGGTTCGTTGATGGAGCTGTAGGTTTAGCTAAGCGCTTTAAAGTGCCGGAAATAATCATTGGTGCGACAGTCGTATCTATCGGTACAACACTTCCCGAAGTAATGGTATCTGTTACTGCTGCTATCAATAACAACGGCGCGATTGCATATGGTAATGCTATTGGCTCTATAATTTGTAATACATCACTGATTGCGGCACTTACTATTGCAATCCGACCTGTGTCAGTAAATAAAAAAACTATTGTTACTCCGGTAATATTCTTCTTTATTTCAGCATCTATTTATATGATTGCGGCGTACATATTTGGTCGTTTTGACAGATGGTTGGGTATCGTAATGCTGTTAGTTTTCGGTATCTACATGACTTTGACTATTTATAAAGGATTTAAGAATCCTGTACAGGAGCAACCTGAAGAAAAAGATGAAAGCAATTCCAACTCACTTTTGAAAGATGTTATCACAATGGTTGTAAGTGCAATTTTAATTGCCATAGGTGCAGACATGCTGGAGGGTGCATCAGTTTCTCTCGCAACATTGGCAGGTATTCCGACAGAGGTAGTTGGAGTTACGGTAGTTGCATTGTGCACATCTTTGCCTGAATTAGTAACTGCGGTTACTGCTTTGGTTAAGGGACATGGAGCATTGTCACTTGGTAATATTATCGGTGCTAATATCTTCAATTTAGTTTTGGTATCAGGCGCAGCAGTAACAATATCACCTTTTGTTATTCCGGATGGAAGTAAGCTTTTGGGTTATAATACTTCTCAGCTTTTTGAAATTCCTTTGATGGTAGGAGTAATGGCATTGATGACATTGCCTACATTAATAAAAGGAAAGCTTCAGCGTTGGCAAGGTGTAACACTCCTTGGTATATATGCGGCATTTGTAGTGTTGCAGGTGTTGATAGCGTTAAATGTAGTTTCATAATTTATATAAGGATTAGGACACCTTTACTATGTTTTAAAATGTAAAAAATCCATAAAAAGAATTACACAAAAGACTTCCTATATATTTTATAGGAAGTCTTTTGTGTTTTGTCCGTAGCACGTGAAGCTACAATCAATCATCCGAAAGCTTATAAAGTACGCATGTTCCAATTAAGACAACCGCACTAATCATAACAAATGAGCTTCCAAGTCCTATAACATCTGCTAAGGCTCCTGCAAGAGGAAAAAGCAGTATCATAAAAACAGAGAAGAACATACTGTTTACCGACAACAGAGTTGCACGTTGCTCTGATGGAATCAGCTTGTTAAGTGAGGTTGATTGAATCGGATACAATACTGAATTAAAAAAGTCAGCGATAAGTAATGCCACAAATGCAACGTATAGGTTGTTTAAACCAAACAGACCAATACATATAGCTATAGCTATTGCTCCTATTATTGATATTCTATTACCGAGAAATCGGTATATCCGGTCACTAAGAAATGCGCCCGCACATGCGACTATTCCGGCAAAAAGCATGATAAGACTAATTTCAATCTTATTAAGACCAAAGTCAGAAAAATATTGCTGGCTATAGAAGAACAGTAGTGCAAAGGATGAGAAGATAACCGAGTAGTAGATGATAATAAAAAGTATCTTAGGGTTAGCTTTAAGAACCTTTGCGCTTGTGGTAAAATGCCCGCGAACAACATTGGTAAAGCGCTTTTTCTCTTTAACTATATTATCGGCATCATCGTCTGCATTGGCTGCAACAGGCGGTTCAGTCATGAATAGTGCAGGGAGTATTCCGATTAGGGTGATGATGATACATGCACCATAACAATAGGTATATGAGATTTCTGCAAGGATTCCGCCAACTACGGTTGCGATGCTTTGCGATACCTCAATAAGCATATTGATTCGTCCGTTAATTGCTGTATATGAGTTTTCCTTGCCAAGCATTTTGAGACTGTCAAAAACAAGTGCTTCCTCTGCACCGGAATTAAAGTTGCCGCTTAGTGATTGCAATATGAAACCTACGGCGAATCCTATGAATGAAGCAGAGAACAGCATGAAGAAACAGGATATAACCATAAGGATTCTACCAAGCAGAAGACTTTTCTTTCGCCCGAGCAGATCGGCAATTGCACCTGACGGTATCTCAAAAATAATTCCTGTGATATGGTAGATTCCCTCTAATATTCCAATTTTCATGAGACTCATTCCATGGTAAGCAAGATAGAGTACCCAGATGGAAGAGGACATATTGAGGTTGTTGATAAAAGTATAAAAATAATCGTATATAATATTTCGTTCTAATTTTTTATGTAATAATTTCATCTGTAATTCCTTCTTTCAATTGATGATAAGTGTGTACTTAAATTATTATGTTACAAGCAATAGAAAAAACAGGGAATCCCTAAAATGATTACCTGTTTTGAAAGTGGAATTATGCGCAGTTTTCTAATTAAGAGTCTAAAAAAGGGCGCAATAATCCCGTGATAGCGATAAAATGCATGTTTTTGATATGCAACTGCTACTGCAAATAGGTGTATATCCTAAGCCGTTCATATGCGTTCCCCTTTCCTAAAATATATAGCGAGTATAGCACATATCAGGGTGAAAATCAATAAATTGGATAACATATTTATATTGACATAATATATGTAATATGTTACCTTATAAAAGGTAATATATTACATAATGGAGGCGGACATGAATATAAAAGAAGTAATAAACCATGAAAACATAGACTTTACCGGAATAGAAGCGCCGTATTTTCTGTTGGGGCTGCTTAGCGCCTTTGATAATCGCTTTCAGGCTATGGCAGACAGAACTATTAAGGAAATTAGTTGGAAGCAATTCTTTGCTATTATATGTATTAATTTGTGCAAAGAAAAGCCAACTTTAAAGGAACTTGCAGAGATTATGGGAAGCTCACATCAGAATGTGAAGCAGATACTTCTGAAGCTTGAGAAGAAGGGCTTTGTAAATATTGTTTCCGATGAAAATGATAAGAGAAAGCAAAGGATAGAGCTTACCGAATACTGCATTGAATTCTGTAATAAGAATGATGAGATGAGTGTCAGGATTATGGCAGCAATGTTTGCAGGAATATCTGAAGAACAGCTACGTACAACCATCCAAACGATTATTCAGATGGAGGATAATCTTAAATTATTACAGGAGGATTGTGATTGATGCGAAGAAGAGATTATTTGGCAATTATAACAATGGTATTGTTGGCGATAACCGCTATAGCAGGAGTACTATCGATTAATTTTACAAAGTCGTATGAATTTGTTAATCAGTACGGACACACTGTGGAGATATACGGACATGGTATATATGCGTTTGATACATATTTTCAGGCACCGATTACGATAGGTAGTGATATATGTATACTTGTTGTTGGGATACCGATGTTTATTATGGCATATCTTAATTATACCAAGAAGAAAGATGCTGCATCAGAGCTTAAGATCATATCGGTTTACTCAGCAGCATTCTACTATGCAGCAAGCCTAGCGTTTGGATTAACATATAACAGGCTGTTTCTGGTATATGTGGCATTATTTGCATGCAGTCTGTTTGGCATGTTTACGCATATATCCGGGATAAAGCTAACTAAATCTGCCACGCTTACAAAAGGCTTGACGGTTTTTCTGGTTCTTTCAGGTATTGCTCTGATTGTGGCATGGCTTCCGGATGTAATACCGTCACTCATAAATGGAGGAACTTTATCCTTGATAGGTGTATATACAACTAATATTACTTATGTGTTGGATATGGGAATCATTAGCCCTATGTGTTTTGTTATAATATATCTTTTGAAGAAGCAAAATGCTATAGGAACATTGTTATTAGCAGTTTTGTTGAGGTGCTGTATAATAGTTGGTATTATGATGTTTCCGCAGACCATCTGTCAGATGATAGCGGGGTGCGATATACCGATTCCTGCATTAGTTACGAAGAGCCTTTCTTTTGTGGTGCTGGGAGTTGCTGCATTGTATTTTGAAAAAAAGATGTACAAAGAAATTAGTGAAATGTAAGGGGATAGACGATATGAAAAAAGTGATTATATATGGTAGCAATTATGGGACAACTAAAGCTTATGCGTTGAAATTATCCGAAATGACAGATGTACCGGTTGTTAACTATGAAGATGTCAAGGATTTATCAGGATATGATGTGGTTATTCATCTTGGAGGGCTATATGCGGGCGGGGTAAAAGGCTTAAAGAATACGGTTAAGCTACTTCCGGACAAAGCAAAGTTTATCATTGTGACGGTAGGTTTAGCAGATGTTAGTAATAAGGAAAACACAGATCACATAAAGAAAACAATAGGTATGCAAGTACCAAAGACAATTCTTGAGAGCGCACAGGTTCTTCATCTGCGTGGTGGAATAGACTATAGTAAGCTTAGCTTCATGCATAAGACAATGATGTCGCTTGTATATAAGAAAGCAAAGAGTACACCTGAAGAACAGATGACTCCGGAGCTTAGAGATATGATAGATACATATGGTAAGGTGGTTGATTTTGTAGATTTTGAGTCTTTGGGACAGGTTGTGGAGGCCATGACGCAGTAAGAGTTACAGGCATTGTAGGGATATATCAAGATAAGGAGTTTTAAAACTTGAATATCTTGCAATAGTTTGAATATATGTTATAATTTGATTTTGGGAGAATAATGTTCAAATGTTCATTGTATATTTAAAATTGAATTATAACAAAGGGGAGAAATAATATTATGAAAGCAAAGAGATGGTTAGCGATTTTGCCAATGATGGCACTTGTGGCATGTGCTGATTCGGGAGAAGCACCAATACAGCCGGAAAGCACGATAGCAATTGAGGCAAGCAGTAGTACAACTAAACCGGAAGTGATAATCGAAATAATTAATGATGTAAAGATAGACTTTGATTCATTAGGGATTAAAGATTATACATACCCTACAGAGTTTGTATTAGGACAAAACTTAAGTGGAGCAATAACAGAGTTAGTATTGACTTTTGAAGAATACAACATAGATGAAACAGAGGCAGACTATTATATGGAGAGCTTTCTTTTCCATTTTTGCCAGAATACAAGATTCACATTTGATTATTTGGAGAAAGTTAGAGAAGAAAACAATGCGATAATGACTAAGGAACAGGTTGAGTATGTTCAATATTCACTGACTAATAAATTCATTGATATGCAGAAAGACATTTCGGAAGAAGGGATTAATATTAATGAGGCTGCAGGTAGCTTAGGCTATGGAAGAATTCTTTCTTATCAAGCAGAAGTTGTGGGGAATGAGGTTAATCTTGTTGCCGAATTTGAAAGAGGAACAAATGAGTTTGAACCTACCAAATTATATGAGCTTAATGTAGTTCTTGTTAAGAATCCTAAGAGCTGTTTTGATGGATATAGTATTAAATCAATTGCTTCAAAGAATATACAATAATCTGTTTGCGAAATAAAAGAGGAGTAAGACATGGCAGAAGAAAAAAACATTGAATCCAAAAGGAAAATTAATGTGAAATTACTTGTAATACTAGCAAGTATAATAATAGTACTTGGGGTAGTAGGTGTTATTGCACTTATAGTACCTAAGAATGCAGAAGCCAAAGAACTAGCTGAGCAACTTGAACTAGGCGAGAAATATCTTGATGAATTACAATATGAGCAGGCAATTGCTGCATATATCGAAGCTATTGAGATAGACCCTAAGTGCAAAGAAGCGTATATGGAGTTAATCGATATCTATATGGAAATAGGAGAGGTTGATAAGGCAGAAGATATACTTGCGGATGCAGAAAGAGAACTTGGTCAAAATGCTGTAAAGGATAAGAAAGAAGAATTGAAGAAAAAGAAAGCAGAGTATAATCCTAGCAATCCTCCTGAACAAGAAATGACAACTGAAAATAGTGAAAACGTAACTACACCTCAGGGGGAAACTGCTGTAGGGGAGGAAGAAACAATAGGAGAAATAGCTCCGGAAGATTTGTTTAAATATAAAATTAACGAAGACGGAACGGCTACAATAAGCGGCATAAATGTTAAAGGCTTGAAAGAAATAAATGTACCGGAAAAAATAGATGGATACACGGTGACAGGTATTTCTGATTTTACCTTTTACATGTATACATCAATGAGAAGTATAACATTGCCTGAAACGATAACAAAACTTAGTAACCAAGCATTTTATTGGTGCCCAAATTTGAGTTCAATAGAATTGCCGCAGGGGTTAACAGTTATTGAAGCATCTATGTTTTCAGGTAGTGGATTAGTAAACATTGTAATACCGGATGGTGTTACAAATATAGAAAATCATGCGTTTTCTTTTTCTGTTAAATTGGAAAGTGCAACAATTCCCGGAAGCGTAACATATATTGAGGATAATGCATTTCTTCAGTGTAGCTCATTGCAGATAATACGTGTGGAACAAGGCTCTTATGCTGAAACATGGGCAAAAGAGCAAGGGTTTTCAGTGGAATATTATACACCATAGAAATTAGTACAGTAAAAAGAGATACCCCGGAAGTATTAATTGCTTCCGGGGTATTTTTACATCTGTTTTCTTACGATTCTATATTCGTCATTCATTCTGAAATACGGACAATCATAGAAAGTGTCGGTCATGAAGCGGCACATCTCATCTTCGTCAAGATTGACATCACAAACATAGCATTCATAATCTTCATCATATATATAATTGCTGCAACATTCGCAACTGCTTACATTACCTTTGTTTTTGGTTTTATCAGCTGCCATATCATTACTCGCTTCTAAGTGCTACAACAGGGTCCTTCTTGGCAGCAAGTCTTGAAGGAATAAGACCGGCGATAAGTGTAAGGATTATGCTGATTGCAACAAGGATTATTGCACCATTAATTGGAAGTCGTGAAAGTGTGCTTATACCTGTAAGGGCTTTGATAATGATGTTAGCAGGAATGTTAATAAGCAGTGTAGCACCGATACCGATTGCACCTGATATGAAACCAACAATCATGGTCTCTGCATTGAATACTCGTGAAATATCCTTCTTGGAAGCTCCGATAGCACGGAGAATACCGATTTCTTTGGTACGCTCAAGTACGGAGATGTATGTGATGATACCAATCATGATTGAGGATACTACAAGTGAAATAGCAACGAATGCTATAAGCACATATGAGATTACATTTATGATTGTGCTTACGGAAGACATCATAAGACCAACAATATCTGTATAGTTGATAACATATTCGTCTTTACCTTCGCTAATCATCTTCTGGTTATATTCATCAATCTTGTCAGATATAATATCCTTTGATTCAAAGTCTTTAGCATAAATGTTGATTGAGAAAGGATCATCAAGCTGTACACTGTGAAGGAGAGCAAGATTACCTTCGTAGGTTGCATCTGTTGTCTCCGGTTTCATCTGTTCGGTGAACATGGCAATAATCTGCTCCTCAGTCATCATCTGGAGATATGACTGAATCTGCATCTTGGTTGCTTCATCAAGGGTAGCAATGTACGCGTTAACATCATCCATTGTTACAACAAAATCTTCTGTGTCTACATTGAATTCAATTCCTGTGAAAACGTCTACATCAGGGTTAGCCATCTGCTGTTTAACAATCTCGCTGGCATTAGTTGCGTTGATTACATAAGTTGTCAAGTCACTTGTGTATGCAATGTTTCCAACGATAGAAGTAGCGATTGCATCAGGGTTAGGACGGATAATACCTACAACCTTAAGGTCAATTGCATTATTTACAACAGACTGAAGTGCTAATTCATTGTCACTTATATCAACCCATGTATTGGTTGCTTCATCATACTGGTAATAGTCACTTGGAAGTACCAGCTTGTATGTTAAATTAAGGAGCTCATCATATGTGTAGCTGTATACAGTACTGTCAACAGGGTTGCCAAGCATTATATCCTGCATGGTCTTCTCTGCCTCTTTAGGATCTTTAAGACCGAGAGAGTACATAGCGATATCACTAACTTCATTATTCTTATCGATTACAAGAACAACTTCGTTATAATTCTCAGGCCATTTACCGGCAACAACATCATATTGAGTCTCGAGAAGTGCTCTATCGTCAAGCATCTCTGTCCAGAGGCTCATTCCCTGTGAATATGCAGCGGGGATAGAGTTGGCCATCTCGCCATACATTGAAGTCATAAGAGTACTTGGATTAACTTGAACGAATCTGTTGTTTATGTTGTTTGAATATACATTGATAACAGTGTTATAAGTATATTTTACTGAACTGATATAATCGGAAAAACCGCTTTCTTCGCTCTTGAGATATTCGTTAAAAGCCTTTAAGTTATTTGTCTGAATCTCTGACATCATGGCATTAACCATTTCAATCATTAATGTGTTGGTATATACCTTATCTTTGTCATGGTCAGAAGTATCAGATTCTACGGCAGAAAGTGAAGTCATAAGGCTTGTTAAATCAACCGTTTCTGCCTCGAGAGTAATAGGATATGAAGAAAGCGTATCCTCCTGTACCTTGTCAATGTATTCCTGGATACCATTTGAAAGGGAAAGGATAAGTGCTATACCTATAATACCGATACTTCCGGCAAAAGCTGTAAGAAGAGTACGAGCCTTCTTTGTCATAAGGTTATTAAGTGATAATGAAAGCGCTGTGAAAAATGACATCGAAGTTCTTGATTTAAGCTTCTTGGAAGCTTTCACTGTATCAACTGAAGCCTTGTCAGTAGCTTCCGTAGAAGTAGCTGTGTTAGTATCTTCGGCTGAGTTATATGGATTACTATCATCGATAATCTTTCCATCAAGAAGACGTACAATTCTTGTTGAATATTCTTCAGCAAGTTCAGGGTTATGAGTAACCATGATTACGAGCTTATCTTTGGCGATTTCCTTAAGAATATCCATAATCTGTACACTTGTTGCAGAATCGAGAGCACCGGTCGGCTCATCTGCAAGAAGAATATCAGGATCGTTAACAAGTGCTCTTGCTATGGCAACACGCTGCATCTGACCACCTGACATCTGAGTAGGCTTCTTCTTAATCTGGTCGCCGAGGCCTACTTTGGTGAGTGCATCAATCGCTCTTTTACGGCGTTCGGATTTGGATACACCTGATAATGTAAGAGCAAGCTCAACATTTGAAAGCACTGACTGATGAGGAATAAGGTTATATGACTGGAAAACGAAACCAATTGAATGATTACGATATGAATCCCAATCTCTATCCTTAAATTTCTTGGTTGAAATTCCATTAATCGAAAGGTCACCGCTTGTGTATTGGTCAAGACCACCGATTAAGTTGAGCATAGTAGTTTTACCACAACCTGACTGACCGAGGATAGCTACGAACTCATTTCGGCGAAATTCAATGTCTATACCCTTGAGGGCAGTTACACTTTCGCCACCACTGATGTTATACTCCTTAATAATAGATGAAAGTTTTAACATGTTAGCTCCTTTTAAGATATTTAGTTGATAAACATTTGTAATATGATTTCGCAAATGCCTAACATTTAGTAGAGGTAATTATAAGGGTAAAATATGAACAGAATATGAACAAAATTGAATTTATATTTTTTTTATAATATTTTACATTAATATAGAAGAAAAGTTTTTAAAAATACTTGAGAAAAACTGTATGTTGATATATTATGTTAAACAGCGAAAGTTTTTCAAAAAGTGGGAGGAATGAAAATGGAACTTAGAGATAGAGCAAAACAGATGAAGCTTGACAGCATGGAACTTGCTGCAAAAACATCAGAGGAGAGAAATAATGCACTTGCATTGATAGCAGATGCGTTGATTGCTGCGAAAGAAGAGATTCTTGCTGCAAATGAGGCAGACATGAAAGCAGCGGAGGAAGCCGGTATTGCAGCACCTGTGCTTAAGAGACTTAGATTTGATGAGAATAAATTAAATGATGTGGTGTCAGGAGTAAGAGAGCTTATTAAGCTTAAAGACCCGCTTGGTAAGGTAGAGCTTAAGAGAGAGCTTGACGAAGGACTTATTCTAGTAAGAGAGACATGTCCGATTGGAGTAATAGGTGTTATCTTTGAATCACGTCCGGATGCTATGGTGCAGATTTCTACACTTTGCTTAAAGAGTGGTAACTGTGCGATTCTTAAGGGTGGAAGCGAAGCTCTTAATACTAACAGAATTCTTTTTGAAACGATACATAATACCGCAGTTAAGGCCGGAATGCCTGATAACTGTATGTTACAGATAGAGGCAAGAGAGGATATCGGTAAGCTTCTTGAGTGTCATGAGGCGATTGACTTACTTATACCTAGAGGTTCAAATGCATTTGTACAGTACATTATGAATAATACAAAGATTCCTGTTATGGGCCACGCAGATGGTATCTGTCATATTTACGTTGATAAAGCGGCAGATATAAATAAGGCAGTTAAGATAGTTACAGACGCTAAGACTCAGTATGTGGCAGTATGTAATGCAGTTGAGAATCTTCTAGTACATAAGGATATAGCAGCAGATTTTATGCCTGCACTTAAAGCAGAGTTTGATAAGAGAAATGTTGAACTTAGAGGAACAGAGGCTATTAGAAATATAGTGGACTGTGTTCCAGCCACAGATGAAGATTTTGAAACAGAGTATCTAGATTATATCCTTTCTGCAAAGACAGTTAACGATATTAATGAGGCTATTACTCATATCAATAAATATGGTTCACATCATACAGATGCGATTATGACGGAGGATGCCGAGACAGCAGCATATTTTATGCAGCTTGTTGATTCTGCCGGGGTATATCAGAACTGTTCAACAAGATTTGCAGATGGTTTCAGATATGGTTTCGGAGCAGAAGTAGGTGTAAGCACAGGCAAGCTTCATGCAAGAGGACCTGTGGGACTTGACGGACTGGTTACGTACAAATATAAGATGTTCGGAAACGGACATATCGTAGCAGATTATGCAAGTGGTGTAAGAAAATTCAATTTCAAAGACCTTATGTAATTCGTATACAAGCTTATGTATATCAGAAAGGAAGAAATGATGACAGCTGATATTGAAGGATTATTGGCAGGTAGTGAGAGAGCGAAGAAGGGAATGGAACTTTTTGAAGAAGGATATAACTGTTCGCAGTCAGTTTTTCTCGCTTTTGCCGATTTATATAATATGGAAGAAAGTGTTGCACTTAAACTGAGCTCATCCTTTGGCGGCGGAATGGGAAGACTTAGGGAAGTATGCGGTGCAGTGAGTGGTATGTTTATGGTTGCAGGTGTTTTATATGGTTACGAGGACCCTAAGGATCATAAACTTAAGTCTGAACACTATGCGAGGATACAGGAGCTTGCTGCTAAGTTTACAGAGATTAACGGCTCTATCGTATGTCGTGAGCTTCTTGGGCTTACAGAGAAGAAAAGTGAGCCGGTGCCTGAACTTAGGACAGCGGAATATTACAAGAAAAGACCTTGCGGTCAACTTGTGGGAATTGCTGCTGCACTTATGGAAGGCTACATTAAGGAACATGAAGATTAAATTTACTCTGAAGAATAAGTAAACGGAGAATATACATGAAAAGATTATTGGTTTACCTAAAAAATTATAAAAAAGAAACAGTCATAGGTCCATTGTTCAAGCTTCTTGAAGCCTCCTTTGAACTCATGATTCCACTTGTTGTTGCGGCAATTGTAGATACCGGAATTCCGGGAAATGACAAGGGATATATTTTTAAAATGTGTGCGATTATGGTTGCACTGGGACTTATAGGAATGGTGTGTGCCATCACGGCACAGTTTTTCTCGGCAAAGGCTGCTGTTGGATTCGGTACAGAGCTTAGACATGCACTTTTTGCACATATGCAGACTTTATCACATTCTGAATTTGATAAAATCGGAACATCAACCATGATTACGCGTATGACAGGAGACATTAATCAGGTACAGACAGGTGTTAATCTTGTCTTGAGGCTTTTCCTTCGTTCACCGTTTATCGTATTTGGTGCAATGATTATGGCATTTACTGTTGATGCCAAGTCTGCGCTTACATTTGTTGTGGTAATACCACTTCTTTCAATTGTTGTATTCGGAGTAATGCTTATAACTATGCCTCTCTTTAAGAAAGTTCAGGGAGCACTTGATAAGGTGCTTGGTGCTACGAGGCAGAATCTTACCGGAGTTAGGGTAATCAGAGCGTTCGGTCAGCAGGAAGAAGAAATTAAGAACTTTAACGAGCATAATGGCATGTTAAACAGATTGCAGATTGTAACAGGCAGAATATCAGGTCTTACTAATCCGCTTACATATATTATTGTAAATGCCGGTATTATTGTGCTTATATACTGTGGTGCACTTAGGGTTGAAGGAGGAATAATTACACAGGGAGCAGTTGTTGCACTTGTTAATTATATGTCTCAGATTCTTGTTGAGCTTGTTAAGCTTGCTAATCTTATTGTAACAGTTACCAAGGCATTTGCCTGTGCACATAGAATTGAAGCTGTTTTTGATATGACACCATCAATCTGCGATAGCGAGAATACGGTTGCAGAAGAGTATAACGGTGAAGAAATTGTTTCATTTAAAGATGTTAATCTGTGTTATCAGACCTCTTCAGAGGATTCGCTTGAAAATATCAATTTTTCTGTAAAGAGGGGCGAAACTGTAGGTATCATCGGTGGCACCGGCTCGGGAAAATCTTCGTTAATTAATCTTATTCCAAGATTTTATGATGTGACTAAGGGTAGCGTTATGGTTGCCGGAAAAGATGTAAGAGATTATAAGTTAGATGAACTTAGACACAGGATAGGAATTGTTCCGCAGAAAGCGGTCTTATTCAAGGGAACCTTGCGCGATAACCTTAAGTGGGGCAATGAGAATGCAACTGATGAAGAGATGCTTAAGGCACTCGAGGTTGCGCAGGCAAAGGAATTTACGGATAAATGGGAGGAAGGCTTTGACAAGCAAATCGCCCAGAATGGAAAAAATCTCTCCGGTGGTCAAAGACAGCGTCTTACGATTGCAAGAGCCCTTGTGAGAAATCCGGAGATACTTATACTTGACGATAGTGCATCAGCTCTTGATTATCTTACTGATGCTAAGCTTCGTGCGGCAATTAAGAAGATAAGTGGCGGAAAGCTTACTACTTTTATTGTATCACAGCGTACGGCTTCTATCATGCATGCAGATAAGATAATTGTGCTTGACGAGGGCGAGATGGTTGGAATCGGAACTCATGATGAGCTTCTTATGAACTGTGAGGTTTATAAGGAAATCTATGAGTCTCAGTTTAAGAAACCGAAGGAGGGTGAGTAGAATGAAGGGCAATAAGAAAACTATATCACGTATCTTTGGTTACATTAAGAGCCAGATGTTTCTGGTAGTATTATCTTTAATTTTTTCACTCATATCGGTAGTGCTTACATTATATGTACCGATACTTACCGGTAAAGCAATTGATTGTATACTAGATAATGGAATAGAGTGGGACTTGTTAAAAGGATATCTTTATCAGATAGCAGCATCGGTGCTTATTACGGCACTTGCACAGTGGCTTATGAATCTTATTAATAATAAGATAACATATAGAGTTGTTCGTGACATAAGAAGAGATGCATTTGCCAAAATTGAAGAGCTTCCGTTGTCATATATTGATTCACATGCACATGGCGATACAGTGAGCAGGGTTATTACGGATGCAGACCAGTTCGCAGATGGACTGCTTATGGGATTTACACAGCTGTTTTCGGGCATAATCACTATAGTAGGAACTCTCGGCTTTATGCTTATTCTTAATGTGAAGATTGCACTTGTGGTAGTGTGTATCACACCGTTATCTCTTTTTGTTGCGAGCTTTATTGCTAAGAAAACATATGATATGTTTAAGCTTCAATCACAGATAAGAGGTGAGCAGACATCTCTTATTGATGAAATGATAGGAAATCAGAAGGTGGTTAAAGCTTTTGGCAGAGAGGATAAGATTGTAGAAAGATTTGACGAGATTAATGAAAGACTTGGTAAGGCTTCACTTAGAGCCATCTTTTTCTCATCAATAACTAATCCCGGAACAAGATTTGTTAATAACCTTGTATATGCCAGTGTTGCACTTACAGGTGCACTTACGGTACTTGCTACAGGTAATGCGGCAGGCACATTTACAGTTGGTATTCTTACGACATTTTTAAGCTATGCTAATCAGTATACCAAGCCGTTTAATGAGATTTCCGGAGTTATTACCGAACTTCAAAATGCATTTGCATGCGCAGGAAGAATATTTGAGCTTATTTTCGACACAGAAGCGCAGATTCCTGATGCGGAAAATGCACGTGTACTTGATAACCCTAATGGTGAGATAGATCTTAGAAATGTAGAGTTTTCATATGTACCCGAGAAAGAACTTATTAAGAATTTAAATCTTTCAGTAAAACCGGGACAAAGAATTGCTATAGTTGGACCGACAGGTTGCGGAAAAACTACGGTTATTAATCTTCTTATGCGTTTTTATGACGTGAATAAAGGAGAAATTTCGGTTGACGGAACAGATATTCGTGATATTACAAGACATAGCCTTAGAAAATCTTACGGTATGGTGCTTCAGGAGACATGGTTAAAATCAGGAACAATTGAAGATAATATTAGAATGGGTAAGCCGGAAGCTACAAGAGAAGAGGTTATAAATGCAGCGAAGGCATCACATGCACATGGATTTATCAAGAGACTACCTAACGGCTATGATACGGTAATTACTGAAGACGGAGGCGGACTTTCACAAGGTCAGAAGCAGCTTCTTTGTATTGCCAGAGTAATGCTATGTTTACCTCCGATGCTTATACTGGATGAAGCAACTTCATCTATTGATACCCGTACGGAGATTAGAATTCAAAAGGCATTTGCTAAGATGATGGAGGGAAGAACCAGCTTCATCGTAGCTCATAGACTTTCAACTATTAAAGAAGCAGATGTTATCCTTGTAATGAGAGACGGTAATATTATTGAACAGGGTAATCATGAGGAACTTATGAATAAGAAGGGCTTCTATGCTGAACTTTATAGTCAGATGTAGGAATTAACTTTTGAGAAAGGACACATGCAATGTTCAGGGAATTAGTTAGAAAAAATAAGAAATTATCTATGGAAGAATGTATTCAGGTTCTTAAGACAGAAAAAAGAGGTGTTCTTTCTGTTAACGGAGATAATGATTATCCATATGGAATGCCAATGAATCATTGGTACAATGAAGAAGACGGAAAGATATATTTTCATTGCGGAAAAATAGGGCACAGATTAGATGCATTACAAAAAGACAATAAGGTTTCATTCTGTACATATGATGAAGGGTATCGCAAGCCGGGACAGTGGCCGCTTAACGTAAAGAGTGTTATTGTATTTGGTAGGATTGAAATTGTGGATGATATGGACAGAATCGTTGATATTACAACAAAGCTTAGCCATAAATTCATTCAGGATGATGAACATATTAAGGCAGAGATTGAGCAATATGCGGACAAAACATTGTTATTGGAAATGACACCGGAACATATTTGCGGTAAATTAGTGGAAGAGTCATAGATTTGTTTTTATAAAATGAAGGAGAGCATCATGATACAAAATATGCAAGGCAGAACGGTTGATGAATCTAGAACAGAGCAGGTGCAGATTCTTACATTTACGGAGATGAACGGATATAACCGACTTCGAGGCGGTAAGCTGATGGATTGGGTTGATGAGGTGGCAGGAGTAGTCGCAAGAAGACATACAGGAACTAATGTCACTACAGCTGTAATTGATAATATGCAGTTCATCGGACCGGCTAAAGCGAATGAACTTCTTTCCATCAGAGGTTATGCAACTTATACGGGCAATACTTCAATGGAAGTGTGTGTAGAGACATATGTAGAGCATATGGACGGAACAGAACGCATGATAAATAAAGCATATGTTGTAATGGTTGCAATTGATGAAGATGAGAAGCCTACTAAAGTCTTACCGCTTATATTACAAACAGAAGCGGAGCAAAAGGAATGGGAACTTGCGGCTAAGCGTAATGAGATTAGAAAACAAAGACGCAAGGAAGGCTTTTGATGAGAATTTGCATCAACTAAAGGAGAATAGGTATTTATGGGACTCAGTATTATTCTCATGAAGCAGGTGTTCATAATGTTTTTGCTCTTGCTTGTGGGATATGTTTTATACAAAATAAAGATAGTAAACGATGACGGAAAGAAGCAGATTACCAATGTGGTACTTTATGTGGTAACACCGAGTCTTATTCTTAACACATATCAGATGGATTATGACCCGGCTACTGCCAAAAATATTATTTTTGGACTTCTTTTATCAGCATTGGCACTTGTTATGGCTATAGTAGTGTCGCACATAATTAGAATTAAATGTAATAAAGATGCTCTTTCGACTGAGCGTTTTGCAATGGTATTTGGAAATTGTGGGTTCATGGGAATTCCGTTAATCAATGCGGTTTTTGGTGAAATTGGAGTTCTGTATTGTACGACCTATGTTACCATGTTTAATCTTTTCTGTTGGACCTACGGAATTGTCCTCATGGAAAAAGGCAAACAAAAAGAAAAGAAATCACTTTGGGAGAGAATAAAGCCTCTTTGTACAATAACTATTTTGGCCATAATTGTGGGTCTTGTTATGTATTTTACGAGAATAAAGCTTCCGAAGACCATTACGGACACACTTGAGTATATTGCATCCATGAATACCCCGCTTGCTATGATAGTGTCAGGTATTTATATAGCACAGAGTGATTTGCTTGGCGCATTTAAGAAAGGAAGAATATATTTCCTTGCGGCGGTAAAGTGTTTGCTTATTCCATCGATTTTTGTTATCATATTGTTAGTGTTGCCTGTGGATATGACTCTTAAGCTTACGATACTTATCTGTTCGGCGTGTCCTACCGCGGCTAATACTATGCTTTTTGCTAACAGATTCGGCGGAGACGAGAAGAGGGCATCACATATATTTACGGTAACTACGCTACTAAGTGTTGTTACTATACCACTGGTTGTTTTTATAGCTACAAAGGTGCTATAAATGTTTCAATAGTTTAGAATAGCGACAGAAAAGAGGAATTTGAAATGGATAAGAATTTAAAGAAGGCGATAGCGATAGTTCTTGGAGCAGTATTGTTTATAATATTACTTTTTATTCCGATAACCAAGACACAGCGAGATGGCGGAACAATAGTATCAAGTGCCATTCTTTATAAGAGAATACAGTGGAAAGTAAAGCATGCATATAATAACACGTATACAACAGGCGAAGATATATATTTTTTCCCTTTTAACTTTAAAAGCTATGACAAGTATTATGAGCCTGAGCAAACAGTAACCTTTAATTATGAGGCTAAACCGATATGGATGCGTATATCAGATGCTGAAGGTACTGAGGCACATAAGATTACTAACAGTGAGCTTATTGCTGCGATTATGGACCCTGTTAATGCTGCAACATTTACATATGTTGGTAAGGCGGATGAGGATGTTAAGACAATAACGATTTCTGTCAGTGATATAGAGAGAAAACCGATAATGTTCGATATAAAAGATTCACATACGGCTGTTCTTGACGGATATTTATATGAATCAGATATAGAGCTGCCATATGAGCTTTTACTTGAGATTTTTGAAAATAATTAATGTTACATGATAAAAGGTAGTTAGATATGCTTAGGAAATTAATAGGAACCAAAAGTTTTTATAAAATGGTGCTCATGATTGCAATTCCGATTATTGTGCAGAATGGTATCACTAACTTTGTTAGTCTGCTTGATAATATTATGGTTGGAAGAGTCGGGCTTGAGGAAATGTCCGGGGTAGCGATCGTTAATCAATTTGTGTTTGTGTATAATATCTGCGTATTCGGAGTTATTTCCGGTGCAGGAATATTCGGAACACAGTTTTTTGGCAAGGGCGATAATGACGGAGTGCGATATGCATTCAGATTTAAAATAATAGCCGGTGTAATAGTAGCAGCAGTAGGGATTGCTGTCTTTATGTTTATGCCGGAGGTTCTTATAAACATGTATCTTCATGAAGGAACTGAAGATGTAGGTAACGTTGCTAAAGTGCTTGAATATGGTAAAGGTTATATGAAGATTATGGTAATTGGTCTTTTACCATATGTATTTGCACAGTGTTATGCAAGTACATTAAGAGAAACAGGACAGACCTTCGTACCGATGGTATCAGGAGTTGTAGCGGTAGTTGTTAATCTTGTACTTAATTACTTGTTGATATTCGGTAAGTTCGGTTTCCCTAAATACGGAGTATATGGGGCCGCAATAGCAACAGTAATTTCCAGATTTGTAGAGCTTGTTATCTTGACTATTTGGACACATTTGAAACCGGCTAGGAATAAGTTTATCGTTGGTGCATATTCTTCATTTAGAATTCCGTCTACATTGGTTAAGGGAATTATCGCTAAGGGAACTCCGCTTATGATAAATGAGATGATGTGGGCACTTGGTATGGCAATGCTTAATCAGAGATATTCTACAAGAGGTGTAGATGTTGTATCAGCGGTAAACATTTCTACGGTTTTGTATAATGTATTTAATGTGGTATATATTTCTCTCGGAAGTGCGGTGTCTATCGTGGTTGGACAGCTTCTTGGACTTGGAAAGATGGAAGAGGCTAAGAAACAGGATGCACAGCTTATTGCATTTTCCGTATTTACGTGCGTAGTAATGGGTGGGGCGATGCTCATTGTTGCTCCTTACTTCCCGGAGATATATAATTCACCACAGTCTGTAAAAGATTTGGCTGCTGATTTAATCAGGATATCAGCATGCTTTATGCCTGTTGGCGCATTTGTACATGCGGCATATTTTACACTTCGTTCAGGTGGAAAGACCTTAGTTACTTTCCTTTTTGACAGCGTTTTTGTATGGGTTATCGTTGTGCCGATGGCATTTTTCCTTACAGAAGGAACTAATCTTTCGATTATACCGATTTATTTCTGTTGTCAGGCAATAGATTTAGTAAAGTGTGTAATTGGATTTATCCTTATTAAAAGAGGTGGATGGGTTCAGAATATTACACAGAACACATAAACATTAATAAGATAAGAACATAAAATGGGGGTAACGGTATGGATTTAAATAAGAAGACAATGAAGAAATTAATGTTGTTAATTGTATTTACACTTGCTGTTAATGCAATTATTAAAAATCCGGAGGTTATATCAGTTGCATTTGCATGGGTTTATGGTATAGTTTCACCTGTGGTTCTTGGAGTGTGTTTTGCATTTGTACTTAATATTTTATTACGTTTCTACGATAACAGGTTATTCGCTAAAATGGGCAAAAGCGATAAGAAATTTATAGTTAAACTTAAACGACCTCTTAGTCTTATATGTACACTTGCAACTATGATTGTTGCGATTGTGGTTATTGTAAGTGTTATTTTCCCACAGATAGTGGATACGCTTAAGATTATAGTGGAATCCATTACGCCGTTCTTCGGACGTGCAACCGAGTGGCTTGAAGACCTTTTGCTTGATTGGAATATATCGGTTGAACAGCTTAAGCGTATAGAACTTAATTGGGAAAAGATACAGCAGACAGTGATAGAGTGGGTTAAAAATGGCTCTATGTCAGCTGTTAATATTGCAACAAGTATTTCAAGCTCACTTGTTAGTATGCTGTTTAACTTTATTTTAGCATTTATTATCGCAATATATATTCTTCTTCAGAAGGAAGCTATATTTAAGGCTTTTGATATGATGGCAAAAGCATATCTAAAGGAGAAGTCTTACAAAAATCTATCTAAGATAGTGAATATGTCAAATCAGTCGCTTACCAACTTTGTGACAGGTCAGCTCTTGGAAGCATTGATACTCGGAACATTGTGTTTCTTCGGAATGCTCATATTCAAGTTCCCTTATGCACCGGTTGTATCCGTGATTGTAGGAATAACAGCGCTTATACCGATGTTCGGAGCTTGGATAGGCGGAGGAATTTCGGCATTACTTATATTAATGGTTGATCCTATGCAGGCAGCATTTTTCCTGTTATTTATAATTATCTTACAGCAGATTGAGGGTAACCTCATATATCCTAAGGTTGTAGGACAGTCAATGGGATTACCGGGACTTTTGGTACTTCTTTCAGTAGTTATTGGTGGTAATCTGTTTGGTGTTATCGGAATTCTTCTTGGCGTTCCGTTCTGCTCAGTAGTGTATGCATTGATAAAAGAATCAGTTGCAGGGCGACTTGGAATTAGCTATGAGGAAAAAGAAGATAAGAAGCCGAAGAAGACAAAACAATTATCGAAAGCTAAAAAAGCTGAAAAAGAGGCGGAAAGTAAGGAACAAAATAAATAGTGACAGACATAAAACTGCCGTAGTGAAGGGATTACCTTTGCTACGGCAGTAGTTTTTTGTATTTTATTATGCTAAAACGACATCAGATATATTAAATCATGCTGTCTTCCCAACACTCAGGTGCCTTAAGACCAAAGATAGCAGCAACTGTAGGTGCAACATTTGCAAGACCGAAGTTACCTTCTTTGATTGTGTATTTTGTATTCTTATCATAGATTATGAAAGGAACCTGGTTAAGTGAGTGAGCAGTACGAACCTGTAATTCACCCTTTTTGTTCTTCTCGAACATCTCATCTGCATTACCATGATCTGCTGTAACAAGGAGAGTGATGTTATACTCATCAACAACCTTTAAAAGTCTTGCAAGACCAAGGTCTACAGCCTCAACAGAAGTAATAACGGCATCCATATTTCCTGTATGACCAACCATGTCACCATTAGGGAAGTTACAACGGATAAAGTCATATTTCTCTGATTTGATTGCTTCGATTAAGTCATCTGTAATCTCTGCAGATTTCATCCAAGGACGCTCATCAAATGATACGTTGTCTGAAGGAATCTCTTTGAATGTTTCTAATTCTTCGCTGAACTTCTCACTCTTATTACCATTCCAGAAATAAGTTACATGCCCATACTTCTGAGTCTCTGATACTGCATACTGGTTAAGTTTGTTGTTAACAAGAAGCTCTGATAAAGTATCATGAATCTCCGGAGGATTAACAAGATATCTCTTAGGAAGATTAAGATCTCCGTCGTACTGAAGCATACCTGCATATACAACATCAGGACGTGCTCCACGATCAAATGCAGTAAAGTCATCATTGTCAAATGCCATAGAAAGCTCTAAAGCACGGTCGCCGCGGAAGTTGAAAAGAATTACGCTGTCTTTATCAACGATTTTACCAACAGGCTCACCATCTTTTGCAATAACGAAAGCAGGAAGATCCTGATCGATTACACCTAATTCATTACGATATGTTTCGATAGCTGCGAGAGCATTATCAAACTGACGACCAAGACCGAGTACATGTGTATCCCAACCTCTCTTAACCATATCCCAGTTAGCTTCGTAACGGTCCATAGTGATATTCATACGGCCGCCACCACTTGCAATCTTAGCATCGAAAGAAGCGTCGTTTAATTCGTTAAGAACATTTTCGAGCTGCTCAACATATGTATGAGCACTTGTTGCAGGAACATCACGACCATCAAGAAGTGCGTGGATACGAACCTTATTAACACCTGCGCTCTTTGCCTCTTTAAGCATTGCTACTAAGTGGGAAATGTTAGAGTGTACATTACCGTCTGAAAGAAGACCGATAAAATGTAAGGTAGAATTGTTACTCTTGCAATTGCCAATTACCTCATTCCAAGCTGTAGAAGTATACATCTTGCCACTCTCAATAGACTCGTTAACGAGCTTAGCACCCTGTGAATAAATCTGTCCACAGCCGAGTGCGTTGTGACCAACCTCACTGTTACCCATGTCGTCATCAGAAGGAAGTCCTACTGCAACACCATGTGCGTTGAGTCTTGTGTTAGGACACTCTGCAAGTAATTTGTCAAGAACAGGAGTGTTAGCCTGCGCAACTGCGTCGCCGATACCGGTCTTGCTAAATCCGATACCGTCCATAACAACCAATAAAACTTTTTTGTTCATATTTATGCCTCCATTAAAATTTTTTAAAGTAAATGCATTGTTCAGACAATGTCAGTTGTTTATATCCGGTTATATAAGGCGTATTACAGATGATATATCCTTTCAAGACACGCTCTCGCTTCGTGAAAAACGCAGCGGATACTAAATTCAGAAAAATAAAAATCAATTTTTCTTCATTAAGTACCGGCGTTTTTCAAGAGTCTTTGCAGGATAATATCATCTGAAATACGCACTACGATAAATTGAACAACTGACATTGCCGCTACGTACTTGCTTTTATTAACCACGACTCAAGGCCTGTGGCCTTTCGTTAGCGTGGCAGGTAAAAATAAATGCTACGCGCTTATTTTTACCTGCCACGCTACATTATACAATAAAATATTTGGAAAAACAACAGAAAAACTTGAAAGTGCGAATAAATATCAACAATGATAGCTTGAATATGATTTTTTCTTGTGGTATCTTAATAAAGATGGTAGGCATTTGCGAAGTTAAAATTTGTAATATGACTTCGCAAATGCCTAAATGAATATGAATGAAAAAAGGAGAAATAGAAGATGATTAGATTTAACTGTGATTATAGTGAAGGTGCGCATGAGAAAATTTTGCAGCGCCTTGTTGAGACTAATATGGAGCAGACACCTGGATATGGTGAGGATGTGCATTGTGATAGAGCACGTAAGCTTATTAAAGAGGCATGTAATGCGCCGGAGGCGGATGTTCATTTTCTTGTAGGAGGAACACAGACTAATCTTACGGTAATAGCAGCGGCACTTCGTCCTCATCAGGGTGTGATTGCTGCAGATAGCGGACATATCAATGTACATGAAACAGGTTCAATCGAGGCATGCGGACATAAGGTGCTTACACTTCCTACAAGTGATGGTAAAATCACGGCTAAGCAGGTAGACGAGTGTTACAATGCACATATAAATGACGAAAGTTTTGAGCATATGGTACAGCCGAAGATGGTATACATATCTAATCCGACTGAGCTTGGAACTATCTATTCAAAGGATGAGCTTGAGGAGCTTTCAAAGGTATGTAAGAATAACGGCTTATACCTTTTTATGGATGGAGCAAGACTTGGATACGGACTCGCGTCAACAGCTAATACATTGTCACTTGAAGATATAGCAAGACTTTGTGATGTGTTCTATATCGGAGGCACAAAAGTAGGTGCCTTGTTTGGTGAAGCAGTTGTAATAACCAATAACATGCTTAAACCGGACTTTAGATACCTTATTAAGCAAAAGGGTGGTATGCTTGCAAAAGGCAGACTTCTTGGAATTCAGTTTGAAGTGTTGTTTGAGAATAATCTCTACATGGAAATATCAGAATATGCTGCGAAGCTTGCAGATGAATTAAGAGATGCATTTGCCAAAGCAGGATATTCATTCCTTGTAGACAGCCCTACTAACCAGATTTTTGTAATCATGCCGGATAAGAAGCTTGACGAGCTTAGAGCTAAGTATAGTTTCTCTTATCAGCAGAGAATCGATGAAAATCACAGTGCGGTAAGATTCTGCACCTCATGGGCTACAAGAAGAGAAGATGTAGAGGCTCTTATTAAGGATATATAGAAAAGTATAAAGAGTGGAAAAATATGAATTGTATTAATTGTGGGGCAAAATTAGAAAAAACTGAAATTAATTGTCCGTATTGTGGGGCAGAAAATGAGCAGGCAGCTAAGAAAGAACATGATAAGGTTCTTAGGGAATATAAACATAAGACGAAAGAACTTTCGAAATTGCCGGATAAGGTTGTGAATAAGGTTTCCGGTCATATGCTTAAAATAGCGATAGGACTGGTATGCTTAATGGTGGTTGGCTGCATTATAAGTTTTGCAATCTCCAAATCAAAGAAAGATAATTCGCTTGATGTACAGGCTAAACACCTTGCGCGTCTTGAAGAGTATTATAATGCCGATAAGTACGAAGAAATGTACGAATATCTCAGCGATAAGGGGCTTTATGCAGCAACCTATCAAAAATATTGGCGAATTGCGCCAATAGGAAGAGATATGGAATGGAGACTTGAGGCGATAAGATCTGAAAATGAATTTGTCAAGCTTCTTAGTGAACCACCGCTTGATGTTAAACCGGATGATGTCATGGGAACTATGAATTATATATTCAGTGAACTTTCAAATCTTAACAATATGAAGATAGAGGGATTTCCTTATGGTGAGGGAGATAAAGCATTGGAAATCATGGCAATATACCAGGACGCACTTGCTAAGTATATGCTTCTTACAGAGGAAGAGATTGAGGAAGGTACACTTGGATATGGTAATGATGAGATAATATTGGAATTGGCAACAAAAGCGGTTGAACGTATAAGGGCTTCGGAGGATGTTTAAGTGAAGTGTAAAAAATGTGGTGCTAATTACAGAACGATAGAGCTTTCATGTCCATATTGCCATACGGAGAATTTAATCGGCAAATTATGGATGAAAGAACGAAGTGAAGCAGAACTTGAATATGAGAAACAGCGAAAAGAGATAGGCAAGAAAAGCTCATTATATGTTGCAGACAGGATTCTTACAAGAAGTATTCTAATAGCTGTATTAATGTTTGTTGTGCTGATAGCAGGTGTGTTTATATATGCACTTTCATATCAGGGCATTATTGAATTGAGAAATAAGCTTAAGCATGAAGAAATACTTTCTAAGCTTGAAGAATATTATGATAACAGAGAATTTGGTCTTATGGATGAATACATGAGTGATATGCAGCTTGATGGACAGGATTACTATGTATATACGCAGATAACCCTGCTTGATTATTACTATAATAGGTACTTGAATTCAAAGTATGGATTTATTGAGCTTGGTGCCGAAGAATTAGCAGAGGATGACTATTATCTTTATTATGCTGTTGACTATTCCATGGATGTATATAATATGGAACTTGGGGTTTATTCTGAGCTTGACCCGGTTAATAAGGAAATCTATGACGAATATGCTAAGGAGATTATGTCATTCTGGGTAGGAACACTTAAGCTTACAGATGAGGAGATAGCCATTCTTACGGAGGAAGACGGATATATAACTACCGGAGAAATGGATGCACTTCTTAATGCAATCAAAGAAAGGTATACATATGGCGAAGCAGAAAACTAATAAACCAAGCATTTTAAAGATTGTTCTTAAGGCAGTAGCAGCACTTTTTCTCCTATATATGTTTGTAAATATTATGATTTTTACCATATTCTATATGGATGAGGTAGGAGATTATGATGATAATCTGGCATATCAGGTAGACGGATGCAACAGATATTATTACCAAAAGGAGTATGCTGAGCTTAGAGATTACCTTATGCTTTATAATTCCTATGAAGATGAGTTTGACATGTACTGGGAAATCGTAGATGGGTATGCGGATTACAGACAATACCTGCAGTGGTTGCAGACTCCGGAAGACAGGGTGCAGGGAAGCAGTGAAATGGCAACTATGTATAAACAGAGAGTAATAGATAATGCCCTCAATTGCAGATTTGAACAAAACAGGGCACAGCTTACCAAGTATGCTGAAGAAATCAAATAATAATATTTTTAGAAAAAATTTATAGTTAATTGCTTAATAGTTAAGTAGTTTATTATTGACATTTGAACAAAATATGGATATAATCGTCAAATAGTTAATCATTTATTGGTTAACTATTTTTGCGTAGAAAGGAGACAACATGGAGAGTACATTTACACCGGAAGAGCTTCGAATGATGATACGAAAACTTTCGTATACCGACAGATTGCATCATTCTTGTATTGAAAAAAATGTGCAGGAACTGGGTATACATAGAAATCAACACATGATTTTGATGTACCTTTCAAATAATGAAGTGGAATCACAGAAGGCTATTGCAGAGAAGTTTAATATAAGCACCGCTGCGGTTGCTACAACGCTTAAGACTCTTGAGAAAAACGGTTACATAATGAGAGCTGCTTGTGAAGATGATACCAGAAAAAATAATATAGCCATAACAGAAAAAGGAATAGCTGTTATAGAGACATCAAAGAAAAAATTTGATATTGTTGATAAAGAGATGGTCAAAGGAATAAGTAGGGAACAATTCGATACATTTTGTGAAATTCTTGAATTGTTTCAGAATAACCTGATAGAACTTGAGTCAAATAACAATTTCAAATCATAATAATATATAATGGAGGAAGAAAATATGAAAAGATGGTTTAAGTACATAAAACCTTATTTGCCATTTTTTATCCTTGGACCACTATGTATGATTATTGAAGTAGTAGGCGAAATGATGATGCCTAAGTTACTCGCGACAATCATGGATTACGGACTTGGAGAAAAGGATGCATCACAGGCTTCAGGCTTTGTTAAGTGGATATATGAGGTTCTCGGTGAAGGACGTTCACCATTTGTTATTGCTATCATGGTTGGAATGATTATGACAGCAATCATTATGATGCTCGGAGGTGTTGGAGGAGCTTATTTCGGTGCCAAGGCATCGGTTAATTTTGCGGCAGATTTAAGAGAAGATTTGTTCAGACATGTTCAGAAATTTTCATTCGCTAACATTGATAAGTTCAGTACAGGTTCACTGGTAACGCGTCTTACCAATGATGTTACACAGATGATGAATTTTATGAATATGTTACTTCGTATGTGTCTTCGTTCACCGGGTATGCTAATCGGTGGAATTATCATGGCGATTTCACTTAATCCTACGCTTACACTTACGATTGCGGTTGTATTTCCGCTCTTATTAATTGCAATTGCAATTATTATCAGTATAGGTTTTCCGCGTTTTGCAAAGATGCAGGAAAAGATAGATGCACTCAATGCTACGGTTCAGGAAAGTGTTACAAATGTAAGAGTTGTAAAATCTTTCGTTCGTGAAGATTATGAGATTGATAAATTTGCCAATTCTAACGCGAATTTAAAGAAAGCAGGAAGAAATGCTATCGGAGTAATGATTTTTATGTCTCCGGTTATGACATTCTTTATGAATGCAACTACAATTGCCGTTATGTGGTTCGGTGGAAATATGCTTATAGATTCAACTATGACTACCGGTGATATGACAGCGTTTGTTACATATATTACTCAGATTCTTTCTTCACTCATGATGGTTACCATGATGTTTGTCGGTATGTCAAGAGCTATTGCGTCAGGAAAGCGTATAGCTGAGGTGCTTGATGAGAAGCTTGATATTACGGATGAAGGTATATCAGAGGAAGATGCCCAAAGAGTAGTTAATAAAGGTGATATAGAGTTTAAGAATGTTTCTTACAGATATTATAAGAACAGCGAGGAAAAGGTTATCGATAATGTTAACCTTAAGATTGAGGCCGGTAAAACAGTCGGTATAATCGGTTCAACAGGTTCAGGCAAGACTACACTTGTATCTTTGATTTCAAGACTTTATGATGTTGATGAGGGTGAAGTACTTGTAGATGGTGTTAATGTAAAGAATTACAGCCTTTTTAACCTTAGAGAGGGCGTTGGCGTGGTTCTTCAGAAAAATGTCCTGTTCTCAGGAACAATTGAAGAAAATCTTCGTTGGGGAAATGAGAATGCCACTATGGAAGAGATCAGGGCAGCAGCAGAAAGTGCACAGGCCGATGGCTTTGTTATGGCATTTAATGATGGCTATGATACAGTGCTTGATCAGGGCGGTACAAATGTATCCGGTGGACAGAAGCAAAGACTTTGTATTGCAAGAGCGCTTCTTAAACAGCCTAAGATTATAATCTTTGACGATTCAACAAGTGCGGTAGATACTGCAACTGAGGCAAAGATAAGAACAGCCTTCAGAACCTCACTTAAGGATTCTACCAAAATTATTATTGCACAGCGTATATCATCGGTTATTGATGCAGACCAGATAATAGTTATAAACGATGGTAAGATTACAGGTGTCGGAACTCATGATGAGCTTATAGGCAACAATACTGAATATCAGGAAATATATTACTCCCAGATGGATAAGAAGGAGGCGAACTAGATGGCAGGAAGAAATCTCGAAAGCTTGCAGAAAAGATATAATAAAGCCGCCTCAGCAGATCGTGGAGGTATGAGAGGTCCGGGTGGACCCGGAAGAAGAGGACCGGGACCGGGCGGCCCAAGAGGAGGCGGAAAGCCAAAGAATACTAAACAGACGATAAAAAGACTTGTCGGATATGTGGCAAAGTATAAATTCAGACTCATGCTTGTGGGACTATGTATGCTTTGTAGTACAGCGACATCACTTGTTGGTGGTTACATCTTAAGACCGGTTATTAACAATGCGGTGGATACAAGTGTTAGTGCTGCGGACAGAGTTGCTTACCTTGCGCAGATTCTTACAATACTTGCGTGTGTGTATCTGGTAGGTATTATATCCAACTACGTACAGGCAAAAATTATGTTGTCGGTTTCACAGGCAGCTACCGAAAAAATACGTAACGACCTTTTTGTCGGATTGTCTAAGCTTCCGGTAAGATATTTTGACAGCAATAACACCGGTGAGATAATGTCAAGATTTACTAATGATGTAGACAATATTGATATGATGATGAATAACTCGCTTACATCACTTGTATCAGGTACGATATCCCTGATTGGAACATTTGTATTTATGATATGTACTAATATTTGGCTTACACTTATTACAGTAGCATTCATTCCTGTGTTCTTGAAGGGTGGAGCATTTATTGCATCACGTAACGGAAAATACTTTACAGGACAGCAGGCAGCACTTGGCGCAGTTAACGGTTACATTGAAGAAGCCGTTACAGGACAAAAGGTAGTAAAAGTATTTAATCATGAGGAAGTGTGTGTTGAAGAATTTGCACTCCTTAATGATGATATGAGAGATAAACAGTTTAAAGCGCAGTTCTATGGTGGTGTAATGGGACCTATACTTGGCAATATAGGCCAAATTGCATATGCAACTACTGCAGGTATCGGTGGGCTTCTTTGCTTGCATGCAGGCTTTGATGTTGGTGGTTTATCGATATTTGTTAACTATTCAAGACAGTTCTCAATGCCTATAAACATGCTTACAGCTCAGACTTCAACAATTTTCGCAGCTCTTGCCGGTGCAGAGAGAGTATTTGCTGTAATGGATGCTACTCCTGAGGGTGCAGACGATAGGCTTGAAGATAAGGTTGAGGTTGAAAAAATCGAAGGTCATGTAATACTCGAAGATGTAAGCTTTGGTTATGTTCCGGAGAAAACAGTGCTTAAGAATATTTCTTTATATGCTAAGCCGGGACAAAAGATAGCATTTGTAGGTTCTACAGGTGCCGGAAAGACAACTATAACGAATCTTCTTAACAGATTTTACGATATTAGTTCGGGTAAAATTACAATCGATGGTATCGATTTAAAGAGTTTTGACCGAGATTTCTTAAGAAAGAATATTGCAATGGTTCTTCAGGATACACATCTTTTTACAGGGACGGTTATGGAAAATATCAGATACGGAAGACTTGATGCAACCGATGAAGAGGTTATTGCGGCAGCCAAAACAGCAAGTGCGCATAGCTTTATCATGAGACTTTCAGACGGATATAATACTGTTCTTGAAGGAGATGGTGCTAACCTTTCACAGGGACAGAGACAGCTCCTAAATATAGCGAGGGCAGCTCTTTCTAAGGCACCGATTCTTGTACTTGATGAGGCTACAAGCTCAGTTGATACACGAACTGAGAGACATATAGAAAAAGGCATGGACAGACTTATGCAGAATAGAACGACATTTGTTATTGCACATAGATTATCAACTGTTAGAAATGCCAACGCGATTATGGTTCTCGAAAATGGTGTTATCATTGAAAGAGGTGATCATGAAGATCTCCTTAACCAGAAGGGAAGATATTATGAGCTTTATACAGGTGCGGTTGAACTTGATTAATGCAAATAATATGTTGTTTGGAGGGGAAAGCGTTTTGAAAATAAAGAATTTATTGAAATGGATGTCCTTAACTTGTATGGCTATAGGTGCTTTCGGATTAATCGCAGGATGTAGACCTAACAATAAGAAAGAAGAGGTTATAACCTGTGTTGTATCCGTTGAAACGGACACAAGTAATAATGATGCTACAACGGATGCAACATCAAGTACAACAGTACCTGAAGAAACGACAGTAGATGAGGATGATTATATGACATTTGAGGTAATAAAAAGACCTATTAATGTTCCTAATAAGGATATTGATACAACTACTCCTGTTAAGACGTCCGAAGTGGCAGTAAATAAAATAGAAGGTCTTAGAAAAGACTTTATTATGGGTGTAGATATATCTACTATTATTGCACAGGAGCAAAGTGGTGTTGTATATTATGATGCCGAAGGAAATGAGCAGGATATATTTAAGACACTTGCAGACAGTGGTGTTAATTACATAAGAGTGCGTGTATGGAATGATCCGTATGATGAGAATGGCAACAGTTACGGTGGCGGTGCAAATGACCTTGCGAAAGCTATCGAGATAGGTAAACGTGCAACAGCTAACGGAATGAGACTTATGGTAGATTTTCATTACTCTGATTTCTGGGCTGACCCGGGAAAACAGATGGTTCCAAAGGCATGGGCAGATATGGACGTTGATGCTAAGGCACACGCATTATATGACTATACAAGAGAAAGTCTTCTTGCGCTTAAAGAAGCAGGCGTAGATGTAGGCATGGTTCAGCTTGGTAATGAGATAACTGGAGCCATGAGCGGCGTTAGTAGCTGGCAAAGTAGAGCAAAGCTTCTTAGATACGGAAGCAAGGCTGTAAGAGAAATAGATTCGGATATACTTATAGCTATTCATTTTACCAATCCCGAACGTTCTGGAACTTATATGACATATGCCAATAAGCTTCATGAAAATAATGTGGATTATGATGTTTTTGCAAGCTCATACTATACCTATTGGCATGGTAAAATGGATGCACTTACCAATATCCTCACACAGATATCCGAGAAATATGACAAATACGTTATGGTTGCAGAAACCTCTTACGCATATACCAGGAAGATGGTGATGGCTTTGGAAACAGCGTAAGCTCCGGCAATTTCTATGATATATCAGTACAGGGACAGGCAGAATGTATAAGAGATGTTATTGAACTCGTACATAATGTAGGCGATAACGGAATAGGAGTGTTCTACTGGGAGCCGGCATGGATACCGGTTCCGGGAGATACATATGAAGAACGACAGATTCTTTGGGAGAAATATGGCTCGGGTTGGGCTTCAAGCTATTCGGCAGGATATGACCCAAATGATGCCGGCAAGTATTATGGTGGTTCTGCATGGGATAACCAGGCATTGTTTGATTTTGAGGGTAAACCTTTAGAGTCACTTAATATATTTAATTATGTATATACGGGAAGTGAGATAGGAAATACATCAGAAACTGAGTAAGAAAATTACGTCAGTACTTAACAAAGAAAAATACGGGCATTGTACGCAGATAAATCAAATTTAAGATTATCTGTATGCAATGCCCGTGTTTGGTTTTCTGAGTTTAGTACTGTTACGTTTTTCACCAAGTGAAAGCGTGTCTTAAAGGTTAAGACCGGTTGCCTCGTCAATACCAAGCATGATGTTCATGCACTGGATAGCTGCTCCGGAAGCACCTTTTCCGAGGTTATCAAACTGTGAAGAAAGAACGATTCTTTCATCATTACCTGTTATAAATATTCTTAATCCGTCCCAGCCTGAACATGCATTGCCTGCAAGCATATTGCCTTCGCCTGCCTGTGCATCAAGCGGCATTACCTTTACGAAGCGCTGACCTTCATAGAATTTGCTAAACATTGCATGAACTTCATTAAGAGTCTTAGCCTTATTAAGCATATGAGTATATACAGGAACAGTCATTACCATTCCGCTATAGTAATCACAGATGATAGGAGAGAATAAAGGTTCACGCTCAAGTCCCGGAATTTTCTTCATCTCCTTAAGGTGCTTATGCTGCTGTGTAAGAGCATATTCTCTTGGAGCGTTGTAGTCGTTAGGTCTTTCTTCTGCTTCATAAGCAGCGATGACTTTTTTACCTGCTCCGCTGTAACCTGAAAGACCAAATGCGCTTACAGGATAATCTGCAGGCATAAGACCTTCTGCAATCATAGGATATACCAATGATATAAAGCCTGTTGCATAGCAACCCGGAACTGCGATACGCTTGCCGTTCTTTATGTTTTCTCTGTGTGTAGCACTAAGCTCCGGAAATCCGTAAGACCAGTCCGGTAATGTTCTGTGTGCCGTAGACGCATCGATAATACGTACATTATCATTTTCTACTAATGAAACAGCTTCCCTTGCAGCATCATCAGGAAGGCAGAGAAATGTGATGTCTGATGCATTTATGTATTTCTTACGCTCATTTAAGTCTTTTCTAAGCTCAGAAGGAATAGTAAGGAGCTCAATATCTGTACGATTCTGGAAACGCTCCATAATTCTTAAACCGGTAGTTCCTTCACTACCATCAATATATATCTTGGTTTTCATGATAAAACCTCCTTGTAATTATGCATATTTATTCATGCCATTGAACATGATTATAATGTGCATTTACAAAAAAGTCAATTAGTGATATAATTTAGCATGTAAAAAGGAAAGAGTAGCAAAAGGGGAAATGACTATGATTTCTATAGAAGAAGCTAATGAAGAACAGCTTTCGGAAATGAAAGGTTGGTTTTTTAAAGAGAATATTCGAATCCAGCAGGAGAATGAACTTCTGCTCGAAGAGCATAAGCGTCTTGAAGAGGAGAAAAGGCTTCTTGCAGCAGAGAGAAGAAGACTTGAGCAGGATAAGAGATGCCTTGAACAGGAACAGGCAAGATTGCTTAGAATTCGTCAGAGACTTGATAAAGATAATGAGCTTTTTAATGATAAGACAGCAGTGCTTATAGATGAGATAAGAAGACTTGCAGATGATAAAGAGAAGCTTGCGAGAGACAAGGCTCGCTTTGCAAGAGAGAAGACAGCATATTTTGAGCGTAAGAATCGTGAGGCTAAGAAGGCAGCAGCAACTGCTTCAATGCAGGCGGCACCGAAGATGTTTTTTGTGGGTGTGGATAATGAGGTTGCGCTTAAGAAAAGATATAGGGAGCTTCTTAAGATATTCCATCCGGATAATACTTGCGGTAATACGGATGTGGTTATTTGCATTAATAAAGAGTATGATGCGCTTAAGAATTTATATTGTACAGGTTAGGAGTGAGGAGTTGTTGCAAAATGAATTTCACATAATTTTGCGGCGGCTCCTTTTTATGTGAAAGAGGTGTATTTTATGAAAAAGAAACTTATTTTAATCGGATTATTGCCATTAGCTATTATCATTAACCTGATTGCAAGAAACAGTCCTTTCGTTGCGGAATATATTTTTGCAAGAGGAATATACAGACTTTATGCAGGAATATGGGGGAGTATAACAAGCATTTTTCCGTTTTCGCTTATGGAACTCGGAATTATCGTTCTTCCGATTGCAGCTATTGTTGTTATTGTCTTATGGATAAAAGGGATCATTAAGAATAAAGGAGAAAGACTTAAAAGATTTGGTAACGGAATACTTAATCTAATATGTGTTTTATCGGTGGTAGTATTCTGGTTTACATGCTTTTGCGGAGTTAATTATCACAGATATACGGTTGCTGAGATTATGGATCTTGAGGTGAGGGATTCTTCGGTTGAGGAGCTTAATGAATTATGTATTTATCTTGCGGATAAGGCTAGTGATCTGAGAAAGGATATCACCAATGAGAAGGATAACGGAGCTATGCTGACTTCTTACAAATCCTTTGGGGCACTCACTAAAGATGCAAGAAAAGCTTATGATAAGCTGGGTGAGACATATGAGCAGTTTGATTATAAGAATTTCAGGGCTAAGCCCGTACTGTTTTCGCATTTTATGTCATATACCCATATTGTAGGAGTATATTGCGTATTTTCTATGGAAACCAATATTAATACAGATGTTCCGGACTATTCGATTCCTGATACGGTACTCCATGAGATGGCACATTCTTATGGATTCATGAGAGAAGACGAAGCCAATTTTATCGCATTTATGGCAGGTATCAACTCGGATTCACTTGAAATACAATACAGTGCATATGCACATGCATTGATTCTTGCCGGTAATAAGCTTGCAGGGAAGAACTATGATTTGTACAACAAATTATGGACCCATTATGACCAGGGAATCATAAATGATTTCTTCGACAATTCAGAGTATTGGAAGCAATTCGAAGATACTGTAATAGAAGAAGTTTCTGATGCAGTCAATGATACATATTTAAAGGTAAATGACCAGAAGGATGGCGTCGAAAGCTACGGCCGAATGGTAGATTTGCTTCTTGCATGGCATAGACAAACTAATTCAAAATAAAGGACATACTTTCCGCACTTCCCTCATATATATTATAAACAGCTATGTTGTCTGCGGCAAAACATAATAAGCATGCCGGGGATGCGGGTGAGGCAGAGATTATGAGGGAGCCGGTTCGCAAATGCCAAGTTGATGTGATGGGTGAGGGAAGTGTGGAAAAGAATAGGGATGTTTTGAGGATATTTGCCCTGTCGGTAAGAAAGATACTTGAAGGTTTAGATTTGGATTTTGGGAAGCTTCAGGAGATACGGTTAAGGGTGGGGATGCCGCTTATCTTGCTATATGATAACCATGAGTATTTGGTGGATAAAAAGATTGTTAGCAGGGAAGAGATAAATGAGACGGTCGAGTATGTGTGCAATTATTCGGTTTATGCGTATGAAGAGGAGCTTAGGCAAGGATTTGTGACAGTTCAGGGTGGACACCGGGTTGGATTTGCAGGTAAGATAGTGTGCGAAAATGACAGAGTGAAAAGTATAAAGAATATATCTTTTATCAATGTCAGGCTGGCGCATGAAGTAATAGGAGCAGCGAATGTCATACTGCCGTATGTGTATGATAAAGGTTTTCCGATGCATACACTTATCATTTCGCCACCCGGATGCGGTAAGACAACTATTCTTAGAGATTTGGTAAGGAGTGTTTCAGAGGGGAATGCATATGCCAAAGGAATGACTGTTGGTGTGGTTGATGAACGCTCGGAAATAGCCGCTTGTTATATGGGGATACCACAGAATAAGATAGGGATGAGAACGGATGTACTTGATTGCTGCCCTAAAGAAAAAGGAATGATAATGTTAATCCGCTCGATGTCACCTAAGGTAATAGCAGTAGATGAAATAGGACAAAGTAAGGATATAGAAGCACTTAAGTATGTGGCGGGATGTGGATGCAAGCTGTTTGTAACGGTGCACGGGACACGTCTTGAGGATATTAAATCGAAACCATTTTTACAGGATACAGTAAAAGATGAAATATGGGAAAGGTACATAGTACTTGATAATGTTGGACATGTAGGCAATATTAATTCGATTTATGATAAGAAGGGAATAAGACTTAAGTGATATGTTTGGAATAAAGGCATGTGGAATTATTTTGATAATTGTAGCTTCAAGCGGTATTGGTTTTAGCATAAGCAACATAATGAAGCTAAGGCTTTTGGAGCTTGCAGAGTTAAAGAAACTTATATTAATGTTACGGGGAGAGATAAAATACATAGGTACTCCGCTCGGAGAAGCCTTCGGGGTCATCGGACGAAGAACAAAAGGAATATATTCAACACTTTTTCAGGATACTGAGAAGGAACTGGAGAAATTAGACGGAAAAAACATTGCCGATATATGGAAAGAGCAAATGGAAACTGCACAGATGATAAAGAAAAGCCACTTGAGTGATAACGACTGGAAGTGGCTTTTAAATTTTGCCCAAAATCTTGGATATCTTGATAAAGAGATGCAGCTTGGAACAATCGAACTATATATGGAACAATTGGAGTCTACGCTTGCAGAAGGGAACAGAAGCTACGGCAAAAACAGTAAGCTGTGTAAGTGCCTGGGGATTAGTGCGGGGCTGCTTCTTACTATAGTATTTCTTTGACGGAGGAAAAAAGTATGACCGTAAATATAATATTTAAGATAGCTGCTGTGGGAATTCTTGTTTCGGTAATCAGCCAGATATTAAAACATAGCGGAAGAGAAGAACATGCCTTTTTAACAAGCCTCGCAGGACTTATTCTTGTGTTGTTCTGGATAATACCATACATATATGATTTGTTTGAAACGATTAAAAATCTGTTTGCTTTATAGGGGAAGAGTATGTTACAGATTAGTATTTTTGCAATAATTGCCGTGCTTATAGCTATTCAGCTTAAAGGCATAAAAGCAGAATACAGTTTTTACGCTATTCTGGTGGCAGGAATAATAATTATTTTTTATGGTGTCCAAAAACTTGAAAGTGTTATAGATACGATAAATCTTATACAATCTTATATTCCGATAGACACTGTATATATGGGGACGCTCATAAAAATGATGGGCATAACATATCTTACTGAATTCAGCGTAGGTATATGCAAGGATGCAGGCTATCAAGCTGTTGCCGGCCAAATTGAAGTCTTTGGGAAGCTCACCATTCTTGCCGTAAGTATGCCGGTAATCACTGCTTTGCTCGAAACCGTACGCTCACTCCTACTTTAAAGAATCATGCGCATCGCCTTGTACACCCATATTTGCCGATTTCACTAAATACACTTAACACTTCCTTGCCACACCTAAGTATTATCTCTTAAACTTCGAGCACATATATAGGATTTACTCGCAACTTCTACGACCTTAAGGAGAACTTACACTTTGCACGCTTCGATGTTCGATGGCACGCCTCTTCCGTAAACTCGCAAAAGCCATGTCTCTATCATATGATTTCCGAAGGCAACACAGACCGTCAGGGAATTTACTTTGTCATGCTTTATTGAACACGTCTGCTACGCATTTTTATCAACCGTCGATGCTTATTACATGATGTGCGAAGGCAACACAGACCATTAGTGGAACTTGACTTTGCAACGCTTCGATAAAGCACGCCCCGGAGATACTGTTTGAGAACAAGGTGCGATAAGATTATTCGTGGGAACCAACTGTACAGATATGCACCTTGTTCGAGTTTAGCGAGAGGGGCGTGTAATCAAAAATCGAAGCGGCAAAGT
>JAFTJD010000035.1 GCA_017456585.1 Lachnospiraceae bacterium
ATTATCTGTATTGCATTACTCCTCATTTGGTTTTCTGAGTTTAGTACTGCTACGTTTTTCACCAAGCGAGAGCGTGTCTTAGAGGGAAACAACATCTATCATATGTGTTTATACAAGATGTGCATTAACTAAATGACATTGGCAAAAATGCTCACTTTTTTAGGTTCTTACTTAATGATGCAAACTTAGTGAAAAAACTAACAATATTAGAATATTTTCACTTGAGATATTTATACAACTATTGTAAAATAAGCTTATCTGATAAAATTTAGGAGGATTCTAACATGTTAGAGAATAAGGCTTATAAGTTTTGGTTTGCTACCGGTTCACAGGATTTGTACGGTGATGAGTGTTTGAAGAACGTTGCAGAGCACTCAAAGATTATTGTTGATGCACTTAATAAATCAGGAAAGCTTCCTTTTGAGGTAGTTTGGAAGCCTACATTAATTGACCAGGCATCTATCCGTAAGACATTCAATGATGCTAATAATGATCCGGAGTGTGCAGGTGTTATCACATGGATGCACACATTTTCACCGGCTAAGATGTGGATTATCGGATTACAGGAGTTTAAGAAATCACTTTGCCATTTACATACACAGTTTAATGAAGAGATTCCTTACGATACAATTGACATGGATTTCATGAATGAGAACCAGTCAGCTCATGGCGACAGAGAGTACGCACATGTTGTAAGCCGTATGGGTATCGAGAGAAAGATTGTTGTTGGACACTGGGCTAACCCTGATGTTCAGGAGAAGCTTGGAAGTTGGATGAGAACAGCTATCGGTGTTATGGAGTCAAGCCATATTCGTGTTTGCCGTGTTGGTGATAACATGAACAATGTTGCCGTAACAGAGGGTGATAAGGTTGAGGCTCAGATTAAGTTTGGTTGGGAAATTGACCATTACAATGTTAACGACGTTGTAGATTATGTTAATGCAGTAAGCGCAGCAGATGTTAACACACTTGTTGAAGAATATTACAGCAAATATCAGATTCTTCTTGAGGGAAGAGATGAGAAGGAATTCCGTGACAGCGTTGCAGTTCAGGCTCAGATAGAGCTCGGCTTTGAGAAATTCCTTACAGAGCGTGATTATCATGCAATCGTTACACACTTTGGTATGCTCGGTGGACTTAAGCAGCTTCCGGGTCTTGCTATGCAGAGACTTATGGAGAAGGGCTATGGCTTCGGTGCAGAGGGTGACTGGAAGACAGCTGCAATGGTACGTCTTATGAAGATTATGGCTGCTAACACAAAGGATGCAAAGGGAACCTCTTTCTTAGAGGATTATACATATAACCTTGTACCGGGTAAGGAAGGAATTCTTCAGGCACACATGCTTGAGGTTTGTCCTACAATCGCAGATGGTCCTATCTCAATTAAGGTTAACCCTCTTTCAATGGGTAACAGAGAAGACCCGGCAAGACTTGTATTTACATCAAAGGTTGGACAGGGTACAGCAACATCACTTGTTGACCTTGGTAACCGTTTCAGACTTATCGTTAATGCAGTAGATTGTAAGCCGGTTGAGAAGCCTATGCCTAAGCTTCCGGTAGCTACAGCATTCTGGACACCACAGCCTAACCTTGAGGTTGGTGCTACAGCTTGGTTCCTTGCAGGTGGCGCACATCATACAGCATTCTCTTATGATCTCTCAGTAGAGCAGATGGTAGACTGGGCAGATGCAATGGGAATCGAAAGCGTAGTTATTGATAAGGATACTACAGTTCGTGGATTCAAGAATGAACTTAAATGGAACAGTGTATTCTATAGATAGGAGGAGAAACTAATGGGTTTTGATGCGGCTAAAAGTATTCTTGGTATAGAATTTGGATCAACAAGAATTAAAGCAGTACTTATTGATGAGAATAATGCACCTATCGCAAGCGGAAGCCACGAATGGGAGAACAGACTGGAGAATGGAATCTGGACATATTCATTAGAGGATGTTTGGTCAGGACTTCAGGATGCATATAAGAAACTTACAGAGGATGTTCAGGCTAAATTCGGTGCAGAGCTCACAACCTTAAAGGCTATCGGTTTTTCAGCAATGATGCATGGTTACATGCCTTTTAATAAAGCAGGAGAGCTCATGGTTCCGTTCCGTACATGGCGTAACACCATTACTGAGCAGGCTGCGGCAGAGCTTAGTACACTTTTTAACTATAATATCCCTCAGAGATGGAGTATTGCACATCTTTATCAAGCGATACTTAACAATGAGGCACATATTGCAGATATTGATTTTATTACAACTCTTGAAGGCTATGTTCATTGGATGCTTACAGGCGAGAAGGTTATCGGTGTTGGTGAGGCATCAGGAATGTTCCCTGTTGATATAGCAACCAAGAATTATAATGAGAAGATGATAGCACAGTTCAATGAACTTATTGCACCTAAGAATCTTCCGTGGAAGCTTCAGGATATTCTTCCGAAGTCACTTCTTGCAGGTGAGGCGGCAGGAACACTTACAGCAGAGGGTGCTAAGCTTCTTGATCCAAGTGGCAAGCTTCAGGCTGGTATTCCGCTTTGTCCTCCTGAGGGTGATGCAGGAACAGGTATGGTATGTACTAACAGTATAGCGGTTCGTACAGGTAATGTATCTGCCGGAACAAGTGTATTTGCCATGATTGTTCTTGAAGAAGACCTTAAGAAGCCTTACGAGGCAATTGATATGGTAACTACACCTACAGGTAATCTTGTAGCGATGGTACATTGTAATAACTGTACTTCTGACCTTAATGCATGGGTGAACATTTTCAAAGAGTTCCAGGAAGCATTTGGTATGGAAGTAGATATGAATAAATTATTCGGAGTACTTTATAATAAAGCATTAGAGGGTGACGCAGATTGCGGAGGTCTTCTTGCTTACAACTATTTCTCCGGTGAAACTATTACAGGTTTCGAAGAGGGTCGTCCGTTATTTGTTCGTACCCCTGACAGCAAGTTTAACCTTGCGAATTTCATGAGAGTTCATCTTTTTACATCACTTGGTGCTCTTAAGGTGGGTCTTGATATCCTTCTTAAGGAAGAAGGCGTTAAGATTGACAGTATTATGGGTCATGGCGGACTCTTTAAGACAAAGGGTGTTGGACAGAAGGTTATGGCTGCAGCCATGAACACACCTGTTACTGTTATGGAGACAGCAGGTGAAGGTGGTGCGTGGGGAATCGCGCTTCTCGCTTCTTATATGGTTAATAAGGGAGCAGGAGAGAGCCTTGACGATTTCCTTAATAATAAGATTTTTGCAGGACAGAGCGGTGAGACTATTGCTCCTGATGCTAAGGATGTAGCAGGTTTTGATACATTTATCAAGAGATATGTCGGCGGACTTGATATTGAGAAAGCAGCAGTTGCAAATCTTTAGATTATAGTTTAGACTTACATAGGTGTGACATTATCACAATTAAATATAAGGTGTGGGCCTCTTAGGGGTCCACACCATAAAATATGCCGAAAAGGCAGATAGGAGAATACTATGTTAGAAGAACTTAAAAAAGCAGTTTATGAAGCTAATATGGATCTTCCAAAGTATGGTCTTGTAACTTTTACTTGGGGAAATGTTAGTGGAATAGACAGAGAAAAAGGTTTATTCGTAATCAAACCAAGTGGTGTAGATTATGATAAGCTTACAGCTGATGATATGGTAGTGATGGACCTTAACGGTAACAAGGTTGAAGGTAAATACAAACCATCATCAGATACCGCGACACATCTTGAACTTTATAAGGCTTTTCCGGAGATAGGAGGAATTGTTCATACACATTCTTCTTACGCAACAAGCTGGGCACAGGCAGGAAGAAGCATTCCATGCTACGGAACAACACATGCAGATTACATTTACGGAGAGGTTCCATGTGTAAGATGCCTTACCAAAGAAGAAATTGATGAGGCATATGAGGAGAATACAGGACATCTTATCGTTAACGAGTTCAAACGTATGGGTAAGGACCCTAAGGCCGTTCCGGCAGTTCTTTGCAAGAACCACGGACCATTTGCATGGGGTAAGGATGCACATGAGGCAGTGCATAATGCAGTAGTTCTTGAAGAGGTAGCTAAGATGGCATATCGTGCTGAGACAATCGAAGCACGCATCCAGCCGGCACCACAGGAGCTTCAGGACAAGCACTATTTCAGAAAACATGGCGCTAACGCTTATTATGGACAATAATTCGGTTTCTAGATGATTTGAAGTAAAAAAGAGCGATGATTTTAACAGCTAGAATATAATATAGATGACTATCTAGCTGATTTTAGCCATGTATTGATTCGTTATTTAGTGTAGAATTAATAATATGAATAGAAAGGAAAATAATCATGAGCAATATCGATACAATGTCAGTTAATGCGATAAGAGTTTTATCGGCTGACGCAATTCAGAAAGCAAAATCAGGTCATCCGGGACTTCCGTTAGGAGCAGCAGCGATGGCATATGAATTATGGGCTAACCATATGAATCACAACCCTAAGAATCCTGAGTGGAAGAACAGAGACCGTTTCATTCTTTCAGGCGGACATGGTTCCATGCTTCTTTACTCACTTCTTCATTTATTCGGATACGGAGATCTTAGCGTAGAGGATCTTAAACAGTTTAGACAGGTAGACTCACTTACTCCGGGACATCCTGAGTACAAGCATACTGTAGGTGTTGAGGCAACTACAGGACCTCTTGGTGCAGGTATGGGTATGGCAGTAGGTATGGCTATGGCAGAGGCACATCTTGCAGCTAAATTCAACAAGGAAGGATATCCTGTTGTAGATCATTACACATTTGCACTTGGTGGGGACGGATGTATGATGGAGGGTATTTCATCAGAGGCATTCTCTCTTGCAGGAACACTTGGACTTGATAAGCTTATTATTTTATACGATTCAAATAACATTTCTATTGAAGGAAGCACAGATATTGCTTTCACAGAGAATGTAGAGAAGAGAATGGAAGCATTCGGTTTCCAGACACTTATAGTTGAAGATGGTAATAACTTAGAGGAGATTGCTAAGGCAATCGAGGCTGCTAAGGCTGATAAGACAAGACCTTCTTTCATTACTGTTAAGACATTAATCGGTTATGGATGTCCTGCAAAGCAGGGTAAGGCAAGCGCACACGGCGAGCCTCTCGGTGATGAGAACGTACTTGCACTTAAAGAGAATATAGGCTGGCCTTCAATGGAGCCTTTCTATGTTCCTGATGAAGTATATGCTAATTATAAGGAGCTTGCTAAGAAGGGTGCAGCTGCAGAGGATAAGTGGAATGCTTTATTCGCTGATTACTGTGCAAAATATCCTGAGATGAAAGAACTCTGGGATCAATACTATGATGAGACACTTGCTGAGAAGGTTCTTGATACAGAGGACTTCTGGGCATATGAGGATAAGCCTGAGGCAACACGTAAGCTTTCAGGTGTTATGATTAATCGTATGAAAGATCTTTTACCTAACATGATTGGTGGTTCAGCAGACCTTTCTCCTTCTAACATTACTATCATGAAGGATGAGGGAGATTATTCAAAGGATAATTATGCAGGCCGTAATCTTCATTTCGGTGTAAGAGAATTAGCGATGACAGCAATCGGAAATGGTATGATGCTTCACGGCGGACTTAAGGCATATATCGCTACTTTCTTTGTATTTAGTGATTATACTAAGCCTATGGCAAGATTATCATCAATCATGGGATTACCGCTTACATTTGTATTTACACATGACAGCATCGGTGTTGGTGAAGACGGACCTACACATGAGCCGATTGAGCAGTTAGCTATGCTTCGTGCATTACCTAACTTCCATGTATTCCGTCCGGCAGATGCTAAGGAAACAGCTGCTGCATGGTACAGCGCTATGACATCTAAGAAGACACCTACAGCTCTTGTACTTACAAGACAGAACCTTCCACAGCAGAAGGATAATACAGGTAAGGATGCGCTTAAGGGTGCTTATGTACTTGCAGATTCTACAAAGGCTACACCGGATGCAATTCTTATGGCAAGCGGTTCAGAAGTAGCACTCGCTATGGATGCGAAGGAAGCTCTTATGAAGGAAGGCATTGATGTAAGAGTAGTAAGCTTCCCATGTATGGATATCTTCGAAGAGCAGTCAGCAGAGTACAAGGAGTCAGTACTTCCGAAGGCAGTTCGTAAGAGAGTAGCAATCGAAGCGCTCAGCGATTTCGGTTGGGGTAAATACGTAGGACTTGACGGAGCATATGTAACAATGAAGGGCTTCGGAGCTAGTGGTCCACAGAACAAATTATTCGAGAAATTCGGCTTTACAGTTGATAATGTAGTAGCTGCAGTTAAGAGTTTATAAAATATTGGTGGCTGTTGCAAAATGACCAAAAGACAGATGTTTCAGGTGGTTTTGCGACAGCCACTTATTATATATCTACAAAGGTAATCATATTTTTTGTGGTTTTTGTCAATGGAAGAAGAAGGTTTTTTTTGTTAGACTAAATTATAACGTCATTTAGAAGGAATATTTTAAATGTAATAAGCAGGGTTATTTTAGTATTGGAGGGTAAATATGAGGACAGCAGTAGAGAAAATTCTTGAACAGATTAATAAGGTGCTTGTTGGAAAGGAAGACAAGGCTGAACTGGCGGTTATCACACTTTTGGCAGGAGGACATCTTCTTTTGGAGGACGTTCCGGGAGTAGGTAAGACAACGCTTGCCAATGCACTGGCTAAATCCATAGATGCGGATTTTGGCAGAATTCAGTTTACACCGGATACACTTCCGTCAGATATCACAGGTGTATCTATATATAACATGAAAAATGGTGCCTTTGAATATATGAAGGGCGCAGTTATGCATAATATTATTCTTGCAGATGAGATAAACCGTACATCTCCTAAGACGCAGGCGAGTCTTCTTGAGGCGATGGAGGAGAAGCAGGTAACAGTTGATCATGTTATTTATCCGCTTGATAAACCGTTTATGGTAATAGCGACACAGAATCCGGTTGATTTCCTTGGTACATATAATCTTCCGGAAGCACAGCTTGACAGATTTATGATGAAGCTGTCACTCGGCTATCCCACAGCTACAGAAGAGCAGCAGATGATAGAACGAAAGCTTAAAGGAATAAACGTAGAAGAGGTAAAAGCAGTAGCAACCAAGGAAGAGATTCTTAAGATGCAGGAAGAGATAATGAATGTTACTGTACATGAGGACCTTCAGAAATATATCGTTGAAGTAGTAGAGGCTACAAGAAAGAATGAGAAAATTTCTCTTGGATTAAGTCCGAGAGCAACCATGGCAATGATAAGGGCGGCCCAGGCCTCTGCATATATTGACGGCAGAGACTATGTTATCCCTGATGACATTATTAAAATTATGATACCCGTGGCAGCACACAGACTTGTGTTGTCGGTCGAGGCAAGAGTAGCCAAGCAGAAACCCGAGGAGATACTGGCATCCATCAAGAAGACAGTAAAGATGCCAAGATAGGAGAGCTATGCTTAGAAACAGAATAGTTTTAGTGGTGCTTATGATTGCTACCGCAGTGCTTTCGGGTATACGCGGGGGCACCATAAGCTATACACTTTTTTATATGGTATGGAGTGCACCGGTATTGTCCGGTTTGTACTTATTTTACGTGTATAGACGATTTAAGATATATCAGGATATAGGCAAAAGGGTACTTGTAAAATCTGAAAAAGTACCTTATAATTTCGTGCTCTCTAATCAGGATTTTATTACATACACGAGTGTTAATGTGAGCTTTTTTGATGAGCTTTCCGTGCTTGAGAACATAAAGCTGGAATCTAATTACAGCCTTACCCCGGGACAGTCATATAAATGGGAGACATTTATTGTGCCTAAATACAGAGGGGAATACAGTGTCGGTATTGATAGAGTAGAGATAATGGATTTCCTTCATTTGTTTAAAGTGACGTACAGATTTCCTAAATCAATAATTATAAAGGCGCATCCAAGAATTCCGGAGTACGATAATCTTTTTATTGAGGCAGAGGAATACAACAGATTGACTAATCTTAACAACATAAAAAAAGAAGAGGTTTTTCCTGATGTTGAGCTTAGAAATTATGTTGTGGGAGATAGCATTAAGGCAGTTAACTGGAAGGCAAGTGCTAAAGGCGGAGAGCTTTTTACAAGAAAATATATAGACGAGTCTAATCCGGAAATATTGATGATAAGTGATTTTTCATTTACGGGACTTCATGGAGCAGAGAAAATAATTGTTGAAGATAAGATAATAGAAGCAAGTCTTGGAATAGCTTATTATTTGTATCGTAGAAATATTACGGTAAATACAATGTTTTGTAACGGAAAGGTACAGGTGCTGCCGGTTTATTCGAAGCAGGGAATGGATAAGTTTTACGACGAATGTGCCAAAACATTATTTAATGCAGATATTAAATGCGAAGATATGCTTTTGGAGGAAGCAAGAAGTTTCTATGCGCAGATAGTAGTAGTTACACATTCACTTACAGAGAAGCTTATGAGGGTGGCAACCGAACTGGCGACCAAAGGAAGCCAGGTTGAGATTATATACATAGGCGATACTGAGCAGAAAGATGAGTTATGGGAAACCGGTGTGAGAGTCAGAGTTACCAGAATCTTATCGGAACAGGAGGTAGGAGATGTCCTTAACAGAAAGGTTTGAAAAACGGGCATACCCCATGTTCCTGTCTGTTGCAATACTTACTGCAGTGGCTATACAGCTTAAGATTTTTATGGGAACAAACCTTAGCATGGGCTTTGTTTTTGTGCTTGCGTTACTTGAGGTTATAGGGATTTTTGTGGTTGAAATTTTGGCTAAGAATCCTAAACTCTACATATTCTTTGGCGTGGTGCTGGCAGTCGGGGCAGTCGTCGCTTGGATGAATTGGGAGATTTTCTTTGAATATATAACAACCAATAAAGACATACGGGTAATAGGTCTGATTCTGCTTATCGGAATAGCAGTATATATATCGCAGCAGTTTTTTGTACTTAGATTGTTAGTCTGTATAGGGTACTGGGGAGCGATGTTTGTTATTCTGTATATGAAGCTTTTCCCGGTTAGACAGGTAATGTTTTGCCTTGCGGCAGAGCTTATTATGGTAATCGCGGAAGTCAGAGACAGGATACTTTACAGAAAAGAAGAAAAGCGTAACAAGAAGATGTTCTTTCTGTCACCGGTAGTGTTGGTAATGGTGCTTTTCTTATCATTTCTTCCGTACATCAAAGAACCGTTTAAGTGGGAACGGTTAAAGAGAGTTGTAGAGTTCGTTACCGATACATTTGAAATCTGGATTAACGGACTTATACATGCAGGAGACGATATACTGGAATTCGACATAGGATTTAGCGGTTACAGTGATTCTGCCAATATCTATGGAGATAAAATTACTATTGATAATGAAGCGCTTAAGCTTAATATGCTGGGTAATAAAGAAAACATATACCTTGTTGGAAATATAAAGAGCGATTATACGGGTAAAGGTTGGAAAAACAGCCCTACAAATACGGAGTATGATGGTGTATTCAAGGAATATGAGTTAGATACTGTAGAATTTATGTATGCATTACATAGAGCCGGGATATTGAAAAAGACAAACATGTTATATATTCGTTCAAGGAAGCTGGAAGTTGAATATGACAGTATATACACATCATCGTTATTCCGACCGGCGAAGACTATGGTAGTTACACCGGAAGCCAATAAAGGAAAAATAGATGATACCGGTGATAATATTAAATTTACCAAGAACCAGAATGGTGATACCAGATACACACTTAATTATTTTGCGATAAACAGAAGCTCAGAGCATGCACTTGAGTTTATCAGAAGTCAGTGCCAATATAAGTACAGCACCATTTCAGAAGAAGAGTACACTCTCTTTAGAAGAGCGGTCAATTCTGATTATGCGGAGATAGAGCTTCCGAGGGGAGTTAATATTGAAGCGGAGCTTAGGCAGAGGGCAGATTATATCCGAGACGCCTATTGCGGAGTGCCGGGAAGTATATCCGAAGCGACATATAAGTTGGCAGAAGATATAACTAAGGATTGTACTAATGATTACGATAAGATGATGGCGATTATCGAATATCTTTCGGAGTATGAGTATACAACCTCGCCGGGTAGCGTTCCTAAAGGGAAAGATGTAGTAGAATATTTCCTTCATGAATCAAAGAAGGGATATTGTACATATTTCGCATCGGCGGCAGCTATTCTCGGAAGGTGTGTGGGAATTCCTACAAGATATGTGCAGGGATATCTGTTAAATATCATGCATATGGAAGAGCATGGAAACTATTCTGTAAAAAATAATCAGGCACATGCATGGATTGAGTGTTATCTTGAAGGCGTGGGCTGGCTTACCTTTGAGCCGACTTCGGGAAATAGTAGCTTGCTTTATGAGGAATGGGATTTACCGGAACATCTTTTGAATAAAGAGAATGACAGCAACAAGAATCCGGAAGAATCGGACGATACCGGAACAGAGGAAGAAGAACCGGAGGAAGAGCTTCCCGAGGAGGAAGAGACAGAGGAAGAAGAACTGAAGGAGGAAGAACCTAAGAAAGAGGAGCTTATTCCGGAGGAAGAAGAGGAAGATAATACTCTGCCTACAAAAGAAATTATTAGGTATGTTGCATTAGGATTGATAGTTATGATAATTATTTATGTTGCATATCTAAAGATAAGCGAAAGAAGATTCTGGAGACATTATGAAAAAGCATCTGCAAAAGAAAGAGTACGACTTGATATGTGGATGATACTCTGGATTCTTGAACATGCGGGACATCCTATAGAGGAGGGTGAAACCCTTACTGATTATGCTAATAGGATGGAAAGCATCTATCCTGACAAGGGTGTGATTCTCTCCAATGTAAGCAGAATATATATGAAGCTTAGATATAGTGTCAATTATGAGGCGACGAAAGAAGAGCAACGTATGGCACAGAGGCTTAGACTTTCTTTTATGGATAAAACGGTTAAAGAAGGTGCGATGGCGAGAGCAGGTCTGAAAATTTTATAATATAGACCATTGGAATTTCAAAAAAAACATGATATTATTGAGGCATGCAATGACGATTGCATAAAGTATTCTAGCAAGCTTGCTTGTGGAAGATACTTTATGCGAGCGGCAGTATAGGGCGAAAGCCCTCAGCGAAAAGCCGTCGAAGACGGATTTGAGATGTGCAAGCCGCAAAAAAGATAATAAAAATTCATGAAGGGGGACCATTATGGTACAGAACTTAAAGGTTTTAAAATTAGAAGACACATGTGTTACAATCGGTTGGGATGCAGTAGACGGTGCAGAAGCGTATAAGGTTTACTGGGCTGATAAAGATATTCCTACAATGGTTTACAAATGCATGGGAGATGTAAAGGAATGTGAGTACACACTTAAGAAGGCTACACATATTCCACATTATTTTAAGGTTGCAGCTGTAGTAGGCGGCAAAGAGACAGAGTGCACACCGGTACTTAGAACTGCTGTGAAGAAGGTGTTTAACGAGCAGCTTGAGAAGCTTACAAGAGGTCTTGTTGTTGTAAAGGCAGATAAGGGTATGTTCCTTGGCTGGAGACTTATGCTCGATGAAGTTAAGGGCTACAGCGAGACAGGTATGACAGGTGCAGATTTCGCAGTATATAAGAACGGCGAGAAGATTGCAGTAGTTACTGACAGTACTAACTACCTTGATGCAACAGGTACTATGGAAGACAAATATCAGGTTGCAGCTATCGTAGACGGCGTAGAGCAGGAGAAATGTGCAGAGGCTAAGGGCTTTGTAAGCGGAGATAATTACATTGAGATTCCTATGCAGATTCCGGCTCCGGGTGTAACACCAAGAGGAGAAGAGTTCCATTACAATGTTAACGATATGAGCGTTGGTGATATCGATGGTGATGGTGAGTACGAATATTTTGTAAAATGGGATGCTTCTAATGCGAAGGACGTTTCACAGAAGGGTTATACAGGTAAGTGCTTTGTTGACTGTTATAAGCTTGACGGAACACTTCTTTGGAGACTTGATTTAGGTCTTAATATCAGAGCAGGTGCACATTATACACAGTTCATGGTATTTGATTTTAATAATGACGGTAAGGCTGAGATGGCTGTTAAGACAGCTCCCGGCACTAAGATGACACGTTACAATGCTGACGGAAGCATTAAGGATGAGAAATACATCACTATGCTTCAGGAAGATATTGATGCAGGATATAGTCATGATGACAATTATCAGAACAGCGCAGAAGATTACTACAACCATATGGTTAAGGTATTTATGGGCTGGACAGAGCATCCGATGGTAGTGGATGGCACATGGCCTAAGACACTTGAGGAGTGCTTCGAGATTGAGCCTAAGTATACATATCCGCTTAACGAGAGCGATGCTAAAGAATTAGTTGATTACTTTATGGATGTATTTGCTCCTTCAAGAAGTCAGCGTAACAATCTTAGAGATTTCGAAGGTTTTGTATATGAAGGACCTGAGTATCTTACCATGTTCAGTGGTGATGGTGAAGAAATGGAGACAATTCGTTTCAAATTCGGTCGTGAAGATGATGGTCTTATGTGGGCTGACTACGCACTTCCAAGAATTGAGCCATGTAACCGTGTAGACAGATTCCTTTCAGGTGTAGCTTACCTCGATGGTGAGAGACCATACCTTATTATCTGTCGTGGATACTATACAAGAGTAACAGTTGTAGCATACAGCTTCTTTAATAACAAGTTAGAGGAATACTGGAGCGTTGATAGTGGTTGGGTACCGATGAATAATCCGTTTAAGGATAACGCACATGCAGCACAGGGTCTTGATCCTGTATATGGTATCCTTGCAGGACAGGGTAACCACAGCTTATCAACAGCAGATGTTGATGGTGACGGATGTCAGGAGATTATCTATGGTGCAGCCGTTATCGATCATGACGGAAGTGTATTATATTCAAGCTACGGATATCTTCCGGATGGTAAGACATGGGCTAAGTTCGGTCATGGTGATGCAATGCATGTTGCTAACATTGATCCTGATAAGCCGGGTCTTGAGATATTTAACGTATTCGAGGGTGCAAAGGCTGCTCCTTACGGATATGCACTTCGTGATGCAGAAACAGGTGTGGTAAGATACGGCGAGTATGCTGAGAAGGATCTCGGACGTTGTATGATAGGACACGTTGTTCCTGGTGTACGTGGTCTTCAGACATGGTGTACAGCTATGAGAGATGTTCACGGTAATGTGCTTGAGCAGAAACCGATTGGTACTAATGCAAAGATTAACTGGGCAGCAGACCTTTCAACACAGGTAACTGATGGTGCTAATCTTTTCGCAGGACATAAGGGTGTAATCAACGACATTACACATGGTGCTATGCTTGTACCTGAGGGTATGGCAACTAATAACGGAACTAAGGGTAACCCTTGTCTCGTAGCAGACCTTTTCGGTGACTGGAGAGAAGAATTAATTCTTAGAAAAGAAGATAACACAGCAGTTCGTATTTACACTAATACAGAGATTACAACACATAAGTTATTTACACTTATGCATGATACAATGTACCGTGCGGCTGTTGCATGGCAGAATAACTGCTATAACCAGCCTGGATATACAAAGTTCTACCTTGCTCCGGATATGGAGTGGCAGTATGTACTTCCGGTACTTGCATAGGATAACTACATATTGGGGATGATGTACTTATATTAGAGCACTTAAGAAACGTCAGCACCAATGTTTTTTAGTTAAACCAATACTGTGAATTACACATATGCCAGATGATGTATTTCCGTTAAGACACTTGAAAAACGTCAGTACTTAACGAAGAAAAATGAGGAGTAATGCTTATCAGATAAATCAATCATTGAGATTATCTGTATTGCATTACTCCTCGTTTGGTTTTCTGAGTTTAGTACTGCTACGTTTTTCACGTAGCGAGAGCGTGTCTTAGAGGAAAACATCATTTGGCATATGTGTTTAGCACTACGTCGCTTTAACTAAAAAACATTGGTGCTGACATTTTTTGAGGGTTTGATGAGAGTACATCATCCCCAATATGCACCTTGATTAGTGGGATGGAATGCATCGCAACTACTTGACATATGTCAAGTAGTTGTGATATTGTTTGGAATGTAAGAAATAATCCGGCTCAAGGATAGGAGGCACATATGTTAAAAGGAAAAACAGTAGTTCTTGCAGTGACAGGAAGCATAGCAGCATATAAGATTGCGACTCTTGCAAGTAAGCTTATGAAGCTTCATGCTGAAGTTCATGTACTTATGACAAAGAACGCAACTAATTTTATTAATCCGATTACATTTGAAACCTTGACAGGTACAAAGTGCCTCGTTGATACTTTTGACAGGAATTTTGAATTTAGCGTAGAGCATGTTTCTATTGCAAAGAAAGCAGATGCAGTAATGATAGCACCTGCGACAGCCAATGTGATAGGTAAGCTTGCGAACGGTATAGCCGATGATATGCTTACAACAACCGTAATGGCATGTAAGTGTAAGAAAATTATTTCACCGGCAATGAATACACAGATGTTTGAGAATCCTATCGTACAGGATAACCTTAAGAAGCTGGCATCTTATGATTATGAGGTGATTGCGCCGGTAGTAGGTATGCTTGCATGTAAGGATGTCGGAGCCGGTAAGATGCCGGAGCCGGAGGTGCTTCTCGAATATATTATAAGGGAAGTCGCATATGAGAAGGATTTGGCAGGTAAGAATATACTTGTGACAGCCGGACCGACACAGGAGTCCATAGACCCTGTAAGATATATTACTAATCATTCGTCGGGCAAAATGGGATATGCACTTGCAAAGGTTGCAGCATATCGAGGTGCGAATGTGACACTTGTTTCAGGCAAGACTTCTATAGAGAAGCCTATGTTTGTTAATACAATAGATATCGTGACTGCAAGGGATATGTTTGAGGCGGTAACCAATGCGTTTCCTGAGCAGGATATAGTGATAAAGGCAGCTGCAGTTGCTGATTACAGACCGGCAACAGTCAGTGATCAAAAGGTTAAGAAGTCAGATGATGCTATGAGCATAGAGCTTGAGCGTACGGATGATATTCTTAAATATCTTGGTGAGCATAAGAGTGCGAACCAGTATCTGTGCGGTTTCTCCATGGAAACCGAGAATATGTTAAGTAATTCCAGAGCAAAGCTTGTGAAGAAGAACCTGGATATGATTGTGGCGAATAACGTCAAAGTACCGGGAGCCGGATTTGCAGGTGACACTAATGTGGTGACTCTGATTACACAGGATATGGAGACAGAACTTCCATTGCTTAGCAAGGAGGAGACTGCAGTACAGATCCTTAATACAATCCGCGATAATATCGCAAAGAAATAATTCTATTTTCACGCTTAAGTATTGTATCTCGAGAGAGAATAATAACAAGGAGGCAGAACAATGACAACTAAAAGAAGTAACACAAAGGATTCAACAAGACAACTTACGATACTGGGACTTATGGTGGGCGTGCTTTTACTCATGGCATATACACCGCTCGGATATCTTAACATCGGACCGTTAGCTATCAGCTTTAATATGATTCCGGTAGCTATCTGTGCCATTACACTCGGACCTGTGGGTGGAGCTATTGCAGGTGCAGTATTTGGACTTACAAGCTTTTTACAGTGTATCGGTGTAGGCGGAGTCAGTGCAATGGGTGCAATTTTATTTGATATTAACCCGGTACTTGCATTTTTACAGAGATTTATACCAAGAACACTTGATGGATTTTTATTGGGATATATTTTTTCATTTATGAGAAAATGCACTAAGAATAACGTTTCAATATCTAGTGCAGTAACAGGTTTTTTTGCAGCATTTTTAAATACGGCATTTTTTATGTCAGCCCTTCTTTTGATGTTTGGTAATACTGAGTACATAAAAGGGCTTGTAGGTGGTAAAAATGTTATAGCATTTATATGTGGATTCGTTGGAATTAACGCAGTGTTTGAAATGCTTGCATCAACTATTGTTACAGGTGCGGTAGGATTTGCGTTATATAAGGCAAGAGTAATTACATTTAAGAAATAAATCGTATAAATAGAATTAGCAGTGATATTATTGTGAGGAGAAAAACATGATTTTAGCGATAGATATTGGCAATACCAATATTGTGGTTGGTTGTATTGATAAAGAAAAGACATATTTTATTGAGCGTTTGTCTTCTGACAGAAGTAAAACAGAGCTTGAATATGCTATTATGATAAAGAATGTTCTTGATATCTATGGGATTGAGCCGGTTAAGCTTGAGGGCGGAATTATATGCTCGGTAGTTCCACAGATTACTCAGATAGTGCGTCTGGCAGTTAAGAAGATTCTGTTTAAAGAAATTATGGTGTTGGAGCCGGGAATTAAGACCGGAATGAACATTCTTATGGATAATCCGGCGCAGGTGGGAAGTGACTTGATAGCCGATGCAGTTGGCGCAATCAGCGAATATCCTACACCGCTTATTATCTTCGATATGGGAACAGCAACTACCGTATGTGTGGTCGATAAGAATAAGAACTATATCGGAGGTATGATTCTTCCGGGAATCCGTACATCATTAGATGCACTTACAGCTAAGGCGGCACAGTTATCAAGTATTGAGCTGGCAGCACCGAAGAGAGTTATCGGTAAGAACACGGTAGAATGTACAAGAAGCGGTATTATCAACGGAAATGCGGCGTGCGTTGACGGAATTATTACCAGAATGGAAGAGGAACTCGGAGAGAAGGCTACGGTTGTAGCGACAGGTGGTCTGGCGAAGACAATAGTTCCTTTCTGTAAGCAAGAGGTAATACTTGATGAGGACCTTCTTCTTAAAGGACTTCTGTGCATTTATGATAAGAATAAAGCATAGACTGTGTGGATTGTTCCCGATGATGAACAATCCTTGAAAAGATAGAGAGACATTTCACTATCAGTAGAAATACTGATGTGAGGTGTCTTTTTTGGTTCTTTGTCAATAGTTGGGGTGGGATTCTTGTGAATCCCGCCCCATTACTGCGTTTGTGGGGATTTTAATGTTTGGATTAAAAAATCATATTTCCAGGCATGCAAAGAAAACCTTCCGTGCCAGTCTGTTGTTAAGC
>JAFTJD010000036.1 GCA_017456585.1 Lachnospiraceae bacterium
GGAATTATCCAGGTTGTCTCCATGCTTCCGGAGTCTTATCCGGGACATAGTCTTTTGACGGAAGATGAAGGAATGATTCTGGGAGAAGATGATTGCCCATGTGGAAGACAGGGTAAGTATTTTAAGATATTCGGACGTTTGAAGAACGCAGAGATTAGGGGGTGCAGCGATACATATGCAGCAAAATTCAATTGATAAACTCTCTTTTTGCGTAGGAAACAAGGAATTATTATTGAATATGCAAACAGTTCCTGCGTTGGAACCGTTTTCTGATATAGTTATAGAATTTCTAAATGCAGTGTCTAAGGAGCTATTGACTGATTCGGAGGCAAAGAAATATCCGGATGTAGTGACTTTGGCATTCTGGATGAGAAGGGCATCGGTAGAGAACCTGAAAAAGAGATTTGATAAGAGTGATAAAGACGGATTGTATAGACTGGGCAGAGGAGTCGCATTTCATATTGCACCATCCAATGTGCCTGTTAATTATGCGTATTCCTTGGTTACAGGACTTCTGTGCGGTAATGCAAATGTGGTTAGAATTCCTTCGAAAGATTTTGAACAGGTTCGAATTATTAACAGGGCGTTGAATAAGGTGCTGGATGCGGGAGATTATGTGAAGCCGATGAAAGCGGAAGTAGCAGCGGCGGCAGAATCAGTAGCGCCAGTAGTAGATGTAAGGGCTTATATAGTTCTTGTGCAGTATGGACATGATAAGAATATTAATGATGAGTTGTCCGAGTTAGCAGATGTTCGTGCTATATGGGGTGGAGATGCGACAATTAATGAGCTTCGTAAGTCGGAACTGCCATCCAGAGCCATAGAGGTAACCTTTGCAGACAGATATTCATTCGCAGTTATTAATGCTGACGATTATCTTATGATGGAGAATAAGGCGGCAGTGGCTAGGGATTTCTACAACGATACATATCTGACAGACCAGAATGCATGTACATCACCCAGATTAGTTGTGTGGATGGGCGAGAATATTTCTGAAGCGAAGGAAGTATTCTGGACAGAATTATATAAGGTGGTGTCGGCACTTAATTATGACCTTGGCGGAGCACAGGCTGTCAGCAAGCTTGCCAGTGCGTACAAGCTTGCGGCTATTAAAGGTGATGTAAAGAAAGAGCTTATGCCGGATAATTTGATTGTCAGAATGAGCATTTCTGAGTTGACTGCTGACATAATGGACATAAAGGATAATTCGGGATATTTCTTTGAATATGACTGCTGTAGGGATATTATGGAGCTTAGGGATATCTGTAATGACAAGAGGTGCCAGACCTTATCCTACATTGGAGACAAGGAGATTTTCTTACCATTAATTACGGCAGGCATTAAAGGAGTAGACAGAATCGTTCCGGTTGGTAAAACGATGGATTTTGATTTGATATGGGATGGCTATAATCTCTATGAATATTTTACAAGGGTAGTTTATATGGGTTAGGTTGATAATAGACATCAGCATAAAGTAACAAAACAGTTCACGTCAAAATGATGTGGCTGTTTTTATTTTTATAAACACATTGTTCTATTCGCGATTGGTATTAAGGTAAGCGGTAAGCTGTAATAATTAATAAAAAAATTAGTCAAGTATAAATTAGTCATTTATACTTGACTAAAGTAAACATGAGTATTATAGTATATATATAGGTATAGATATGGAGGTGGCTCAATGTTCATAGGCAGAGATAGAGAATTAACAGCATTAGATAAACTTTATAAATCAGATAAATTTGAATTTGCAGTAATCTATGGACGGCGTCGCGTTGGCAAGACGGAACTTATTAAGAAATTTATTGAGGATAAGAAAGCTATTTACTATATGGGGATTGAGAGTAATGAGAAGCAAAATCTCGAAAACCTTAGTAAAAGTATTATCGAATTTAGCAGTGGTATTCAGACGGAAACAACTTTTTCGTCATTTCAGGTTGCCTTAGAGTATGTATTTGAGTTGGCAGAAAAAGAACGTATTATTCTTGCAGTCGATGAATATCCGTATGTAGCGCGTTCATCTAAGAGTTTGGCATCTACATTACAATTACTTATTGATAAATATAAAGATACATCGAAATTGATGCTAATATTATGTGGATCATCTATGTCGTATATGGAAGATAATGTGTTGGCATATAAATCCCCCCTTTATGGCAGAAGGACTGCTCAGATGAAGATTTTACCATTTGATTTCGAAGAAAGTTGCCGATACTTTTGTGATATGTCAGATGAAGATAAAGCTTTAATTTATGGGATTGTAGGAGGTACCCCTCAATATCTTCTTCAAATGAGTGATAAGTTAAGTGTTGAAGAAAATATTAAAAACACATATTTGAATCCTATGTCATTGCTTTATGAAGAACCCGTTAATCTTCTGAAACAGGAGGTTCGTGAACCGGCAATTTATACGGCAATTATAACGGCAATTGCAACGGGACATACGCGTATGTCGGAGATTTCATCAAAGGTCGGAGAGGATACTAATGTATGCTCTAATTATCTTAAAAATTTGATGAGTCTTGGCATAGTAAAAAAAGAAACACCATATGGAGAAAAGGCATCTAAGAAATCTATTTATTCCATAGAAGATAATATGTTTTATTTTTGGTATCGATTTGTATTGGATAACAATTCTGTTATTGCGAGAGGTGCTGCAGATATGGTCTATAAACGAATTGAACCACAACTGTCGAATTACATGGGCAGAGTGTTTGAAGAGATTTGTATGCAGTATTTATGGAAGCAACTCCTTGCGGGAAAATCTCAAATCGAGTTTGTCTCCTTAGGGCGTTGGTGGGGAAACGATCCGATACAAAAAAGTCAGACAGAAATAGATATAATGGGTGAACAGGATAGTGAGTGTGCTTTATTTGCTGAATGCAAGTGGAGAAATGAAAATGTAGATTTAGACGTTCTTGAAACGCTGATCACTCGTAGTCAGTTGTTCCGCTATACGAAAGTGCATTATTATGTGTTCTCAAAATCAGGTTTTACAAAAGGGTGCATTGAGAAAGCCAGGGAAATGGGAAATGTAACATTGGTAAGTTATGCCGATATATTGAATTCAATGGAAATATAAAACTAATCTTATGAGACGCCATATCATCAGAGAAAGAAGGAAGAGGTCACTTTATGAAGCTTGAAGGCTACTACAGTTCGGGACAGTTCGCAAAGATGGCGGGTGTGTCAATACGAACTATTAGATTTTACGATAATCAGAATATATTAAAGCCATCTTATGTGAATGAATCAGGTGCCAGATTCTATACGGATTCGGATTTTGCAAAGCTGCAGCAGATATTGCTTTTTAAATATTTGGGATTTTCACTTGATGATATTAAAGAGATGTCCATAGATACTATTGACTATCATTTTATGCTTAATGCGCTTAAACTGCAGAAGAAGCTTGTTGAGGATAAGCTTGAACAGATGCAGCTGGTGGCGCAGGCAATAGATGGTACAGTTGAGCTTATCGAGAAGGAACATCAGCTTGATTGGAGTAATATGCTGGAGCTTATTCACCTGACAGGTATGGAGAAAAGTCTCAAATCCCAATATCAGAATGCGGGCAACATATCTGCGAGAATACGTCTCCATAGGGATTATTCCACTAATAAACAAGGGTGGTTTCCGTGGGTGTATGAGCAGTGCAACATAGAACCGGGTATGAGAATACTGGAGATAGGCTGCGGCAACGGTGCATTATGGAGTGAGAACAGTGACAGGCTTGTAGATAATGTGGAAGTTTGGCTGACGGATGTTTCAGAAGGAATGGTTAGGGATGCCAGAAGAAGTATTGCTGATGCCAGGGGAATATTTTCTTTTGACATATGCGACTGCCATGAATTGCCTTATGAGGATGCAAGCTTTGACATGGTTATAGCTAATCATGTGTTGTTTTATTGTGAGGACGTGACCAAAGTCTGCAATGAAGTGAAACGTGTCCTTAAACAAGGCGGGAAATTCATCTGTAGCACATATGGTAGCGAGCATATGAAGGAAATTACCGGGCTTGTGCAGGCATTTGATGCCAGAATTGTATTGGCTGCAAGGAATCTTTCGGATATTTTTGGACTTGAAAATGGCGAGGATATTTTACGAAATGCATTTGAAGAAATTGAATGTCACAGATATGAAGATGCAATAATAATAGATAAGTCCGAACCTCTTATAGATTATATTTTGTCCTGCCACGGAAATCAAAATCAATATTTACTGGAGAAATATAAGGAATTTAAGGCATTTGTAGAGAAAAAAATGTTATATGGCTTCAAAATAACAAAGGATGCGGGAATTTTTATTGCAAAAAAAGGGAAAAATTAAAAAAAACACTTGAAGGTTACTTTACGCAACCTTTTATAATATATATAATATAATTAATAAGATTATATTTAAGATAAAACTATAGGCATTTGCAAAACTATATTACAAATTTCTGCTTGCAATAAACAAGCCGGAATTGGTAGGATAGTTTTGCAAATGGCTGGTAATACAAATAAAAAGAAAGGAAAGTATAGTTCAGTAATCATAGATAGGTAATTGAACTATATAAGGAAGACGATGAAAGGTATAATTTTAGCAGGCGGTTCGGGTACAAGACTTTATCCGCTTACAATGGTAACATCGAAGCAGTTGCTTCCAATCTATGACAAGCCGATGATTTATTATCCTTTGTCAGTGCTTATGAATGCGGGAATAAGAGATATCCTTATTATTTCAACTCCGCAGGATACACCACGTTTTAAGGAGCTTCTTAAGGACGGAAGCCAGTTTGGTGTGAAGCTTTCTTATGCTGTTCAGCCTAGTCCTGACGGACTTGCGCAGGCATTTATAATCGGAGCAGATTTTATCGGTGATGATACGGCTGCTATGGTGCTTGGTGATAATATTTTCGCAGGTCACGGACTTAAGAAACGCCTCAAATCAGCTGTAGAGAATGCTGAGAACGGAAAGGGCGCGACTGTATTTGGATATTATGTTGATGATCCGGAGAGATTCGGTATAGTTGAATTCGACTCTAATGGTAAGGCTGTTTCAATTGAGGAGAAGCCTGCGAAGCCGAAGAGTAACTACTGCGTAACAGGTCTTTATTTCTATGATAACAGAGTTGTTGAATATGCTAAGAACCTTAAACCGAGTGCAAGAGGTGAGCTTGAGATAACAGACCTTAACCGTATATATCTCGAAGCCGGTTGCCTTAATGTTGAGCTTCTTGGACAGGGCTTTACATGGCTTGACACAGGTACACATGAGAGCCTTGTGGATGCAACTAATTTTGTCAGAACAGTTGAGACACATCAGCATCGTAAGATTGCATGTCTTGAGGAGATAGCTTATCTTAATGGATGGATTAGCAAGGAAGACGTGCTTAAGGTATATGAGGTTCTTAAGAAAAACCAGTACGGACAGTATCTTAAGGATGTATTGGATGGAAAGTACCAGGATGGTTTGTATTAGATAAAAAGGAGAATAGAAGAATGAATATTATAGTAACAGGTGGAGCCGGATTTATCGGTAGTAATTTTGTTTTTCATATGTTAAATAAATATCCGGATTATCGTATTGTATGTCTTGATTGTCTTACATACGCAGGCAATCTTTCAACACTTGAGCCGGTTATGGATAACCCTAATTTTAGATTTGTTAAAGAGAGCATTACAGACAGAGAGGCAGTATATAAGCTTTTCGAAGAAGAACACCCTGACATGGTAGTTAACTTCGCTGCAGAGTCTCATGTAGACCGTTCTATTGAGAACCCTGAGGTATTCCTTGATACTAATATCAAGGGAACAGCAGTCCTTATGGATGCTTGTAGAAAATATGGAATTAAGCGTTATCATCAGGTGTCTACAGACGAGGTATATGGTGATTTGCCGCTTGACAGACCTGACCTTTTCTTTACTGAGGAAACACCTATCCATACAAGTTCACCATATAGCTCTTCAAAGGCAGGAGCAGATTTGCTTGTACTTGCATATCACAGAACATACGGACTTCCTGTAACAATAAGCCGTTGCTCTAATAACTACGGACCATATCATTTCCCGGAGAAGCTCATTCCTTTAATGATTGCTAACGCACTTAATGACAAGCCTCTTCCTGTATATGGTGAAGGACTTAATGTTCGTGATTGGTTATATGTTGAGGATCATTGTAAAGCAATTGACCTTATCATCCATAAGGGACGCGTAGGTGAAGTATATAACATCGGCGGACACAATGAGATGAAGAATATAGACATAGTTAAGATTATCTGTAAGGAGCTTGGCAAGCCGGAAAGCCTTATTACTTACGTAACAGACCGTAAGGGACATGATATGCGTTATGCTATCGACCCGACTAAGATTCATAATGAACTGGGATGGCTTCCTGAGACTAAGTTTGCAGATGGTATTAAGAAGACAATTCAGTGGTATCTCGATAACAGAGAGTGGTGGGAGACCATTATCTCAGGTGAGTATCGTGATTACTACGACAAGATGTACAGTAACAGATAATAAGTGTAGGGCTGCTAGTTAGCGCGGCAAAGGCAGTTGACTGATTTGAGCTATATCTTATAAGGGCACATATCAGAGAGGATGTATTCCCGTTAAGACCCTTGAAAAACGTCAGCACTTAACGAAGAAAAATGAGGAGTAATGCATATCAGATAAATCAATTATTGAGATTATCTGTATTGCATTACTCCTCATTTGGTTTTCTGAGTTTAGTACTGCTACGTTTTTCACGGAGCGAGAGCGTGTCTTAGAGGGAAACATCCTCTCTGATATGTGCCTAATATAGACTTACCTGTAATCAATTGCCTTTGCCGCGCTAACTAGCAACCCTCGTATCCGTTAGGGTTCTGTGACTGCCATCTCCATGTGTCCTCACACATACGGGCAACATCGTATTTAGCTTCCCAACCGAGTTCATTCTTAGCCTTAGTAGGGTCACAGTAGCAGGTTGAGATATCTCCGGGACGTCTAGGCTTAATCTCGTATTTGATAGGATGTCCGCAAGCCTTGCCGAAGGCCTCAACAACCTGAAGAACACTGTAGCCGTTACCGGTTCCTAAGTTGTATACGCTCACGCCATCTTTGTCTGCAAGCTTCTTGATAGCTTTAACATGACCTACTGCAAGGTCAACAACGTGGATATAATCTCTTACACCTGTTCCGTCAGGAGTGTCGTAATCGTTACCGAATACACCGAGGCATTCAAGCTTGCCGATAGCAACCTTTGCAACATAAGGAACAAGGTTGTTAGGGATACCCTTAGGGTCTTCACCCATGATACCACTCTCATGTGCACCGATAGGATTGAAATAACGAAGAAGAATTACATTCCACTCCGGATCTGATGTATGTAAATCTGTAAGAATCTGCTCTAACATCCATTTGGTCCAACCATAAGGGTTAGTACATACACCCTTTGGACATTCTTCTGTGATAGGAACGAAAGCAGGATCTCCATAAACTGTTGCTGAAGAACTGAAGATGATGTTCTTGCAGTTGTTAGCTTTCATTACCTCGCAGAGAGTTAATGTTCCTGCGATATTGTTCTGGTAATATTCAAGCGGTTTAGCCACTGATTCGCCTACTGCCTTAAGACCTGCGAAGTGGATAACAGCATCAATTGTATGTGATTTAAAAATATTGTCAAGCGCGTTGGCATCACGGATGTCAGCGTTATAGAAATCTACAGTCTTACCGGTTATTTTCTGAATACGTCTTACAGCCTCTTCGCTGGAATTGTAAAGATTGTCAACGATAACAACTTCATAACCTTCATTAAGTAATTCGACGCAAGTATGGCTTCCGATGTAGCCTGCGCCACCTGTAACTAAAATTTTCATAGTGGTAGACCTCCTGTTTAATATGTAATGTACAATTTATACTATGCCATAGAAGTGAAAATATGGCAAGCGATTTTGATAATTATTTAACAACATCTTCCTTATTTATACGGTTAACTGCATAGCCAAGGCCAAGTGCCATCCAGAAAAGCGGAGCACAGGTTATGGATGAGTCATTGGTGATACCAAGAATCAGATAACCGATTACACCAAGCATAAGTGCTATGCCTAACAAATGGAATTTATTGGAAAAATCTGTTTTCCAATAAAGCTTAAGTGATTGTAAAAGATACCATGCACATACAACGATAAAGCATATAAATGCCGGTATACCATGCTGGATAGCAATCTGTAAATAAAGTGAATGAGGTTTAGTAATAAGGATATCACCATAGCCCGCATTAGTTCTGTCCACGTAATCGCTGTTCGGGAATACCAATGAAAACGAATCAGCGCCGCTTCCGAGGATTATGCTGTCTTTAAGAAGCGGTATGGACTTAGACCAGATAAAACCACGTCCTGACATAAGTCTGTTATACTTATTCGGGAAAGCCGATGGGGAATCAATAAGCATGTCCGCTTCGAAATGGTGAGTTACATATGTATATCCCTCCCCCTCAATGTTGGTAAAAAGAAATTCTGCATTATCAATACGCATACCTACAACATAAGGAAAAACATTCTGTCCTGAATAGAGGCTGAACGAAAAGCTTGAAAAGCGTTCGTCAGTAAGTCGGGTTATATTGTTGTCACCGGTAGTTGATTCGATAACATTACCATTCTCATCGTAAAATTCCAAGAAGACGAAACCGCTGGAATTAGTACATTTAACTTGAAGAGTCTCATTGTTATAAACGACCTTAACGGAATCTTCGGTTATATCAATATCGTTAAGAGGATAAGACACCTCTTTAAGAGTAAGTGCATTCTTGACATAATCAATAGGAGAAATACCCATATATGCGAAAGCGGCACGTACTATTATAACAAATGTACAGACTGTTATCAGTACAAGCAGATAATGCTTGAGAAAATATTTTCTGCAAATAATAACGGCAACAAAGGCGATACCAACTAATGCGATAAGGAAGGCCTTAGAGCCTGAACCGAATGCACAAACCAAAAGGAGGATTGATAGAACTCCCCATGCTGCCTTGGCAAGTGCATTTTTGGAAAAAGGTATAAATATAAGTGTAATCGGAAGAAGTAAAGCAGTAAACACACCTACATAGTTAGGGTTGTAGAGTGTAAGGTATACGGCATTGTTTGCACTTCCTGAAAACGAGAAAGAAAGCTGGTCACGAAGATTAGCGTGTTCGCTTGGGATTATTAACGCTTTACCAAGGGTGCTTTCAAAAAAGTCATGTCCGAAAAACTGTGATAAGCCTATGAACGAAATCGCTGCAAGCAGAATCAAAAACGCGATTTTAATAGGTTTAATATCTTCTTTTGTACGGAAAACAACAAAAGTGTAAAATGTAATCATACAATAGGAAAGGATTACCCACACAGATTCAAATTGCTCATAAATTCCGCTAAAGCCGAAGCTTCTGTATTCCGAACAGACTGTGGATAAGAATGTAAGTGCTCCGTATCCTAACAGGAAGAATAACCAATATTCCTTCTTGAGTGAAGGCATGCTACCCATAATTCGTTTGACAACAAGAATAAAAGCCATCGTTACGGCTAAGAATATAACCATAACCGCTTTGGAATGAAGGAAAATGTCCACAGAAGAATTGGTGTCTGCGAACCAACCATATTTGCTCAAACCGGAATCATATATGTAAAGCTTCATTATTAAAGGAACCACTGCAATAAGAATAAACAGCGGAATCAGAAGATAATTCTTGCCTGTCCCTGTGTTAGAATAAGCTGGCGTACTTTTCTTGGGTGTTGCTTTTTTTAATCTATTGCTCACTGATAATACCTCCGACGTATTGATTAACTAAAACATTATAACATATTAATAAGTAGAATTCCACTTGAAAATTTATGTTTTGCGGATTCAGATAAAAAAACTTAAAAAAATTAAAAAAAACTGTTGACAATTTTGAAACTATGCAATATAATAACCCTTGCACTGCTTAAGTGTGGGAAATCTCTCGGGGTGTGGCCCAGTTTGGCTAGGGTGCCTGATTTGGGATCAGGAGGTCGCAGGTTCGAGTCCTGTCACCCCGACTAAGCAATGCGCGGGTGTAGTTCAATGGTAGAACACTAGCCTTCCAAGCTAGATACGTGGGTTCGATTCCCATCACCCGCTTTTGATTTTTAATAATCATTTTTACTATGTGTCTGTAGCTCAGCTGGATAGAGCAACGGCCTTCTAAGCCGTGGGTCGGGGGTTCGAATCCCTTCAGGCACATTTTGTGGTGGGTATAGCGCAGTTGGTTAGCGCGCCAGATTGTGGCTCTGGAGGCCCAGGGTTCGAATCCCTGTATCCACCCTCTTACGTGAGATCGTACCTGTTATGTTTCAGGTACGATTTGTTTTATCAGGGTATTTCCTTCTGACATATTATATTGGGCTATCGCCAAGCGGTAAGGCACAGGACTTTGACTCCTGCATTCGCTGGTTCGAATCCAGCTAGCCCAGCTATGGGATATTAGCTCAGTCGGTAGAGCACTTGACTTTTAATCAAGTTGTCCGGGGTTCGAATCCCCGATGTCTCATGAATAAGAAAAAGGTATCACGGGCGTGATACCTTTTTCTTATTTTATCGGATAGCGGAGGAGAGAAAGCTTGTGGGGGAGGACGAAAGAGAAGAATGGCGGAAGCTAAACCAAAAGTGTGGGTGGGCTAAGAAGTAGAAATGGTTCACAAAGTGAAGAACAGCGGAAGCTAAACCAAAAGTGTGGGTGGGCTAAGAA
>JAFTJD010000037.1 GCA_017456585.1 Lachnospiraceae bacterium
AAAAAACGCTCCGCGTGGATGCGCACTCGCGCGAAGAGGAAGTTTGTCGCAAGCGACCGCGCTCGGCGCGAGAGTTCCGCAAGCGGAACTCTTTGTTCTGACCGGTTTGATAACATATTCAAAAAACTGTCGGAAAATGTATGAAGAAAAAACGAATATCTTTTCAGAAAACGACAAAAAATTTATTTTGGATATCGTATAATGTGCTTGTTCTTAGCGAGTTGAATTCACGAAGGAGGGGATTTGTATTACGAAGTATATTTGGATGTGATTTTTCTGATGAATCTGATGTTAGATATTACAGCCTTAAGATTAACCGGAAGTATTCTGAGAAAAAGAACTTCTATCTTAAGATGTCTGTTTGCCGGAGTGATTAGCTCTGCCACTTTATGCATTCTATGTGTATGTAATGAACAGCTTGTACTAAAATACAGATTTTTCTCTACTGTTATTGTTAATGCATTGACGCTTTTTGTGGTGTTTTACAAAAAAGGAAAAGGGATAAAAGAGTATATTTGTAGTATGCTGATTTTCTATTTTGTATCATTTGTCATCGGGGGAATGACGGATGCATTCTGCATCGGAGCAAGAGTTGAATGGTGGAAGGTGCTCGTAACGGCGACGTTGGCTTCGTGTTTTGTTGAGAAGTTTATCATGCTGATTATTGATAAAAAGAGACGCGAGGGGAGTTTTTTGTGTGAAGTTACACTGTATTATAGGGGAGAAAGCGTTAGTATAAACGGATTATATGATACAGGTAATCACTTGATAGAACCGATTTCGGGTAAGGAAGTGCATGTGGCTGAGCTTTCAGCGGTTTCTAATTTTTTACCAAAAGCTTTTGTGAAAGCTGTAAATGATTATTACAAGACAGGGACGGTAAATGAGGGGTTGTATTTATTAAGCGGTATTCGGATGGTGCCGTATCATGCCATCGGAACAGCAGAGGGAAAGCTGTTGGTGACATTTACGGCGGACAAGATGAGAATAAAAAATGATATTAGGGAAATAGAGTTAGTAAAACCATGTATTGCTTTATATGAAGGATTCCTTACGACAGAAAGTGGGTCGACAGAGAATTCTTACAAGATGATTTTACATATAGTTGATTGATTTGATGGGAGGAATAATTATGGTAGTAAAAATAGCAATGCCGAACAGTTTTAAACTTCGTATGGTGCCAAGTTTCAAAAATTGGCTTTTTGAGAATCAAGGAGATATTCATTACATAGGAGGTGCAGATGTGCTGCCTCCGCCACTTGAGCCTGAGGAGGAAGCAATGGTTATTGCAGACCTGGGGACTGAGAATGAAGCCTCAGCACGTTCGGTTCTTATAGAACATAATCTGCGCCTTGTTGTATACATAGCCAAGAAGTTCGATAATACCGGTGTTGGAGTAGAAGATTTAATTTCTATAGGAACAATTGGCTTAATCAAAGCAATAAATACATATAATCCTGTCAAAAATATCAAGCTGGCAACCTATGCGTCAAGATGCATTGAAAATGAGATATTAATGTATCTTAGACGTAACAGTAAGACCAGGATGGAGGTGTCGATTGACGAACCGCTTAATGTCGATTGGGACGGGAATGAGTTGTTACTGTCGGATATTCTTGGTACCGATGAAGATGTAATCTATCGTGATATCGAAGATGAGGTAGAGAAAAAATTACTTATCAGGGCAATTAATAAGCTAAGTAGCAGAGAAAAACTTATAGTACAACTTAGATTCGGAATCAATACAAAGGACGGCAATGAAATGACACAAAAAGAAGTTGCAGATATGCTGGGAATATCTCAGTCTTATATTTCAAGACTTGAAAAGAAGATAATTAGCAGACTAAAAAAAGAGATAGTAAGATTTGAATAAAAGCTTAAAAAATATTGACTAAAAAAATTTCATGATTTATACTGTACTATAGCTTTGAAAAGTACAGATTCCCATAGTGCTTTTTGGGGCGGGAAATAAGCAGGGAGATGTATCGAAGTGGTCATAACGAGCCTGACTCGAAATCAGGTTGTCCGTCAGGGCACATGGGTTCGAATCCCATCATCTCCGTTGAGTGAAAACTGCCATTGGTAATATGCCGATGGCAGCTTTTTTGTATATTTTATCAGTATGCCTTGAATAAAAGTAAATATTGTATTTTTTCGAATCTTATATTATACTATATTGTATTGCGAAAAATAAAAAATACTGGTCGCATCAAGGAGAGTAACTTATGATAATTACAGAGGTTTTAGAGAAAAATGCAAAGCTTTATCCAAATGATATAAGTTTGGTTGAAATTAATCCGGAACAGCAACCTGACAGAGCTGTTACATGGAGAGAGTATAATCTTATTGAAGGAACACCCGGAGAGAAATATCGCCGCGAAATGACTTGGAGAGAATTCGATGTAAAAGCTAACAGATTTGCCAATCTTCTTATGACAAGAGGAATTAAGAAGGGGGATAAGGTAGCTATTCTTCTTATGAATTGTATTGAATGGCTTCCGATTTATTTCGGTATTCTTAAGACAGGAGCACTTGCGGTGCCGGTTAACTTTAGATTTACTGCTGATGAGATAAAGTATTGTCTCGAACTTGCAGATGTAGATATGCTTGTGTTCGGACCTGAGTTTATCGGACGTGTTGAGCAGGTATTTGAAAGACTTCATAAGGTTAAGAATTATTTTTATGTAGGTCAGAATACACCGAGTTTTTCAGATAACTATGACAAATTGGTTTCATATTGTTCATCTGTTGCACCGGCTGTTGATTTAAATGAAGATGATGATGCGGCAATATATTTTTCATCAGGAACAACAGGCTTTCCTAAAGCTATACTTCATTCGCATAAAGCACTTATTAATTCATGCAGAACAGAGCAGAATCATCATTCACAGACCAAGGATGATGTGTTCTTGTGCATTCCTCCGCTTTATCATACAGGTGCGAAGATGCATTGGTTCGGAAGCTTGCTTTCAGGAAGTAAGGCAGTGCTTTTAAGAGGTGTTAAACCTGAGTGGATATTACAGGCAGTATCAGCGGAGAAGGTTACGATTGTGTGGCTTCTTGTGCCGTGGGCACAGGATCTTCTTGATGCGATAGACAGGGGAGATGTTAACCTTGATGAATACAGACTTGCACAGTTAAGACTTATGCATGTGGGAGCACAGCCTGTTCCACCTAGTTTGATTAAGAGATGGAAGACGGTATTTCCTAATCATGAATATGATACTAACTATGGACTTAGTGAGTCAATCGGACCGGGTTGCGTTCACCTAGGTGTAGAGAATATACATAAAGTAGGAGCTATTGGTAAGGCTGGATATCTTTGGGAGACTAAGATAGTAGGACCTGACGGGGAAGCTGTTAAACAGGGAGAAGTTGGTGAGCTTGCTGTTAAGGGTCCCGGTGTAATGAGATGTTATTATAATAATCCGGAAGCAACTAAGGAAATTCTTAAGGGCGAATGGCTTTATACAGGTGACATGGCAAGAGAGGATGAGGATGGATTTATCTATCTTGTCGATAGAAAGAAGGATGTTATTATATCAGGTGGTGAGAATCTTTATCCGGTGCAGATAGAAGATTTCCTTCGTGCGCATGAGGCTATAAAGGATGTTGCGGTAATTGGTCTTCCGGATGAGAGACTTGGTGAAATAGCGGCAGCTATTATCGAACTTAAGCCTGAGTATGTTGGTAAGCTTGCGGAGAAAGATATTGATGAATTCTGTATGGAGATGCCAAGATATAAGAGACCAAGAAAGGTTATATTTGCCGAGGTTCCGAGAAATGCAACAGGTAAGATAGAGAAGCCAAGACTTCGTGAGATATATTGTGGACAGAGTCTGGTTGAATCACAGACTACAAGATAATAATTATAAAACGGGAGAATGAAATAATGATTGCTAAAGTTATTATGCTGATAGTATTTTTTGCTGTTATGATAGGCGTAGGAGTATACTGTCGTAAGCATGCGACAGATGTTAATGGGTTTGTTCTCGGTGGCAGAAGCGTAGGCCCATGGCTTACTGCGTTTGCATATGGAACCTCATACTTTTCAGCGGTTATTTTTATAGGTTATGCAGGTCAGTTCGGATGGAAATTCGGTATTGCTTCTACATGGATAGGTATCGGTAATGCGATAATCGGTTCCTTGCTTGCATGGGTTGTGCTCGGAAGAAGAACAAGACTTATGACACAGCACCTTAATTCATCTACGATGCCTGAGTTTTTTGAAAAAAGATTTAACAGTAAGCCGCTTAAGCTTATTGCATCTGTAATAGTGTTCGTATTTTTGATACCATATACGGCTTCGTTATATAATGGTTTATCAAGAATATTCGGAATGGCATTTGATATAGATTATTCCGTATGTATCATTATTATGGCAGTTCTTACCTGTATATATGTAACTATAGGTGGTTACATGGCTACGGCAATTAATGATTTTATACAGGGAATCATTATGCTTTTTGGTATTGTTGCTGTTATTGCAGCGGTTCTTAAGATGAATGGCGGATTTACGGAGGCACTTAGTGGGCTTGCACAGATACAGGATCCTGCGGTTTCTGATGTGCCGGGAGCATTTAATTCATTCTTCGGACCTCAACCACTAGAATTACTTGGAGTAGTGTTGCTTACTTCACTTGGAACATGGGGACTTCCGCAGATGGTACAGAAGTTTTATGCTATTAAGAATGAGAAAGCGATTAATAAAGGAACAATTATTTCTACATTGTTTGCTCTTGTGGTAGCAGGCGGTTGCTATTTCCTCGGTGGCTTCGGAAGATTATTTAGTGATGTAATCGATACCTCTAACGGAGTTGTATATGATAATATTATCCCTACAATGTTATCAGAAATTCCGGATTTACTTATTGGATTGGTAGTTATTCTTGTGCTTTCTGCCTCAATGTCCACATTATCTTCACTTGTACTTGCATCAAGCTCAACACTTACACTTGATTTTATCAAAGGTACGGTTGTTAAGGATATGAGTCAGAAGAAGCAGATGCTTATAATGAGAATCCTTATTGTGGTATTTATAGCAATTTCAGTTGTAATCGCAATTGTTCAGTATAAGAGTAATGTGACATTCATTGCGCAGCTCATGGGAATATCATGGGGTGCCATGGCGGGTGCATTCCTTGCACCATTCATTTATGGTCTTTATTGGAAACGTACAACTAAGGCAGCATGTGTTGTTAATTTTATTTTTGGTTGTGGAATAATGATTCTTAATATGTTATTTAAGAGCTATTTTCCTGCAATTTTACAGTCACCTATCAATTGCGGTGCATTTGCAATGCTTGCCGGACTTGTGATTGTTCCGGTTGTAAGCTTGCTTACAAAGGCTCCGAAAAAGGATGATATAGATACTATGTTTAAGTGTTACGAGCAGGAAGTAATGGTTAGTTCGAAGGAATCTCTTGGTAAATAAAAATCTATTATGTGGTTGACATGGTGGAAGCATTTTAGTATATTAATCATAGATACGACAAGGAGGAACTTACGTCATGGAAGGTGTTATTGTTGCAGTTGATGCAATGGGTGGAGATAACGCACCGGTTGAGATTGTTAAAGGTGCCGTAGATGCGGTTATCAAGCGTCCTGACATAAAGGTTATATTGGTTGGTATAGAAGATGTAGTGAAAGCAGAGCTTGCCAAGTATACATACGATGAAGGTCGTATAGAGGTTGTTCATGCAAGTGAAGTTATTGCTACGGAAGAACCGCCGGTTATGGCTATCAGACGAAAGAAAGATTCATCTATAGTTGTAGCTCTTAATCTTGTGAAGAATCATAAGGCGGACGTTTTTGTATCAGCGGGAAGTTCCGGTGCCATTCTTGTAGGCGGACAGCTTGTTGTGGGTAAGCTTAAGGGAGTTGAGAGAGCACCTCTTGCACCGCTTATCCCTACTGAGAAAGGTGTGTCGTTGGTGATTGATTGTGGTGCTAATGTTGATGCCAGATCATCACATCTCCTTCAGTTTGCTAAGATGGGCTCCATATATATGGAACACGTTGTAGGCGTTAAGAATCCTAAGGTTGCGATAGTGAATATCGGAGCTGAGGAAGAGAAGGGCAATGCACTGGTTAAAGAGACATTTCCATTGCTCAAGAATTGTACGGATATCAATTTTGTCGGAAGTATCGAAGCAAGAGATATTCCTAAAGGTGAAGTTGATGTTATCGTATGTGAGGCATTTGTTGGAAATGTTATATTAAAATTATACGAGGGAGTAGGAGCAACTCTTATTAAGAAGATCAAAGGAAGCTTCTATACGAACCTTCGAACTAAGTTAGGTGCACTTTTAGTTAAACCTGCACTTAAGGAAACATTAAAATCTTTTGATGCCAGTGAGCATGGAGGAGCGCCGCTTCTCGGACTTAACGGACTTGTTGTTAAGTCACATGGTAATTCTAAGGCGAAGGAGATAACCAATTCTATAATACAAGGAGCGTCTTTTAAGGAACAGCAGATTAACGAAAAGATAAGAGAGTATCTGTTAGACGAGGAGTAGAAAGGAGTTTAATTATGGAATTCGAAAAATTACAGAAAATTATTGCAGAGGTACTTAACGTAGATCCCGGAGAGATAACAATGGATACAACATTTACTGATGACTTAGGAGCTGATTCTCTTGATGTATTTCAGATTATAATGGGTATCGAGGAAGAATTTGACATTCAAATTGATAATGAAGAAGCAGAAAGCATCGTTTCTGTTGGAGATGCGGTAGAACAGATAAAGAAAGCGATTAATTAATAATAGCTAAAGATGTCCCACGATGTAACAGCAAGCTGATACAACGATGGGGCTCTTTTATATGTACAAAATCGGTGAGGTAATGTATGAACGGAACTAACTTAGATAAACTTATGGAATGTATTGGTTATACATTTAATGATAAGGGGCTTCTTGAGGTGGCTTTGACGCACAGCTCATATGCCAATGAGCATCGTGCACAGAAGGTTGAATATAATGAACGTATTGAATTCTTGGGTGATGCTGTCCTTGAGCTCGTGACAAGTGAGTTTTTGTATAATATGAATCCTAAGCTTCCGGAAGGGGATATGACAAGGACTCGAGCCAGTATAGTATGCGAACCGACACTCGCACTTTGTGCAGAGGATATATCACTTGGACGCTATTTAAGACTTGGTAAAGGTGAGGAACTGACAGGCGGAAGAAACAGAGCATCTATTGTTTCTGATGCCATGGAATCACTTATAGGTGCTATATATCTTGACGGCGGAATGGATAATGCAAGGAAGTTTATACATGGTTTTGTGCTTAATGATATTAAGAATAAACGATTATTTGTAGACAGTAAGACCATTTTACAGGAAATGGTGCAAGGGGAAAGTGGCGAACTTAATTATGAGGTAATAGGAGAAGAGGGGCCTGACCATAATAAAATATATAAGGTGGCTGTGTATGTCAACGGTGATAAGCTTGGTCTGGGAGAAGGCAGAACTAAGAAAGCTGCTGAACAGAGCGCAGCATACAGAGCTATATTAAAAATGCAAAAGAGGGGTTAATATGTATTTAAAAAGCATAGAAGTACAAGGATTTAAGTCCTTTGCCAACAAATTAAGATTTGAATTTCACAATGGAATAACAGGAATAGTAGGACCTAACGGAAGTGGTAAGAGTAATGTCGCTGATGCGGTAAGATGGGTTCTTGGTGAACAGAGCGCTAAGCAGCTTAGAAGTTCTAAGATGGAAGATGTTATTTTCGCAGGAACAGAGAACAGAAAGCCGCAGGGCTTTGCTTATGTTGCCATAACCATGGACAATTCTGATCATTCACTTGCGATAGATTATGAAGAGGTAACAGTTGCCAGAAGAGTATATCGTTCGGGAGAAAGTGAATATCTTATTAACGGAAATACTTGTCGACTTAAGGATGTACATGAGCTTTTTTATGATACAGGTATCGGTAAGGAAGGATATTCAATTATCGGACAGGGACAGATAGACAAGATTCTTAGCGGTAAACCGGAGGATAGAAGAGAATTATTTGATGAAGCAGTAGGTATCGTTAAATTCAAAAGAAGAAAGAATGCTGCAATAAAGAAATTAGAAGATGAGAAACAGAATCTTATAAGAATTGAAGATATTCTTACAGAACTTGAGAAGCAGATTGGACCTCTTGAGAAACAGTCTGCTACTGCTAAAGAGTATCTTAGATTAAGAGATGAACTTAAAGTATATGATATTAATTCGTTCTTGGCAGAGTATGAATCAGTTAAGGCTCAATTAAATGACCTTGAAGGAAAGATAACCATAGCTGAGAATGAACTTTCTGATGCTCAAAAAGAATATGAAAGCAGTAAGGCACGTTATGAAGAGGTTCAGGAAGAGATAGCGTCTCTTAATGAAACAATTGATAAATTAAAGAATGAGAATAGCAGTAATACGCTTCTTAGGGAGAAGTTAGAGGGTGAGATTAAGCTTCTTAAAGAGCAGATTAACAGTGCTACTTCCATGGAAGATAATTATAACAGCCAGATAGAAGCAGTTGTTTCAAGTATCAAGAGTAAGGAAGAAGAGATTGTTAAGCTTACTGCAGATAGGGAAGCACTTGCAAAAGACCTTGCTGAAGGGGAAGAAAGACAACGCGTAGCGATTGCCAAGCATGAAGAGATTACTGCTGAGATTGCTGAGAAGCTTGAACAGATTGAGGATGATAAGAATGAGATTATTATTATTCTTAATCAAAAGTCTCAGGTAAAAGAGCGTATACAAAGATATGCAACCATTCTCGAACAGGTAACCGTACGAAGGGCTGAATTAAACAGGAAGCTTATACAGTTTAGAAGTAATGAATCAGAGAAACAGGAGCATATTGATAAATTTAAAGCAGAATATGACAGCATTGCAGACCAAATCGCAGACTTAGAGAAAGAGATAAAGAATACGGTTTCAAGGCTTAAGGATATATCGGTTGAAAAGTCGACGCTTGAGAGGTCACGAATGGACACTCAGCAGAGATATCATCAGACCAAGTCACGACTTGAGTCAATGCAGAATCTTGCTGAGCGTTATGAGGGCTACGGTAACAGTATTAAGCAGGTTATGGAGCTTAAGGAACGCAAAAGCGGAATTATCGGTGTAGTTGCAGATATAATTACAACAGACAAAAAGTATGAGACAGCCATTGAAACAGCTCTTGGAGGAAGTATACAGAATATTGTTACTGATAATGAGGCAACTGCAAAAGAACTTATTGAACATCTTAAACGTAATAAGATGGGAAGAGCAACATTTCTTCCGCTTGACGGAATTACGGTAAAGGGTAACGGAATTGATTCCGGTGTATTGAACGAAAAAGGTGTTGTGGGAATAGCAAGTAAGCTCGTTCATATTGATAAGAAATATGAAAGTATTGCGGAGTTTTTACTTGGCAGGGTTGTTGTTGCCGACAGCATAGACAATGCACTGTCACTTGCACGTAAGTTTAAATACTCATTAAGAATAGTAACTCTTGATGGTGAACTCCTTAATCCGGGAGGTTCACTTACAGGTGGAGCCTTTAAGCATACCAGTAACCTTCTTGGAAGAAAACGAGAGATAGAAGAATTAGAATCGAAGGTTACTGCACTTGATGCAGAACTTAAGGATATTGAGAAGAAGTATGTCTTAAATGCGGAAACTGCCGGAAAGCTTCAAACAGCACTTGAGGAATATAAGAATCAGCTTCAGGATAAGAAGATTCTTGAAACAACAGCAAAGATGAAGCTTGACAGAGCTTGTGATGAGCAGAATGCGCTCAAATCCGAGTCAGCAGATTCAGTAAATGAGTGCGCAGAGCTTGATAAGCAGAAGGCTGAAGTGGATGAGCAGATAGCTGCGCTTAATGCTACACTTACACAGTATGAGAAGCGTAATCAGGTGCTTGAAGAACGTATTGACAGGCTTACTGCCGAAGCAGAGAAGCAGAAAGAAACTGAGGTTGTATATGGCAAGGATGCTGAAAGCGAAAAGATGGCATATTCAGTTCTTTCGCAGAAGGATTCATTTATTCTTGAAAATATATACCGTGTAAGAAATGAAAAGGAACGTCTTCAGGTGGATATAGATGAGCTTGGTGAGAAGAAGAAGGATTCTCTCGGCGATATCAAGAATAAGGAAAAGTCAATTGAAGACATAACCAGAACAATAGAGGCCGGCTTAAGACTTAGTACGGAATTATCCGACAAGCTTGCCGAGAATGAAAAACATAGGGAAGAACTTAATGCACTGCTTAAAAAGGTGCTTGAGGGAAGAGAGGCTGCTTTCGAGAAAACGGGTATTCTTGATAAAGAGATGTATAGACTTGTTAATGCGAAAGAAAAAGCGGAATCAAGCCTTGAGAACAGTATTAATTATATGTGGGAAGAGTATGAACTTACATATAATGGTGCACTTGAGTTTAAGGATGAGTCACTTACAAATGTTAGTGAAATGAAAAAGAAAGCATCTTCTCTCAAAAATGCCATTAAAGCTCTTGGAGCTGTTAATATTAATGCGATTGAGGACTATAAAGAGGTATCAGAAAGATACACCTTCCTTAATTCACAGCATGAGGATCTTATTACAGCAGAGAAGAACCTGCTTGAGATAATCGCTGAACTTGATGAGGGAATGAGAAAGCAGTTCGAGGAAGGTTTTAAAGATATCAAATCAGAATTTGATAAGGCGTTTAAAGAGCTTTTTGGTGGCGGTAAAGGAACACTTGAGCTTACTGAGGATGAGGATATATTAGAAGCGGGAATTAAGATTATCGCACAGCCACCGGGAAAGAAGCTTCAGAATATGATGCAACTTTCAGGTGGAGAGAAAGCACTTACTGCTATTGCACTTCTGTTTGCAATACAGAATCTTAAACCTTCGCCATTCTGTCTGCTTGACGAGATTGAGGCGGCACTTGATGAGAACAATGTTATCAGATTTGCCAAATATCTTAATAAACTTACTAAGAATACTCAGTTCATTGTTATTACTCATAGAAGAGGTACTATGTCAGAGGCAGATCGTTTATATGGTATTACAATGCAGGAAAAGGGTGTTTCTACATTAGTTTCAGTTAATCTTATTGAGGATGAATTAGACAAGCAGGAACAGGTAAAGAAATAGTTTGTGTGAAAGGATAGAAGATATGGGAGAAAAGAAAGGCTTTTTTAGAAAGCTGGTAGCAGGCTTGTCAAAGACAAGAGACAATATTGTTGCCGGAATGGATTCTATTTTTAAGGGATTCTCAAGTATAGACGAAGATTTTTACGAGGAGCTTGAAGAGATTCTTATAATGGGAGACATAGGAATCAATACTACCATGAGTATAATGGAAGAGCTTCGTGCAAAAGTTAAGGAATTAAAGATTAAGGAGCCGGGCGAGTGTAAGGAGATTCTCATCCAGACAATTAAAGAACAGATGCAGATAGGAGAAACAGCATATCAGTTCGAGAATGAGAAATCAGTTGTGCTTATCATCGGTGTAAACGGTGTTGGTAAAACAACATCTATCGGTAAGCTTGCCGGACAGTTTAAATCGAATGGAAAAAAGGTTGTCCTTGCAGCAGCTGATACATTCAGAGCGGCAGCTATTGAACAGCTTACAGAGTGGGCTAATCGTTCTGGTGTTGATATAATTGCACAGCAAGAGGGTTCTGATCCGGCGGCTGTTATATATGACGCATTACAGGCGGCAAAGGCACGTAATGCAGATATACTTCTTTGCGATACTGCAGGAAGACTCCATAATAAGAATAATCTTATGGAAGAGCTTCGTAAGATTGATAAAGTTATATCCAGAGAATATCCGGATGCGTACAGAGAGACACTTCTTGTACTTGACGGAACAACAGGACAGAATGCACTTGAGCAGCTCAGACAGTTTAAAGATGTTGCTAATGTATCAGGTATTATTCTTACTAAACTTGACGGAACCGCTAAGGGCGGAATAGCAGTTGCTATTCAGGCAGAATACAAGATTCCTGTTAAATATGTAGGGGTCGGAGAGCATATTGACGATCTTCAGAAATTCGATGCGGATGATTTCGTTAATGCTTTATTCGACTGTGAAGTATAAAAACAGTATAAAATCACACAAGTTATTGCCAAAAATATCTTGCCTGATTACATTTTTTATATTATAATCAGACTAGACTGCGGTTCTGATTCGGGGCTAGGATTATGTCCTGACGACAGAAATGCGGTGATTGATGCTAAGAAGCATCTTTATATTCGTAAAGAATGTTTAGAATAAATGAAAGGTGGACAAGAACATGTACGATTTACAAAAAGGCTATGAAGTAGCGAAAGAATTCTATGCACAGTACGGAATTGATGTTGATAAAGCAATTGAGATTGCAGATAAGACACCTATTTCAATGCATTGCTGGCAGGGAGATGATGTTAACGGTTTAGAGCTTAAGGAAGGTGGATTATCAGGTGGTATTCAGACTACAGGTAACTACATGGGTAAGGCTCGTAACGGAGAGGAACTTCGTGCTGATATCAAGAAGGCTATGGAGTTTATCCCTGGTGAATTAAAGGTTAATGTACATGCAAGTTATATGGAGGCAGATACATTTGTAGACAGAGATGCTATCGAGCCTAAGCATTTTGATAAATGGGTAGATTTCGCTGTTGAGAATAACATCGGTCTTGACTTTAACCCTACATATTTTGCACATCCGTTAAGCGATAACGGAACACTTTCAGCTGCTGATGAGAAGGTACGTAAGTTCTGGATTCAGCATGGTATTAAGTGCCGTGAGATCGGTGAGTACTTCTATAAGAAGACAGGTAAGGTTTGTGTAATCAACCACTGGACACCGGACGGAGACAAGGAATTCCCTGTTGACACAATCGGACCAAGATTAAGACTTAAAGACAGTTATGATCAGATTTTCGAAGCTACAAAGAATGTAGAAGGTGTTATGGATGGTATCGAGTCTAAGGTATTTGGTATCGGTCTTGAGAGCTACACAGTAGGTTCACATGAGTTCTGTATGGGATATGTTATGAAGTCTAACAAGGATCATATCATTATGACTCTTGATACAGGCCACTATCATCCAACAGAGGTTGTATCTGCTAAGCTTGGTGCAGTATACGCTTTCTCTGATAATGTATTACTTCATGTTTCACGTCCTGTTCGTTGGGATTCAGACCATGTTGTAAGCTTTGATGATGAGACAAGAGCTATCATGGATGAGCTTGTACGTTTAGACAAGGTAGATAAGACATATATCGCAACAGACTTCTTTGATGCGGCTATTAACCGTATTTCAGCATGGGCTATCGGTATGCGTAATACAAGAAAGGCATTACTTGCAGCTTTATTACAGCCGGTTGAGCAGATGAAGAAGTTAGAGGCAGACGGAGATGTAAGTGCTCGTCTTGCATTCAAGGAAGAGTTTAAGGCTGCTCCATTTGCACTTGTATGGGATTATTACTGTGCAAAGAGCAACAAGGGTGTTGGTCTTGAGTGGCTTGAAGAAGTTAGAAAATACGAGAAAGAAGTATTAGCTAAGAGAGTTTAATTTATCTTAGAAGATATTATAAAATGAATTTGAAGGGGTTGTGTCTTAGGATAACTACAACCCCTTTAAGTGTATAAGTAAAAGGAGACAGAAAAATGAGTAATTACTATTTGGCTGTAGATATTGGAGCATCAAGCGGACGTCATATTTTAGGACATCTTGAGAATGGCAAAATCGTTCTCGAAGAGGTATATCGTTTCGAGAATAAGCTTGTTCAGAAGAACGGACATCTTTGCTGGGAGCTTGACAGACTTTTTGATGAGATAGTTAACGGTATCGCAGAATGTAAGAAGATTGGAAAGATTCCTGTAAGCATGGGTATCGATACATGGGGTGTAGACTTTGTTTTACTTGATGAGAACGATAAAGTTCTTGGCGATACAGTAGCGTACAGAGACAGCCGTACAGAGGGCGTTGATGCAGAAGTGTACAAGGTTATATCTGAAGATGACCTTTACGCAAGAACAGGTATTCAGAAGCAGTTATTTAATACAATATATCAGTTATATGCTATTAAACTCAGCAATCCTGAATACATTAAGAATGCAAAATCATTCCTTATGGTTCCGGAGTATTTCAATTTCCTTCTTACAGGTGTTAAGAAGAACGAATATACTAACGCAACAACAGGTCAGCTTGTTAATGCCGTAACTAAGGATTGGGATTATGAGCTTATCGAGAAATTAGGTTATAACAAGGAGATGTTCGGAGAGCTTAATCTTCCTAAGACATCTGTTGGTAACCTTAGTGAAGCTATTAAAGCAAGAGTAGGTTTTGATCTCGAAGTTATCCTTCCTGCTACACATGATACAGGTTCTGCGGTTATGGCAGTTCCTGCTAATGACGATGATTTCGTATACTTAAGCTCAGGTACATGGTCACTCATGGGTATCGAGAGAAAAGAAGCTGATTGCTCACCAAGAAGTAAAGCATGTAACTTTACTAACGAGGGTGGTTATGAATATCGTTTCCGTTACCTTAAGAATATCATGGGTCTTTGGATGTTACAGAGCGTTAGAAGAGAGCTTAACAGTGAAGGTGACAAGAAGTACGGATTTCCTGAACTTATCGCAATGGCTAAAGAAGGAGATTCATTCTCTTCAATGTTAGATGTTAACGATGCAAGCTTCCTTGCACCTGAGAATATGCAGAATGCAATTGACGCATATTGCGAAAGAACAGGGCAGGCAGTGCCTCAGAACCTTTCTGAGAGACTTGCATGTATCTACCACAGTCTTGCACAGTCATATGCTGATACCATTAAAGAGATTGAAGATATCGCAGGAAGAACCTTTAAGAGACTTCATATCGTAGGTGGTGGTTGCCAGGATATGCACCTTAACGAGATGACAAAGAAATACACAGGAAAAGAAGTATATGCAGGACCTATCGAGGGAACAGCTCTCGGTAACCTCATGTCACAGATGATTAAAGCAGGCGATTTCGCAACTCTTGAAGCAGCAAGAGAAGCTGTCGCAGTATCATTTGATATAAAAAAGATATAGTGTGAAACAACGAGTCAAACAAAAACGGATTAACATGCTTGCATGTTAATCCGTTTTTATTTGACGAGTGTACAGTATGAGCAGCGGAGTGCGACAGCACGGAACTGCGAATACTGCGAACGTGAGAGCTTCGAAGAAGCGAAACGTTCGGTTTCACACGTGGCAAGCGAAGTATGAGCAGCGAAGTGCGACAGCACGGAACTGCGAATACTGCGAACGTGAGAGCTTCAAAGAAGCGAAACGTTCGGTTTCACACGTGGCAAGCGAAGTATGAGCAGCGGAGTGCGACAGCTTTTCTCCCCTTTTTTCGACAAAAAACTCTTGCCCTAAGTCGAATAAAAGTGTATAATGTGTTAGCGCAATGTTTTTGAAAGGATTGTTATAGAAATGAAAGAAAATTTTGAAGAAACTCTTAAGAAACTTATAGAGCTTGGTAACAGTAAAAAGGGAGTTTTAGATTTAAGTGAGATAAACGATTTTTTTAAAGAAGAACCGCTGACTCCTGAGCAGATGGAGATGGTTTATCAGTATCTCGAAGATAACAAAATCGATGTACTTAGAGTAATTAATGATGATTTTATTGAAGAAGAGATACTTCTTGATGATGATGACAGTCAGTTTGATGCAAGTGCAGAAGAAGAGATTGATATTGATTCAATTGACTTGTTGGAAGGCGTTGGAACAGAAGATCCTGTAAGAATGTACCTTAAGGAGATAGGTACAGTGCCTCTTTTAACAGCTGAAGAAGAACTTGAGCTTGCTAAACGTAAGGCAGATGGTGACTTGGCTGCTAAGGAAAGATTGATTGAAGCTAACTTAAGACTTGTAGTAAGTATTGCTAAGAGATATACAGGTAGAGGAATGAGTTTCCTTGATCTTGTTCAGGAAGGTAACCTTGGCCTCATTAAGGGCGTTGAGAAATTCGACCATGAGAAAGGTTACAAGTTAAGTACATATGCAACATGGTGGATAAGACAGTCTGTAACGAGAGCACTTGCAGACCAGGCAAGAACCATCCGTGTGCCGGTACATATGGTAGAGACTATTAATAAACTTTCGAAAATGCAAAGAAAGCTTACATTGGAACTTGGATATGAACCTTCTATGGCAGAGCTTTCAGAAGCACTCGGTATGCCGGAAGAGAAGGTTATTGAGATTATGCAGATAGCGAGAGAACCGGCTTCTTTAGAGACACCTATCGGTGAAGAGGATGATTCTAATCTTGGAGATTTCGTAGCTGATAATAATGCAGTTACTCCGGAGGGTAATATCGAGACAGTAATGCTTCGTGAGCATATAGATTCATTGCTTGACGACTTGAAAGACAGAGAGAAACAGGTTATTTTATTAAGATTCGGATTGCTTGATGGACATCCGCGTACACTCGAGGATGTAGGTAAAGAATTTAAGGTAACGAGAGAACGTATCCGTCAGATTGAGGCTAAGGCACTTCGTAAGCTTCGTAATCCTGTAAGAAGTAAGAAGATTAAAGACTTTTTATAAAGGATTTCATAGAAAATTCACAAAATAAACAAAGTCTGACCATACTTTATAGGTATTATCATATTGTAAGTTGTTTATTATGTGGAAAGGAGCATGCAAACAGACATGACAGATAATACCAATAAGAAAAAGAAGAAACATATTGCGAGAAATATATGTTTGACTCTCGGGGGAGCACTTATTGTAGGAGCAGCTATACCGGCTGTAAGCTTTGGTTGTACTTACTTTAGTGCTAAAGAGAATAATGTTATAGCTCCTGTAACGAGTAATGTTGCGGATACAGATAATAGTGATGTTAATGATATTAGTGAGCTTACAGATGTTGCACAGACCTCAAATGCTGAGATGCTTGCTAAATATGTTGATATCTCCGATATGGTAGAAGAGGCGGTTAAGTCGGTAGTCGCAGTTAATTGCGTTGAGTATCAACAATATGGTGGCGGTTACTATGGATATATGTATGGACAAGGCGGTACAAGGGAAGTGCCGAGCTGCGGAACCGGAATTATAGTATCACTTCGTGAAGATGATATGTTAATTCTTACCAATAATCATGTGGTTGAAGGCGCAGATAAAGTCTCAGTTGTATTTGTTAATGATACAGAGGTGGATGCACGAGTTCTTGGGACAGCTGAAGATTCGGACATCGCTTTGGTAGCAGTTTCTGTTAAGGATATAGATGAAGAGACTATGAAAGCAGTGAGCATAGCGATGCTTGGCGATTCAGATAATGTACGAGTTGGAAGTGCAGCCATTGCCATAGGTAATGCTCTTGGTTATGGACAGTCAGTTACTACAGGTGTTATTAGTGCATTGAACAGAGAAGTAGAGCTTGTGGATACAACATTAGGCCTTATTCAGACAGATGCACCTATTAATTCCGGTAATAGTGGTGGACCATTACTTAATGCTAATGGTGAAGTCATCGGAGTTAATTCTGTAAAATATGCCAGTACAGGTGTTGAAGGAATGGGATATGCCATCCCTATTAATACTGTAAAGCCGATAATAGAGGAGATTCTTAACCCGACGGAAACAGAGGTTGAAACGAATACAGATAAGGCATACCTTGGAATCTATGGAATGACTATTACATGGCAGTATCAGTTTATGTATGGATTTCCGCAGGGTGTTTATATAACGGAGGTAGAAGCTGACTCGCCTGCAGGTGAAGCAGGACTTAGTACCGGTGATATCATAACATCTCTTGAAGGTATTGAGATTACTTCAATGGAAGAGTTAGCTGAACTTCTTGCCAAGTATAAACCGGGAGATACTGTAACACTTGGTGTCAAGGTATTGAAACGTAATTCATATAAGAGTACAGCCGTAGAAGTTGTACTTGGTAGTTTACAAGAATAGAGAACACATAAAGCGACCGAGAATCCGGTCGCTTTGTCATTTTATAATATAATGATGTCATTATTTATGTTTTTTGCGAAATATGTGTACGCAGTTTTAAAATTATGGTATGCTTATAATAGTATAAGTGTAATTATCGTAACAACTTTGTTGGGGGAAATAAGATGATAAAAAACATATTTTTTGATTTGGACGGAACTCTTACCGATCCAAAGGAAGGTATAACTAAATCAGTTGCATATGCACTTGAATATTACGGAATACATGTAGATGATTTGGATAAGCTTATAGATTTTATCGGACCGCCATTATGGGATTCTTTTAAAGATTTCTATGGCTTTGATGATGAAAAAGCAAATGAAGCAGTAGCCAAATATAGGGAAAGATTCTGCGATATAGGATTATATGAAAATGCAGTCTATGATGGAATAGAGCATATGCTTAGTAGCTTGAAGGATAAGGGATATAGACTTGCTGTTGCTACATCTAAACCGACTATATATTCAAAGAAAATCGTTAAGCATTTTAAACTTGACGTATATTTTGAAGAAGTTGTCGGAAGTGAAATGGACGGAACGCGTGTTAAGAAAGAAGATGTTATCAGCTATGCACTTGAAACATTGAATATGAAGGCTGAAGAGACTATAATGGTTGGTGACCGCAGACAGGATATTAAAGGTGCTATTGCGAATAACATGAGAAATGTTGGAGTTTTGTTCGGATATGGAAGCAGGGAGGAATTCGAACAGGCAGGTGCTGATTACGTTGTTGAGAGCGTGGCTGAACTTGAAGAGTATTTGAAAGGAATTAATGAAGCGTAATGATATATGCAAAGAAAATAGTCTTTGAGGATGATATGGCAAAGGGAAGGCAGCAGCAACAACAGTCACAGCTTCAACATGAGGTGGGACAGACTTTGCTAAGATATGCTCTTAAGAAAGAATATGATATAGAGCTTGACAAATGTACGATTCTAAAGAATAAGCAGGGGAAGCCTTATCTGGAGGATTATCCGGACGTTCATTACAATATAAGTCATTGTGCAACCATGGTAGTGTGTACCCTTGGAGAAACTCCGGTTGGGATAGATGTGGAAAAAAAGCGTCCGCTGAAAGAAAGCCTTTGGAGAAAAGTGCTTACAGAGAATGAACTTGATAAGCTTATGGCTTGTGCTGAGGAAGAGAGGAATATAGAATTCCTTAAGTACTGGACATTAAAGGAAGCATATGGAAAAGCTCTCGGTGTAGGGCTTCTGTATGATTATTCAAAGACTGATATAAATAGCATTGAAGGATACAGATTTCACCAAATGATGATAGGTGAAGACATAATAGTTTCGGTCTGCAGAGAACAGAGTGAGGCATATGAAGAGGAAATAATATTTGTAGAAAATATATAATTTATATAATAAGTTGGAGGTGCTTACAATATGATACTTAAAAGATTGCATGAGGATCCGGAGATACTTCATGTTGGAACAGAGGAGAACAGGGCATATTATATTCCGTATAGCATAAAAGGTGAGAAACAGCAGATTATGCTGAACGGAGATTGGATGTTTAAATATTATCCGTCGATAGAAGATGTGGAGGGAGATTTTGCAAGCTCGGAGTTTAGCTTGGATACTTTTAAAACCATTCCGGTTCCGGGATGCTGGCAGGTATATGGCTATGATGCGAACCAGTATACTAATGCTAACTATCCTTTCCCGAATGATCCGCCATACATACCTGCTATGAATCCGTGCGGAGCATATGTGACCACTTTTTGCGTTACGGATGATCTGGTTAATAAGAGACTTTTTCTCAATTTTGAGGGTGTGGATTCATGCTTCTATCTTTGGATTAACGGAAGCTTTGTGGGATATAGTGAGGTTTCACATTCTACCAGCGAGTTTGAGATTACTGATAAGGTAGTTTCAGGAATAAACGAACTTAAAGTTCTTGTGTTTAAGTGGTGTACAGGTTCATATATGGAAGACCAGGATAAATTCCGTATGTCAGGAATCTTTAGGAATGTGTATATTATGGTAAGACCTAAGGAGTTCGTAAGAGATTTTACCATTAAAACGGATATTGCGGAGGATGGAAAGGCGTTAGTTGAGGTTAAGTTTGATGTTACGGCTAAGCTTAATGTTAAGTGCGTTCTGTTTGACGCATCCAATTGTAAGATTGGAGAGGCTAAAGCGGTAAGAAATAAAGCAACTATAACCATTGATAATCCTATACTTTGGAATGCTGAGAATCCATATCTTTACGAACTTTTGATAAGTACTGATGAAGAAAATATTATTCAGCATGTAGGTGTCAAGAAGATTGAGATAGTAGACGGAGTACTTCTGTTTAATGGGAAACCTATTAAATGCAAGGGTGTTAATCGTCATGACAGTAATGCGTATACAGGCTATACAATCAGCATGGAGCAGGCCATAGCAGACCTCAAGCTTATGAAGGAGCATAACATTAATGCTATTCGTACAAGCCATTATCCGAATGCGCCATGGTTTACAGAGCTTTGTGATAAATATGGATTCTATGTGATTGCTGAAGCAGATATCGAGATGCATGGAACAAGACGTACAAGAGGTAATACTCCATACATAGTATGTAATGAATCACCTTACAGGGAAGCCATTATGGATAGAGTACAAAGATGCGTCGTAAGGGATAAAAACAGAACCTGTGTACTTATGTGGTCTCTCGGAAATGAAGCCGGATATGGTAAGAATTTCGAACTTGCAGGAAGATGGGTTAAGAAATATGACAGCACGCGTCCGCTTCATTATGAATCAATCAGATGGGATACTAAGGCGGCTAAGGATGTCATGGATGTATACAGCAGAATGTATCCGTCTACAAAGGAGATAGATGAATATTATGCGGACGGCAAATTGAAAAAGCCGTATGTCCTTTGCGAATTTGTTCATGCCATGGGTAACGGACCGGGAGATATTGAGGATTATTTCGAACGTATATATAAGTATGATGGAATGATAGGCGGATTCGTATGGGAGTGGTGTGACCACGGAATCTACATGGGTAAAGCTAAGAATGGCAAAGAGAAGTTCTATTATGGCGGAGATTCGGGAGAATATCCACATGATGGTAACTTCTGTATGGACGGACTTATTTATCCGAATCGTAAGCCGCATACAGGTCTTCTGGAGCTCAAAAATGTAATCAGACCGGTAAGGGCAGAGCTTGTTGACGGTGATATTAATAAAGGCATATTTATCAAAAACATGCTTGATTTTACCAATCTTAAGGATTTTGTTAAGATAGAATGTGAGGTTATGTCTGACGGCAAGGTGACAGATACATTCGATATAGGAACAGTAGATGTAATGCCGCATGAGACAGTTGTTATTTCTGTGGGAGACAGATTGCCTAAGGATGTGAAGAATCTTTATGTAAGATTGATATACAGACAGGCAGTGAGAACTCATTTCGTAGAAAGCGGTGCAGAGCTTGGCTTTGACCAGTTTATTGTAAATGAGGCTGCATTAGCAGATGCATTTGATGGAACTTTGGATGCAAGCAAGCTTGTTCTTATAGAAAACGAGAAGAACATAGTAGTTACAGGTGAAGATTTCCACTATGTTTTTGG
>JAFTJD010000038.1 GCA_017456585.1 Lachnospiraceae bacterium
ACGGGCATTGCACACAGATAAATCAAATTTGAGATTATCTGTATGCAATGCCCGTATTTGGTTTTCTGAGTTTAGTACTGTTACGTTTTTCACCAAGCGAGAGCGTGTCTTAGAGGGAAACATCATCTATAATATGTGTTTATCTCAATATTCGCTCTAACTAAATGGCATTGCCTACGCTTTATACTTCAAATATCAAATCGCCGTATGATGGCATCGGCCACATGGATTTGTCAACGAGCATCTCAAGCTTATCGACAGGAGCACGGAGTGCCGCCATCGCAGGCATAACCTTCTCAAGATAAGTTCTTGCCCTAAGCTCCATGTTCTCGATTTTCTTAACAGCGTAAGCTTCATCTTCAAGCACTTTAAGTGCTCTCTTGGTTTCGCCAAGAAGCTTAGATACCTCCGTAAGCATCTCTTCCTGTGCTGAAGAATCCAGATTAAGACCTGTATTCTTCACGCTGTTATAAGAATCGGCAAGCACAGTTATGTAACGGACTACTGCCGGTATAATCTGCTTTCTCGCCATATCTATCATCGTAAGAGCTTCGATATTAGTAGCCTTTGCATAAGCTTCATACTGAATCTCTGCTCTTGACTCAAGTTCTGTTCTTGTGAATATACTGAATTTCTCAAAGAGTGCAACCGTATCCTCTGCCACAAGCGCAGGAATAGCATCTACCATTGATTTTAAGTTAGGAAGACCTCTTCTTTCTGCTTCCTTAACCCACTCTTCTGAATAACCATTACCATTGAAGATAATTCTCTGATGTTCAACGGCATATTTCTTAATAATATCATGAATAGCCAAATCAAGATTATCTGCTTTTTCAAGAATATCTGCTGTCTCGCAGAATACCTCTGCCACAATAGCGTTAAGAACGATATTAGCGCTGGCAACTGAATCCGCAGAACCTACCATACGGAACTCAAATTTATTACCTGTAAACGCGAATGGTGATGTACGGTTACGATCTGTCGCATCCTTTGAAAATGCAGGAAGATTACCGCCTATACGAAGCTTGCCGCCCTGTGTACTGCTGGTTGCTGAACCAGTATTAACAAGCTGCCATATTACATCCTCAAGCTGTTCACCAAGGAACATAGAAATAATCGCCGGCGGTGCTTCTGCTGCCCCCAGTCTGTGCTCATTGCCTACATCTGCCGCAGATTCTCTAAGAAGTGCAGCATGTCTGTCTACCGCTCTCATAATACATGTAAGCACTAAAAGGAACTGTATATTCTCATGTGGAGTCTTACCCGGCTCCAAAAGGTTAATTCCATCATCTGTTGTAAGAGACCAGTTATTGTGCTTACCGGAACCATTAACACCTGCAAAAGGCTTCTCATGAAGAAGACATGTAAGTCCATGCCTGTCTGCTACCTTCTTAAGAACCTCTATAACAAGCTGGTTATTATCAACTGCCACATTAGCCTTAGCATAAATCGGAGCAAGCTCGTGCTGAGCCGGTGCTGCCTCGTTATGCTGTGTCTTCGCAGTTACACCCATCTTCCAGAGTTCAACATTGACCTCCTTCATGAATGCACCGATTCGCTCTCTTATAGAACCGAAATAATGGTCTTCCATCTCCTGACCCTTCGGAGGCATAGCTCCAAACAAGGTCCTTCCGGTAAATACGAGGTCTTTTCTTTGTAAATATTTCTTCTTATCTACGATAAAATATTCCTGTTCAGGTCCGACTGAAGGTGTTACCTTCTTAGATGTCGTGTTGCCGAACAATCTAAGAATTCTAAGAGACTGCTTATCAATAGCCTCCATCGAACGAAGGAGCGGTGTTTTCTTATCAAGAGCTTCACCTGTATATGAACAAAATGCTGTAGGAATACAAAGTATCGCTCCTGCCGCATCCTCTTTTATGAATGCAGGAGATGTATAATCCCATGCAGTATAACCTCTTGCCTCGAAGGTCGATCTAAGCCCTCCTGATGGAAATGAAGACGCATCGGGCTCACCTTTAATAAGCTCTTTGCCCTTAAATTCCATAATAACCTTGCCGTGTGCATCCGGTGCTGAAATGAATGAATCGTGCTTCTCAGCCGTCACACCTGTAAGTGGTTGGAACCAATGGGAATAATGTGTTACTCCCTTTTCTATAGCCCAATCCTTCATAGCACTTGCCACAGCATTTGCCGTATCTTTGCTAAGCTCAGCTCCTTCGTCTATACAACGTCTAAAGTCAGCATATACCTGCTCTGAAAGACGCTCTCGCATAACAGTATCGTTAAATACATTGGAGCCAAAAATTTCTGATACATTAATGTTCTGCATGAAATATCCTCCCACGGATTTTAATTAACAACATTTCAAATATATAAAACTGTCTTAATCGAATTAAGCCTTGCCGATAGAACCGAATAATTCCATCTTCTCTTTAACTGTAGCCTTAATAGCCTCGAAGCCCGGTGCAAGAAGTTTTCTAGGGTCGAATCCCTTGCCCTCTAAATCCTTACCTGCTTCAATATACTTTCTTGTTGCTTCAGCAAATGAAAGCTGGCACTCTGTATTAACATTGATCTTAGCTACGCCAAGGCTGATTGCCTTCTGAATCATCTCTGCCGGGATACCTGTACCACCGTGAAGAACTAATGGAAGTGCTCCTGTAAGCTGCTGAACTGCATCAAGTGTTTCAAAGCTAAGACCCTTCCAGTTAGCAGGATATTTACCATGGATGTTACCGATACCTGCTGCAAGGAAATCTACACCAAGGTCTGCAATCATTTTACATTCCTTAGGATCTGCACACTCACCTGCACCTACAACACCATCTTCTTCTCCACCGATTGAGCCAACCTCTGCCTCAAGAGAGATTCCCTTTGAATGACAAAGCTCAACGAGCTCTCTTGTCTTAGCTACATTCTCATCGATTGCATAATGTGAACCATCGAACATAACTGATGAGAATCCTGCTTCGATACACTTAAGACATCCGTCAAAGCTACCATGATCAAGGTGAAGTGCTACCGGAACAGTAATGTTAAGGCTCTCAATCATACCTTTAACCATACCTACAACTGTCTTGTAGCCTGCCATATATTTACCTGCACCCTCAGACACACCAAGAATTACAGGAGAATTATTTTCCTGTGCTGTGAGTAAAATTGCCTTTGTCCACTCAAGGTTGTTGATGTTGAACTGGCCTACTGCATACTTTCCTTCTTTTGCTTTCTTAAGCATTTCTGTTGCTGAAACTAACATATTGTTACCTCCGTATTCTTCTTCATAATAAAAATCAACCCTATTATATCCTATATTTATTGAAAAATAAAGAGATTTTTTACACAATCTTCGCTTTCTTCCACTTCCCCTGCTTATAGAAAATTACCGAAAGCAGTGCTCCTATCGACCATCCTACCGGCCATGACATCCATATGCCCATACTTGCGTCAAAATCTTCTCCAAGACCGGCAAAGAATCCGCCCATTGGTCCGGCAAATATATAAGCAAGTACCACTCTAAGAATAAGATCTGTGAAAGTAGCAATCATAAACTGCGCCATCGCACCGCAGCCTCTAAGAACACCGTCTGCCACAAGCTTCATACATATGACCACATAGAATGGTGTAACTACCATAAGAAACTGCATGCCGGAAAACAGTGCCTTCTCCGTGGCATCATTATCCAAAAACAGATTTACAAAGAACTCTCTGCCAAAGAACAACACCATACTAAAGGCTACCGCTATTATAAGTGCCATCTTCATACCTGACTTAAAACCATCTTTTATTCTGTCGGTTTTGCCTGCTCCCTTGTTCTGGCTTGAAAACTGCGACACACCATTCCCTACCGTCGTAAGACAGGTAATTACAAAGGTATTAAGCTTAATGCTCGCAGAGTACCCTGCAATTACAGATGAACCAAAGGAATTAATAAGTCTCTGTACGAACACATTTCCCACCGATATGAAACTCTGCTGTGCAATGCTCGGAAGCGCTATTCTGGTTATTTTTAAAAGCAAGTCTTTTGAGAAAAGCTCCGCTTTCTTTTTGGTTTCAATTCTCTTAAGCTTTATAAAAAGCGCTATCATAGCAAGAATACATGCTATTCCCTGTGCAATGAAGGTCGCCCAAGCAACGCCCGCAACTCCCCATTCAAAATATTTCACGAATACTATATCAAGAACAATATTACCAAGCGACGAGCCTATAAGAAAAAATAATGGTGTCCGTGAATCTCCCATCGAATTAAATGCTCCGGTCGCGACATTATAAAGATATACGAATATAAATCCGCCTATGTATATATTAAGATATAATCTGCTGTCTTCAAATATGTCTACCGGTGTCTTAATAAGCTTCATTATTCCTGTACTGAAGCCTATTCCGAAGGTACTTAATATAACTGAGAGCACACCTGCTGCCAAAAACGACGTATAGATAGCCGTCTTCATACGTGCATGCTCCTTCGCACCGAAGAGTCCTGCAATTACAACAGAGCAGCCTATGTTGGTTCCAAGTGCCACCGCCATAAACAGCATGGTAATGGGATAAGATGCTCCAACCGCCGCAAGAGCTGACTCTCCCGCGTACTTTCCGGCAATCATACTATCCGCCATATTGTAAAGCTGTTGAAAGAACACACTTATAAGCATCGGCACTATAAAACTCGGAATAACCTTGTTAGGGTTCCCCCTAGTCAAATCCCTACTCATCTCATAACCCCTTTCATTGACTCATTTGCGAAAATATACTACAAATTTCATCTTGTTTATTGCATGCACAATGTCTTGATAGCAAAGCACTTAGGAATTATATGTTTCGCGAAGACAACATAGCTCCCCTAGTAGAACTTCACTTTGCAACGCTTCGATGAAGCACGCCTCCGTCGTATGTCTGAGCCAAACTTCGGAGCGTATCATATGATTGTGCTCG
>JAFTJD010000039.1 GCA_017456585.1 Lachnospiraceae bacterium
GAAGGTTTTCTTTGCATGCCTGGAAATATGATTTTTTAATCCAAACATTAAAATCCCCACAAACGCAGTAATGGGGCGGGATTCACAAGAATCCCACCCCAACTATTGACAAAGAACCATCAATTTTGAAATTATCTGTATGCAATGCCCTTATTTGGTTTTCTGAGTTTAGTACTGCTACGTTTTTCACGAAGCGAGAGCGTGTCTTAGAGGAAAACATCATCTGCTATATGTGTTTGCATAGACTAGTTTTAAGCGGATAAAGTTTATAGTAAAACAGCTTTTTATCTTCTACTGTTCTTCAAGCTTAACACTTACCTTGTCAAGTTTCCAGATATCAGTTGCGTACTCTTCGATAGTACGATCAGATGAGAACTTACCGCAACATGCTGTGTTAAGAATAGCCATCTTAGCCCAGCGTGCTTTATCCTCATAAGCCTTTAAGGCTCTCTCATGTGCGTCTGCATATGAGCGGAAATCCTTAAGAATAAAATAAATATCTGATCTGTCATAATTAAGCAATGAGTTGTAGATATCTCTGAAACGTTCCTTATCTTCTGAATACGTTCCGTCCACAAGCTGCTCAAGAACTTTTCTGATATCTGCATCATTATTATATATTTCTCTAGGGTTGTATCCACCCTCATTCTCATAACGGATTACTTCGTCTGAGCTTAAGCCGAAGATGAATGCATTATCAATGCCTACTTCCTCAACGATTTCAACATTTGCACCATCCATTGTACCAAGAGTAACTGCACCATTTAACATGAACTTCATATTTCCTGTACCTGATGCTTCTTTACTTGCTGTTGATATCTGCTTACTGATATCGGAAGCAGCAAAAATAATCTCTGCATTTGATACTCTGTAATCCTCAATAAATACAACCTTAATCTTACCATTAATCGAAGCATCGTTATTAACAACATCTGCTACGCTGTTGATAAGCTTAATGATGGATTTAGCACGATGATATCCTGCTGATGCCTTTGCACCAAAGATAAATGTTACCGGATGAAGCTTCATATCCGGATTCTCTTTTACCTTGTTGTAAAGGTACATAACATGGAGAATATTAAGAAGCTGACGCTTATATTCGTGAAGTCTCTTAACCTGTACATCAAAAATAGAATCAGGACTTACCTCGATATTGTTATGCTCCTTAATGTACTCAGCAAGACGAATCTTATTCTGATATTTAATATCCATGAATTCCTTCTGGCTCTTTTCATCATCGGCAAAAGGCATAAGCTTCTTCATCTGTGAAAGGTCCGTAATCCAGCCGTCGCCAATATGGTTTGTAACCCATGCTGCAAGACGCTGATTACCATGAAGAAGGAATCTTCTCTGGGTGATACCGTTAGTCTTGTTATTGAATTTCTCAGGCATCATCTGATAAAAATCTTTGAGAGTTTCTTTTTTAAGAATCTCTGTATGGAGTCTTGCAACTCCGTTAACTGAATATCCGCCTACGATTGCAAGGTTAGCCATACGTACCTGTCCCTCATAAAGAATAGCCATGCTACGTACTTTATCATACTGATTAGGATATGTCTCCTCAATCTCTTTAACGAATCTTCTGTTAATCTCATCAATAATCTGATATACACGCGGAAGAAGTCTCTGAAAGAGGTCGATAGGCCATTTTTCAAGAGCCTCTGACATAATGGTATGGTTAGTGTATGCACATGTCTTTGTTGTAACTTCCCATGCTTCATCCCACTCAAGCTTGTAATCATCCATAAGAATTCTCATAAGCTCTGCTACTGACATGGAAGGATGTGTATCATTCATCTGAATGGTTACCTTCTCATGAAGCTTATGAATATCATCATGGTTGCTCATGTATTTCTCAACAGCAGTCTGTAAGCTGGCAGAAACGAAGAAATACTGCTGTTTAAGACGAAGTTCTTTACCTGCGTAGTGATTATCATTAGGATAAAGCACCTCTACAATAGTCTTCGCAAGTGTTGCCTGCTCTTCCGCATTACGATAATCTCCCTTATCAAATGATGAAAGATTAAATTTCTGCATAGCTTCGGCATCCCAGATACGAAGTGTATTAACTACGTTATTACCATATCCGACTACCGGTACATCATAAGGAATAGCCTTGATTGCCTGATAGCCTTCCTGCGTAAAATACTGTCTTCCGTTCTCGCCAGTATACGAATTTACATAACCTCCGAAACGGATTTCCTTAGCATACTCGTCACGACGAATCTCGAATGGATTACCATCCTTTAACCAATCATCCGGTGCCTCAATCTGATATCCATCAACAATCTGCTGTCTGAACATACCATATCTGTAACGGATACCGCAACCATATGCTGAATATCCGAGTGATGCAAGTGAATCAAGGAAACATGCAGCAAGTCTTCCGAGACCTCCGTTACCAAGAGCTGCATCTCTTTCCTGGTCTTCAATCACATTAATGTCGCAACCAAGCTCCTCCAATACTTCCTTAATCTCATCATAGAAAGTTAAGTTAATCATATTGTTACCGAGTGCACGGCCCATAAGGAATTCCATAGAAAGATAGTATACTGTCTTAGGATCTGATTCCTCATATTCTTTCTGTGTAGCTATCCATGCATCAATGATTGCATCCTTTACGGCATACGCTACAGCAGTAAAAATCTGTCTGTCTGTAGCATCCTCCATTGATTTTCTAAAGAGTGTTTTTACATTATAGAGAACACTTCTTTTAAACATTTCTTTATCAAATTTGCGCTTTTCCATAGTTTTACCTCCTAGGATTAGTTTTTCTTGACTCCGATACTTGTATTCTCTCCATTTATATCCCACTCCTTGCTGTATCCATCAATTTCTCCCATAACAATTGAATCAGCAAGAACTACTCCCTTAATCTCCTCAACATTCTTCGCAATAATAGCTGCGAGCTTGTCATTACCGTTCTGATAAACGGTTATTCTGTCAGTAACCTCAAATCCTGCCTCTTTACGCATGGTCTGAACCTTACTGATTACCTCTCTTACATAACCTTCCTCAATAAGTTCTTCATTAAGGTTAGTGTCAAGTACAACGGTAATTCCCCTATCACTGTCTGATACATATCCCTCAATCTGGGAAGCCTCTATTAAAAGGTCTTCCTTCTCAAGAACTTCTTCTATACCCTCTACTGTAATAGTAAGAGTTCCCTTCTCGTTAAGCTCATCCATAGCAGCATTTCCATCAAGGTTATTAAGCACCTCTCTAAGTGCATTAAGTCTGCTTCCGAATCTCTTTCCGAGAGTCTTAAGCTGTGGTTTAAAGCTATAGCTTGTAAAATCTCTTACATCACCGGTAAACGTAACATTTTTAACATTAAGCTCATCTCTTATAATCTCTGAATAGAAATCAGCAAGAGCTTCGCCATCATCCTGTTTTACAAACATATTAGCGATAGGCTGACGATTCTTAATATTAGCTGTGTTACGGCACGCACGACCAAGAACAACCATCTGAAGAACCTTTTCCATATTCTTCTCAAGGTCTGCATCAATATAAGCTTCATTGCTTACAGGGAAGTCACAAAGGTGAATACTCTCCGGTGCTTCCTTATTGATGCTTCTTACAAGATTAAGATAAATCTCCTCTGTCATGAATGGTATCATAGGTGCTGCAGCCTTACAGATGTCTACAAGTGCTGTGTAAAGTGTCATGTATGCATTAATCTTATCCTGCTCCATGCCTTTTGCCCAGAAACGATCACGACAACGTCTTACATACCAGTTACTCATCTCATCTACGAAATCCTGTAATGCTCTCGCTGCCTCAGGAATCTTGTAATTCTCGAGATTGTTGTCAACTTCTTTGATTACGGTATTAAGCTTTGATAAAAGCCATTTATCCATAACCGGTAATTTATCATAATCAAGTGTATACTTGGTTGCATCGAACTCATCAATAGTAGCATATGTTACAAAGAATACATATGTGTTCCATAATGTACCCATGAATTTACGCTGTCCTTCGACAACTGCCTTATCATGGAAACGATTAGGAAGCCATGGCGCACTATTAATATAGAAGTACCAACGGATGGCATCTGCGCCGAAGGATTCAAGAGCATCGAAAGGATCTACTGCATTACCCTTTGACTTACTCATCTTCTGGCCGTTCTCATCCTGTACATGTCCAAGAACGATAACATTCTCATACGGAGCCTTGTTGAATAAAAGTGTAGACTCTGCAAGAAGTGAGTAGAACCATCCTCTTGTCTGGTCAACAGCCTCAGATATAAACTGTGCCGGGAACTGCGCCTCGAATTTTTCTTTATTCTCAAATGGATAATGATGCTGTGCAAAAGGCATCGCACCTGAATCGAACCAACAGTCAATTACTTCAGGAACTCTCTTCATGTGGTGTTTTCCACACTTAGGACAAAGGAATGTAACCTCATCAATATACGGCTTATGAAGCTCTACCTCTGCCGCCTTCGGATCACCTGTAAGCTCTGCAAGCTCTGCACGGCTACCAACCGAATGCTGATAACCACACTCACACTCCCAGATATTAAGAGGAGTTCCCCAATAACGGTTACGTGAAATAGCCCAGTCCTGAACATTTGTGAGCCAATCGCCAAAACGTCCTTTTCCGATGGATTCCGGAATCCAATTAATTGTGTTGTTATTTCTTATGAGGTCTTCCTTAACCTCTGTCATCTTGATATACCAAGACTCTCTAGCATAGTAGATAAGCGGAGTATCACATCTCCAACAATGTGGATAGCTGTGCTCAAACTTAGGTGCCGCAAAAAGAAGTCCCTTCTTCTCAAAATCAGTAAGTACTAATGGATCTGCTTTCTTAACGAATACGCCTGCGTAAGCAGTTTCCTTGGTCATCTCGCCTTTACCATCTACAAGCTGTACGAAAGGAAGGTCATAGATACGGCCAACCTTAGCATCATCTTCACCGAATGCAGGTGCGATATGAACTACACCTGTACCATCTGAAAGTGTTACATAGTTATCACATGTAACGAAAAATGCTTTCTTATTCTGCTTAGCTATTATATCATTAGCGAAATCAAATAATGGCTCATACTCTTTATACTCAAGGTCTTTACCTACGTATTTCTCAAGAATCTCTGCACCTTCGCCGAGTACTTTTTCAACGAGTGCCTCTGCCATGTAATAGGTATATCCATCCGTAGCCTTAACCTTAACATAAGTCTCTACCGGGTTCATACAGAGAGCTACGTTTGATGGAAGTGTCCAAGGTGTTGTTGTCCATGCAAGAATATAAGCATCTTCTCCTACTACCTTGAAACGAACGATTGCTGAACGCTCTTTTACATCTTTATAACCCTGTGCAACCTCCTGCGCTGAAAGCGGAGTTCCACATCTTGGGCAATACGGAACAATCTTGAAGCCCTTGTATAAAAGGTTCTTATTCCATATTTCCTTAAGCGCCCACCATTCTGACTCGATATAGTCATCATGGTATGTTACATATGGGTCGTCCATATCTGCCCAGAAACCAACTGTTCCTGAGAAATCTTCCCACATACCCTTATATTTCCATACGCTTTCCTTACATTTATCAATGAATGGCTCAAGTCCGTATGCTTCAATCTGCTCCTTGCCGTCAAGATTAAGTAACTTCTCAACCTCTATCTCAACAGGAAGTCCGTGTGTATCCCATCCTGCCTTTCTTGGCACCATGTAACCCTTCATTGTACGGTATCTCGGAATCATATCCTTGATTACACGGGTAAGAACGTGACCGATGTGCGGCTTACCATTAGCGGTAGGCGGTCCATCATAAAAAGTATAGGTCTCTCCCTCTTTTCTGGATTCCATACTCTTCTCAAAGATATTGTTATCCTGCCAGAATTTTAAAACTTTCTTTTCTCTTTGTACAAAATTCAAATCTGTTGAAACTTTTTCGTACATGATATGTCTCCTTTCATTTCTTCGCTGCAGACTCAGTAGCTTGGCTCTTTCCTTTGTCGCAGACTCGGAAGCTTCGCTCCCTCGTTGTTGCGACGCTCGCCAAATGCTTGCGCAGACTCGGGAGCTTTGCTCCCTCGTTGTCGCGACGCTCGCCAAATGTAAGTGCCTCCGCACTTACATCCGACAAATTGCTTCTGTCTGTCGTCAAGCAAGCTTGACACAGCCCGCTGCAATTTATCTTCGCAAATGCTTCGCCTTTGCGCTTGGCTCGCTGTTTCGCGCAAAAAGGCCTCCGTCCGTAAAAGGACGAAGGCCAAACTTCGCTATACCACCTATTACTGCATACATAATATATGCGCTCCCGATAACGGTGGAAATCCGTCAGAATCTACTCATTTAAACTTTCGACTCTGAAGCTTCGGAGTGATCTTCAGAAGAATTCTACTCATACCGGACTCGCACCAACTCCGGCTCGCTGTGACTTTCAAATTAAACCTACTCTCTCCATCGTAGCCTTTTCATAATGCATATATTATAATCATTTCGGGCTTTTTTGTCAAGATTGGGCTGCAAACTTTATTGTGCTACAAACTTTATTCCTTTTTTGGCTACAAGTTACTATAAGATTTTAAAAGATTTATTTTTAAAAATTTTTAATAGGCTCACATCCATTCTACTTATGGAAAAAATTCGGACCCTATGCTATAATAAAACTCGGTTAACACAACTATTGATAGGAGGAATATCTATGTTCAATAAACACGACATATCACGAAATGCATGTATGTTAGTCGGTGGCCAGTCCAGATGCGGTTACGATTGGTGGTGGAATTCTTTCACAGGGCGTCACTCAGTCACCGGGGAAGAGAAGGCATTTTTCATTGAATTCTTTCTCTGTAATCCGGCTTCAGGTAAAGACGAGCCGATATTCGGTCAGCTTCCGGATAATAAAGAGAATCATGTACGTCCCTCCTATTTAATGATTAAAGCAGGAGCTTGGGGCGAGAATAATGCCGGCCAGCTTCACCGCTTCTTTGGTTGGAATAGAATACAGGTAGACATGGGTGTTCCATATTCTGTGAAAGCCGACGACTGCTACATAGACGAGGTCAAGACCTACGGAACTGTTAAAGTATCGACAGAGGATGCTGCTAATCACCCTGAATACATGTGTCAGTCAGGCGAAATGTCATGGAACCTTAGAATAGACAAAAAGGTGGCATTTAATGTAGGCTACGGTGCAGGCAAGCTTTTCCGCTCCCTACAGGCTTTCGAAATGTTCTGGCATGCCGAGGGTATGAAAACAGCTTATTCCGGCGAAGTCATCTGGAATGGTGAGAAATATCTGATTACCCCTGACACCTGTTATGGCTACGCAGACAAAAACTGGGGCAAGGACTTCACTTCACCATGGGTATGGCTGTCATCTAACAACCTTACCAGCAAGATAACCGGCAAGAAACTTAACAACAGTGTTTTCGACATCGGTGGCGGTTGCCCTAAGGTAGGACCGATTGCACTTAAGCGCAAACTCCTTTCCGCCTATTGGTACGAAGGCAAAGGATATGAATTTAATTTTTCCAAATTCTGGACATTTACACGCACTAAATTCGACTGCCGTGAGACGGACACACAGATAATATGGCATGTAGAACAGAAAACCTGGCTCAATCGCATGGTTACCGACATTACCTGCGAGAAAAAAGACATGCTTTTGGTAAATTACGAAGCACCTAACGGTACTAAACGCCACAACCGCCTCTGGAACGGTGGCAACGGTAAAGGAACCGTCAAATTATATCGCGCCGGGAAGCTCATAGACGAAGTAATTGCAGAAAATGTAGGTTGCGAATATGGCGAGTATGACCCTGTGTAATACCGACAGATGCTACAAACAGATTATATAGAGCATTATAGAAGAAGCAAATAACTTTAATATTTTGCAGCGAAATATCGGAGGCATAAAATGACAAGAAAAGAACTTAATGAAATAAAGAAGCAGTTTAGCAACGAGAACTGTACAATCAGCCGTATCTGCGGTTGCTATGTAGACGGCGAGAAACAAATCAAATCAACATTCAAAGAAGCATTTCTTTCTCTGGAAGAGGAAGAACGCTTTAAATATTACGAAATTTTCAAGAAGACTTTATCAGGCACACCCGGTCGCAATCAGCTTACACTTGCATTTCCTATGTCGCAGGAAATGGAGGGTGGCACACAGGAATTTCTGTATCGTCTGTTAAAAAGCGACTTGCAGAATGACGACCTTCTAAATCAGTTCTATTCAAATGTAATAGAGAACTATGTATTTACCGGCAACTTCCTTATCCTCCTTATCCACGGAGCATATGATGTTCCCGGCAAATCAAGCGATAACTTAGAGATGGATGATGCTTCCGACGAGGTATACAAACACATACTTTGCAGTATTTGTCCTGTTAACCTCTCCAAACCGGGGCTTAGCTATGACGCAGAAGAGAATATTTTCCGTAATCGCATACAGGACTGGATAGTTGATGCTCCACAGTCCGGCTTCCTTTTCCCTGCGTTTAATGACCGTGGAAGCGATGTACATAGCATACAGTATTATACGAAGAATACAGAAACACCTAACGAAAGCTTTGTAAACTTTTTTATCGGTTGCGAGCTTCCGCTTACCGCCGAGACACAGAAAGAAAGCTTTCAGGCTCTTGTAAGCGATACTCTCGGTAGTGAATGTGAATATGAGGTTGTAAAAAACATTCATGAGAAGCTTACAGAAATGATAGAGGAACACAAAGAAAAAGATGAACCGGCACCTTTGACACTTAACAAAGATGAAGTCAAAAAACTTTTTGCAGAGAGTGGTGTAACCAACGAACGTCTCGAAATATTTGACCGTACTTTCGACAACACCATCGCAGACGAGAAAGCTGAACTTCTTGCCATTAACATTGCCAACACACGTTCCTTTGAGGTTAAGACTCCGGATGTACTTATAAAGGTTAACCCTGAGCATGCTTATCTTGTTGAAACCATGACAATCGAAGGTCGTAAATGTCTTGTAATTGAGATGGGCGAAAATGTTGAGGTGAACGGAATTACTGTATCATAGCATGCTGTAACATAGCACACCTGCAACTTATCTACAGAGGATATATTATAATGGAAATAACTATACTTATTGAAAACACATCCCACTCAGAACTACTCGCCGAGCACGGGCTTAGTGTTCTTATAGAATATAACGGCAAGCGATATCTTTTGGATGCGGGAAGCAGTGATGCTTTCCTTGAAAACGCAAAGACACTCGGGATATCTCTTGATAACCTTGATGCCTGTATCCTGTCACACGGGCATTATGACCACTCAGGCGGTTTCCATGCACTACTTAATGCGAACGAAACTGTATCCGTATATGCCATGGAATCAGCGGTTACAGACTCCTATCATTCAAGCAAAGGTGGCATGCACGAAATAGGTGTACCTTCCGTAGTTTTGGATAATCATAGCGAACGCTTCATTCTGCTTGATTCAAGCAAGACAATCGATGGAATCCACCTGATTCCTCATTCAAGCAGAGACTTAGAATTAATCGGACAAAAGGCAGGCTTATTCAAGAAAATAGATGACAAATATTTACCGGATGACTTTTCTCATGAGTTAAGTCTTGTTTTTGATACTCCAAAAGGTCTTGTTATTTTTAACAGTTGCTCACATGCGGGGATTTTGAATATAATATCCGAAGTCAAGGCTACCTTTCCGGGACGTAATATATATGCTTTCTTAGGCGGACTTCATATGGAGGGTAAAAAAGAAGGCCGAAGCTATTGTACCTTCAGCGAAGATGAGATAGCCGACATTAGTAATTCTTTAAAAGCAGACGGCCTCCAATACATATACACCGGCCATTGTACCGGTGAAGAAGGTTTCAGACTTATACGCAAGCATTTCGGAGAAAATGCAGTACAGATTTATACCGGCATGAAGATAACGATATAGAACACCTCGAAGCAGAGCTTCTCGTTGTGGGTATAGACTCGCACCGAGCGCGGTCGTTTGCGACATTTTACCGCTTCGCGCGAGTGTGCATCCTGCGGAGCATCTTTTTCGTTATAGTTTGCTATAATGAAAAAGAGCGAAATCTTTCGATTTCGCTCAGCTGGGCTACAAGGATTCGAACCTTGAAAATGCTGGAGTCAGAGTCCAGTGCCTTACCGTTTGGCGATAGCCCAATGTTTTACAACGAAAGTAATTATACAACATACTTTTTAAAAAAGCAAGTACTTTTTTATAATTTTTTAAATATATATAATAAAATACTTTTCAAGATAAATGCAACAGATACAAACAACCAATTCTAAATCGAGGCAACAGGTAATCCCTGTTGCCTCGAACCACATAAAGCTTATTTAATCTTTGCCCCTGTCTCATCCACCTTACTTCCATCAGGTGTCGTTGTATTAATAAGGCACTTACCATTCTCATCAAGGTAGTATTCCTTATCTCCAACCTTCTGCCAGCCTATAAGCATAGCACCGTCAGAACCTAACAGATACCACTCGCCATTAACTATATTCCATCCTGTACACATAGCTCCGTTAGCATCAAGATAATACCAGAGACCTGATTTAGCGTCACGCAGCCATCTATCTGACTGCATACAGCCACTTACAGAATCCATGTAATACCAGAGACCTGATTTCTTGGAACGCACCCAGCCTGTCTGCATCTCACACGTTTCTTCTTCCATGTAATACCACTTGCCGTCTGTATCTTCTACCCAGCCTGTCTCTAAATCGCCATCTGCCGTAAAATAATACCATTCACCGCTTATCTTCTGCCAACCCGTTTTACCCTGCCAACTATCTTTAATCCAGTACAATGGTTCGTAATCTTCTTCCTCGATATACAAGGTTCCATTTTCGTAGGAATATACATAATTTCCATCTGCACTTGTTCCGGAAACTGTAATCTTATATGAACCTGCCGTACTTGTATCTGTCACCTCACACACAACGTTCACCGCAATCGGAAGCGACTCTCCGTTCACGAGTCCGGCTACCTTATATGTAAAATTAGGAAGTGCCGCTCCACTCTCAATAGTAAAGTTATCTGCCTTAATATTTACAGTTGCAGGCTTAATCTCAAACTCGAATGTCTGCAATTCACCACTCCATGCACAGTTGTCATTATCAAGGACTACGGAAACCTCGTATGTTCCTGCATTTGTCTGTACTGCATTTTCTATCGTGTAATAAGGGCTACTTGCTATACGATAGGTCTGCGCATTACCTGTATAGGTATATACAGTCGTGTCCTTTTCAGGTACATTGACCGAACGCTTTGCTACAGGTAATGTAACCTTAGAAGTAGCCGATTTGTAATTAACAGTATCTGTCGGTTCAAAAACAACCTCATACTCTGTTACATTAGCATCTGCTACCATAGGTTTTTCATTTACGTTATTCCATGAGAAAGTTCCGGCAATCTGTTCCGTATCATTCTGTTCACGTTGAGCTTTTCCACCGCTTAATACCGAATCACCCAATGTATCTCCAAAAATAATGCCACTCGCAACAGGAACCTCTGCAATATATGGTGTTGCCTTAGATATATTTACAGTGATTGCTACGGGTTCGGAATCTTTATGATTTGCATCACCCACGACCTTATAATAAACAGAGTATTCGCCTGCATTTGTAGCAACCGGGACAGTTGTACTCCAATCGCCATTATTAAGCTTATACCACATTGTGCCGCCTATTGCAGATACAGAACTTATATCAATAAGCTCTTGCTCAGAACCATTATAAACAATGCTTGCATTAGCTTGCGGAGCAGTTACAACTTCAGATTCTGCTTTCACAATCGTAAATCTGCCCACTTCAAACTCTGTCTCGATTGCCTCAAAGTTCTCTCCTGCAGCCACGCTAATCCTTACGATGTATTCACCTACATCTATAGGTGGTGCTGTAGTTCCTACTTCATCGCCATCCTTGTAATACTTAACTGTAATTGCTCCAATACCGTTCTTTGTGGAAGAAACTGTTGCTATCTTTTCCTGTTCGTCATATTCAAGACTTGATGGTTCGGTATATATGAACATATCTTCTGTAGGCTCCACCTTATCGATAGTTACAATTACTGCTCTTACAACTATGTGCATATCAGGGTCGTAGCCCTCAACATTTGTATAATTGTAGTTGTTGTCATCAACCTCAATGTACGCATCATAATAACCATATGCATCAGGTTCTATTGTTTCATCTACCCAAGCCCAACCATTACTCAATATAGAGGACGAAAGAGTTTCTCCGTATTTAATAGCTGTCGCTGTGGGAGCCGGAATATCTTCAGGAATAGCCTGCCCAATCGTAAACTCAACACTTGCCGTTGTTTCTTCACAAGTAATCTTGGCTGTGTATCTTCCTGCATTCATAGGAGCGTTGGATCCAATCAAAGTATCGCCATTATAGTAATTAACAGTAACATCCTTATTCGCAAGAGTACCCATACCCGTTACGGTTGCACCGTAAGTAGTTGTCCCGTCATATATACCATCTTCTGCGGTTACAGTCAATGTACCAGCCACATTTCCGCAAACATCACATTCCTCACAGATGGTATTACCATTTTCGGAATATATGTAGTTATGTTCTTTTGTTATTTCTACAATGTCAGACAAATATTCCTTTTCCCCTACTGTGGCTTTGCATATATATTTTGTTCCACACTTAGGACTTTGTAATACATTACCGGTTGCGACGTTAAACTCTGTATATCTGATATGCTCCACTTTTAAACTTGAAATATTATCAATAATATCAAGATAAAATTCTACATCTGCAGCTGAGTCAAAAGTTTTTATTATTTCCCTGTTGTTATTATCTATAATAAAATATTCATAATCGTTATTACAACACATTTCTAACGAAAAAGAGTTGTTTGAATCTTCAGGTTCTACAGATAGAATAAACACGTCTCCTGCTTCCACTTCATAGTAATCGGGTAATTCGCCTTCTGCCAACGCATATGTATTATTCTCAACAACATTTACCTCACACCACTGCAATGCGGCATCCGGGTGATTAAATACGATCGTACAATCATTTTCTTCTGTTGGTTGCTGTGTAAAAGTAGGCGTAGACACATACACGAACTTTGCTCCATCTGTCGCATCATACTCTTCTTTTTCTAAAAATAGATTATAATACTCATCAAACCTAACATTGACTATATATTTTGCTGCATCCTCTGTCGATTGTATTCCTTTGAATATTTTAATTTTTCCGGGCTGAGAAAGCTCCGCATCAACAGTAAGCATATCACCTGTATAATCTGAAACATCTATTACAGTCTGAGGAAACTCATCCTCTCCAAGCTGAGCTTTAATCTGCGCACATCCTTCTCCACATTCTAAAACAGTCTCACCAAGATTAATCTCACCTTCTTTCGACAAGCTATATAACAAAGCATAAGCATTACTTTTGATTTTACCGCCATATAAATTGCTACTGCCATAATAACTGCTAACTGCTCTGGCGCCTTCGTCATCTGATGTATTTTCAACCGTACCACTATAAAGATAAAACTCTGAACCCGTACCGCTAAAATCAATTGTTTTAACGAACGATGTTGTAATCTTGCCTGTCTCATTCGTAGATGTATCATAAAGAGAGAATTTAGAACCTCCATTCAAAGACAAGTATTTATCAGACATGTCCCAGGTAAAGCCATTAAGGTCAAGGTTTACACTTGTACCTGAACCTATATATACATAAACGTTAGTAGTAATATTTGCTCCAAGCCTATAGTTACCTGCCGGAATAATTTCACTCTGCAAAGCACTACCATCAATGTAAAGCACCCCATCAACTGCCGTAAGAACTTTAGCACTGCTAAAATCCGGGGTTTCCGCATAAGCTACCGCTACTTCATCTGTTGCCGCTAACACAGTCAAAGCAGATGCATCTACTACCATCCCGCTCAGCATTACCGCAAGTACCACCGGAGTTATCCACTTTAAACCTTTCTTCCAATTCCTCATAATATCTTCGCTCCCTCCGCTAATTTTTCGACCCAAAATTATACTTGATATACAACTTCCTTTGTTTCTCTCTAACAACTGTCCAATAACACCCCTAGTATATACTTCTCACGGTTTTTAGTCAATGTAAACTCGAATATTTTTCAGAACAAAGAGTTCCGCTTGCGGAACTCTCGCGCCGAGCGCGGTCGCTTTCGGCAAACTTCCTCTTCGCGCGAGTGCGCATCCACGCGGAGCGTTTTTTATGTTATAGGACGCATTTTCCTATAACATAAAAAAAGCCCTGTCTGCATATTGCAGTCAGAGCCTTTCTATCTCTATTCAGTCATAAATAAAATTCCAAGTGTACGTGGTCCGCAGTGACAAGAAATCGTACAGCTTGCTTTGGTTACATGTACCTCTTTAAATGGGAGATTCTTCTTAACAACCTCTCTCACCATATCTACATATTCATCTTCTATTCCTGAGTGTGTAATGAATATTCTATCCGTTTTAATGTTATTATATTCAGCCAATTTCTCCTGTGCATATTTACAAAGTACTTTTCCCAAATCGCCTCTGTATTTCTTTCCTACAGTCATGGCACCGGATGTATTATCTACAATAATACTTGGCTTAAGATTAAGGATACTCGCCGCAAATGCAGTTACCTGCGAGCAACGGCCTCCGGCCTTCATGAACTCCAATGTATCAAGAATAAAGCTCGAATGAACCTTGCCTCTCATGTCAGCGATTCTCTCAGCAATTTCTCTTGCCTCCAGACCTTGCTTAATGAGCTCTCCGGCTTCTACCACAAGGTGACCTATACCGGTAGACAAGTTGCAGGAATCAATCGCATATACTCCTCCAAGCTCCTCTGCTGCTAATGCACAATTCTGATATGAACTTGAAAGCGCACCACCGAGACATAAATGAACTACCTCATATCCTTCGTCGGTCCATTTTTTGAAATAATCCATATATTCAGCCACGTTAATAGCTGAAGTCTTAGGCAATACCTTTCTATCCCAGTACGCCTGATATATTTCATCAGCAGTAATTGTTACGTTATCAAGATATTCCACGCCGTCAACATTAATATGATACGGATAATAATTCACATCATATTTCGCCTTAAGTTCTTCATTTAAATCACATGTGCTGTCAGCACTAAGAATTACTTTCTTCAAAACCAAAACCTCTTTTCCATAATTCCCACACTAGTCAATATCCGCCATGTCATATGTAACGATGTATTCTTTACCTTTATACAGCTTATAGAATTCCTGCATAACTCTATCAGTAACTACATCTATGTATTCTTTCTCTGTATCCACCAATGCAACCAGGTACTGCTTAGAGCTGAAACGCACGCAGATATCTACTGCTCTTAATGTCTTGGAAATAGTATCTCCAAGGAGTGCTACCGTATCCTCAATCATCAATTGATCCATCTCATCTTCATCATCTACCGAAACTAATGTAAACAGAACAATCTGCATCTTCTGCTCGTTTCTCTTGGTAAAGCGTGATGCCAATTCGAATACATTCTCAAATTCTCTGTATCCAACCTCGAAAACACCGTTCTTCTTTCTGTAGTTCATAAGTAACTCGGCAAATCTTTGAAGTTCAGTCTTTCTTCCTAATGCACTAAGTCTCTTTTGTTCATCATCATTACCACTATAACAATAGAAAGAATTACGTCCGTTCTGCTTAACGAAATATAATGCTTTATCCGCTTTAAGATAAACATCCTCAAAGGTCTCGTCAGTTTCCGCAATTATCGTTGCACCTACTGATAAAGAAGCTTTCTTCATATATATATATTCTTCTTTCTTCTTAGCATAGGCATTAATAAGTGAAAAAGCATATTCTCTTGCACGACCGACCGTTTCTATTCCCGGTGCATAAATACCGAATTCATCTCCACCGAGTCTAAATAAAATATCTTCTGCCATAATATTTTCCTTAATCAGGTCAGCACTTATCTTCAGAACCTGATCACCCATACTATGACCAAAAACATCATTAATCTGTTTAAAATTATCTACATCTAATAAAAAGAAAGTTCCTCTTCCAAGCTTTACCAGCTTGGTTATCTCTCTCTCAGCAAAACGTCTGTTATAAATACCCGTAAGATAATCCTTCTCTGAAGCTTCTCTGAAAATCTCTCCGTCGCCGTAGTCAAGAGCTTTCTCTATTCTCATCTTAAGGCTTATACATTTCTCAGGATGAGCAATACAATCAAAAGCTCCCAATTCGAAGCTCTTCTCTTCTATCTCATCATTATAAGTTTCCGTAAATACGATAACAGGCATTCTATTAAGAGCGGTTCTCAGTCTCACACTCTCAATAACAGCCAAATTTCCCTTATCATTTTCGGTCACATTTAAAATAAGCAAATCGGGAACATTATCCTTAACATTGGAAAGCACTTCTCTTCCTGAAGAAATTGTATCAATACAATACATCTCATTCAGGCTAAGCACTTTTTTAACAAAAGTCAAATCAATAATATTATCATCTACTATTAATATCCTTTTCTCCATGTTTATCACCCTCCCGGGACACACGTTTTTTGTTGCCTCGCCCTATTATAGCAGACTTCCCAAAAAAATGCATTACATTTTATACTTTTTTTAAAAATATTGCTTGAAACAGGCATTTTTCATAGGTATACTATACAAAAAAGCAATATAAATCCTCGTACAGAAAGGAGCCCGCCTTGAATTATAACGACATTAAACAAAATGCTGAGGTTCTTGCCTTCCTAAAGAAAGGAAACGACAACCTTGGAACTCTTGGTTTCACTGACCACTCTGCCGCCCACTGCGCATTTGTTGCAGAAAGAGGTGCACATATACTCCGCACGTTAGGATATGACGAGCACTCCATCGAGCTTATTAAAATCGCAGGCTTCATGCATGATATCGGCAATTCCATAAACAGAAAACATCACGCAGAATACGGCGGTCTTCTTGCCAACCAGATTCTTAGCCAAACAGACATGTCTCTTGAGGACAGAGTTACAGTCATCTCCTGTATATCCAATCACGACGAATCTACGGGCGGACCGGTAGATGCCATATCTGCTGCACTCATTATAGCAGATAAATCAGATGTAAGAAGAAACCGTGTACGCGCAACCGACCTTTCTTCCTTTGATATACATGACAGAGTTAACTATGCTGTAACCGAAACCTTTCTTACGGTTGATTCAGATAAAAAAGTCATCACCCTGGAGCTTTCATTCGATGAAAGTAATTGCTCTATGTACGAATATTTCGATATTTTCCTAGAGCGTATGCTGATGTGCCGTAAAGCAGCCGAATTCTTAGGAACAAGATTCAAATTAACGGCTAATGGCAATAAAATATTATAAATATACTAATTATAAGGGGATTACCGCTACTGCGATAATCCCCTATATTCTTACTCTTCTTCAGTTAATGCCTGCTCATACTTCTCAAGTATAGTATTCTGAAGCATCTCCCTTGTAGCAGATGTTATGGGATGTGCAATATCCCGATACTCCCCATCAGCTGACTTTCTGCTCGGCATTGCTATGAAAAGGCCCTTTTCCCCTTCAATCACCTTGATATCATGAACTACAAGCTCATCATCAAATGTAACCGAAACTACTGCTTTTAATTTGCCCTCTTTAGCAAGCTTTCTCACACGTACATCTGTAATCTTCATCGTAATCCTCCTCCGTTTCTTCACCCTTACATTATATAACGTTCATTCTTTTCTACGACTATATTGATGTCATCCGGATTACCTATCAATCTGGCGCCTTCCTTTATCGTACCACGGCTTTCTACTATGCAATTCTCTATATATGCGCCGTCTCCAATATATACATCATTGAGAATGATAGAATTCTTGATAACACAATTATCCCCCACATATGTCTTCTTGAATAAAATCGAATTCTCAATTTCACCATTAATGATACTTCCGCTTGCAATAAGACTGTTACTTACTTTAGCACCCGGATTATATTTTGCCGGTGGCAAATCATCTACCTTGGAATAAACCTCAGGATACTCTCTGTAGAAATAATCACGCACATCCTTCTTAAGGAAGTCCATGTTCGTGTTATAATATGACTCAGCAGTCGCTATATTTCTCCAGTAAGTAGTTAACTCATATGCATATACTCTCTTTAATCCACGATATCTCACAATTATATCTGAAACAAGGTCATATCTTCCGTCCTGAATACATGCCTCAACAAGTTCTATAAGAAGTCTTCTTCTGATAACATAAATACCTGTAGATATCATGTCTGATTCCGCAACAAGCGGCTTCTCCTGAAACTCTGTTATCCTGCCTTCCTCATCAGTCTTAACCAAACCATATCTTAATGGGTCGTCTCCTTCCGGAAGCTTCGTGGTAACAACTGTTATCTCTGCCTTCTTGTCTATGTGATATTCAAGTACCTTATTGTAATCAAGCTTATATATGCTGTCACCACTTGCTACTATTACATATGGTTCATGACTTTTCTTAAGAAAATCAAGGTTCTGATATAATGCATCTGCAGTACCTCTGTATCCGATAGTCATATCTGTCTTAAGTGTAGGCGTGAATAAATATAATCCACCCTGCTTACGACCGAAATCCCACCACTTGGAAGAACTCAAATGTTCATTAAGTGACTGGGCATTATACTGTGTAAGCACACCAACCTTACGCACATGAGAATTAGTCATGTTACTGAGAGCAAAATCTATAGCTCTGTAGCTTCCTGCCATAGGCATCGCAGCCACCGCTCTCTTCGCAGACAATTCTTTCATCTTCTTGTTGTTTCCACCTGCTAATATTATACCTATTGCTCTCATTAGAAGTCACCTGCCTTGATAATATAGTCTCCACTTTCCAACACACCGTTTGGATAATCCTCTAAAAGAGTGGTACCCGATATAGCTGTATTCTTACCTATCTTAACTCCTGCCGGAATCACACTATTCTCCCCTATCGTTGCAAGGTCAAAAGCATATACCTTAGGATTGAGCTTACTCTCTGCATATTCGCCGATACCGATTATAACGTTATCTCCAACAGAGGCGTTCTCTGCAATAATCGCTTTATTAATCTCGCAATTATTACCTATCACAACATCCTTCATAATAATGGAATCGCGGATAACCGTACCTTCTCCTATAATTACACCCGGCCCGACAACCGAATTAAATACCTGTCCATATACTTCCGCGCCTTCGCCTAATATACAACGCTCTACTTTAGCGCCCTTCGCAATATACTGTGGCGGAAGCTTGTCATTCTTAGTATAGATTCTCCAAAATTCCTCATACAGGTTAAATATAGGAATAATATCTATAAGTTCCATATTAGCTTCCCAATACGAACCAAGGGTTCCTACATCCTTCCAATATCCTGAGAACTCATATGCAAATAATCTCTGATTCTGTTCGAAACAATATGGAATAATATGCTTACCAAAATCACAGTTAGGCTCATCAGAAAGCTCTAACAAAGCCGCCTTTAAGACCGGCCACGAGAATATATATATACCCATGGATGCAAGGTTACTTCTAGGATTAGCGGGCTTCTCCTCGAATTCGGATATTCTGCTTTCCTCATCTGCTATAAGTATACCAAAACGGCTGGCTTCCTCAATCGGAACAGGCATAGCAGCGATAGTAACATCTGCATTATTAGCCTTATGAAAATCAAGCATAAGCTCATAATCCATCTTATAAATGTGATCTCCCGAAAGAATAAGCACATAATCCGGGTTATACATCTCCATATATTCGATATTCTGATAAATGGCATTAGCTGTACCTGTATACCACTCACTATTGGAACTCTTCTCATATGGCGGCAATACTGTAACACCACCAACATTTCTATCAAGATCCCACGGAATACCAATTCCAATATGCGTATTTAATCTCAATGGCTGATACTGCGTAAGAACACCAACCGTATCTACGCCTGAATTAATGCAATTACTAAGTGGGAAATCGATAATCCTATATTTTCCGGCAAACGAAACTGCCGGTTTTGCAACTTTTTTTGTTAATACTCCAAGTCTGCTACCTTGTCCGCCAGCGAGGAGCATTGCTATCATTTCCTTCTTCACGCTATCACCTCTTGATGTTATAATTGTACAACTTTTAATACATTAAGTATTATACCACATTTCGACTTTAAAGTGAACTGTTTTTTCTGATTTTTCGCATTTTCCGAGTGTTTATTTCATAATTTTTACTTTTTTTACTCAAAATAACTTTTTTAGATATTTTTTCATAGTTTTTTACTGATTTTTGCAAGTAATCTTCTTCCTTCATACTTTAAATATTGTGTATATTTCACATCAATGGCGATACTAGATATATAAGCAATAACGATTGTAATTCCGGTGACCACGATACCATAGCATTGACGGCAAAAACGACAACGTCAAGGGCGCGCCAACGGTTGCAAATACGAAGCTTTGAGAGTATAATAATCTATAGATTATATATATAGGTAGGTGCAAATATGTATAAAATTAATTTTGAAAAACCCATACATGTACATTTTCTCGGAATAGGCGGCATAAGCATGAGCGGAATCGCCAAATTATTGCTTGCCAACCATTTTACAGTTTCCGGTTCAGATGACACACTTTCAGATATAACGAACGAGCTAGTCAGCCTTGGTGCAACTGTCTATCATGGTCTCAAAGCAGACAACATAACTAATGATATCGACCTTGCCGTATTCACAGGTGCCATCAAACCGGATAACCCTGAATACATGGCTGTTAAAGCTGCCAATATTCCTTTACTCTCACGTGCAGAGTTGCTTGGTCAGATTATTTCGAATTATGATTTTTCAGCCGGCATATCCGGAGCGCACGGCAAGACTACAACCACGTCCATGCTTTCAGAGATACTTCTCACTAATGGTTCTGACCCTACCATAAGTGTAGGTGCCATTTATTCACGTATCGGCAATAATTTCCGCATAGGCTCATCACCTTATTTCGTTTTTGAGGCTTGCGAATATACGAATAGCTTCTTATCCTTTTACCCTAAGGTAGGTGTTATTCTTAACATAGCTGCCGATCACCTGGACTTTTTTAAAGACCTTGACGACATACGCCACTCATTCCGCATGTATGCTGACAATATTCCGTCAGACGGATGTCTCGTAATTAACGGCTCAATAGATAACATCGACTTCTTTACCAAGGATTTGAAGGCTCGGTTTGTCACCTTCGGTCTCTCACCGGAATACGATTATTATGCCGGAGACATTTCCTACAACAGCTTCGGTTTCGGAAGCTTTGACTTGATAATAAACGGCGAAAAAGCAGGACATATCAATCTTAAACAACCGGGGCTCCATAATATCGAGAACGCTCTTGCCGCTGCAGCTGCCGCGCACGTTCTCGGAGTTTCTGCAGAAGATATAATTAAGGGTCTTGAGAATTTTGAAGGCGCTAACCGCCGTTTCCAAATAAAAGGAGAAAAGAACGGTGTTACCGTGGTTGATGATTATGCCCATCACCCCGAGGAGATTACTGCCGCTTTGACAGCCGCCAAGAATTATCCTCACCGCAAAATATGGTGTGTTTTCCAACCCCACACCTACACACGAACCAAGGAACTTCTTAACGAATTCGCGGATGCGCTTTCTTTGGCAGATGAGGTTGTCCTTGCAAAAATCTATCCCGCCCGCGAGACCGATACCCTTGGTATTAGTTCCGACAATATTCGCTTACTAATCGACAAAAAAGGCAAATCGGCCACCTATTTACCAACATTCGAAGAAATCGTAAAATTTTTAGAAAAAAATTGTTCACATGGCGATTTGTTGATAACTATGGGTGCCGGAGATGTTGTAAACGTGGGCGAAATGTACTTAAAATAAGACTTATCCACATAATCCACATATTTGTCAACATTTTTAGTTTGTCGAATATGTGGATTTTGTCGTTTACATAATATGTAAAACGCAACCTTAATTTTGCCATAAAATCAAGCTTTTTCCTAATTTTAGAAATTATCGTCCTAAGTTGTCCACATTATCAACACGCTTTTGCCATTTAAAGGACAAGGAAAACTCGCTATTCTCAAGTTTCAACTTTTATGCTATACTAACGAAAGAAAAAAATAGTAATTTTTCTTTGCTTTAAAAGGGGTAGGGGACAATCATGAAAGAGTTGACACTTAATTTACAATCACCAAAATCTACAGTTATTCCAAACTATTTTTTGGATACATATATGCCTAAGGCTAACGGAGAATTCGTAAAGGTTTACTTATATCTTTTACGTTTCGCGTCAGAGCCGGCTGCCGGCATTTCCATATCCATGTTGGCGGACAAGCTTGATAACACCGAGAAGGATGTTATGCGTGCCTTGAAATATTGGGAGAAAGAACAGCTCATATCCCTTACATATAATTCGGATAATACTTTAATAGGTATCAATATGTCAGCTTCGGCACCTGTCGACACTGCTTTGAAGTCTTCTGATAATGCGTTATTCCCTGTCGGAACGAATACTGCCGCTTCATTTTCTATAGCAGCGGCTACTACCGCCGTTCCTACAGCCATACCGGCATCTGCCTCAGCCAGCGCAGTTCATACAGCCGCTATACCGGCCACAGCATCTGCTGCATCATTATTAACAGGTACACAACCGCAGGTTAAGATTCCCGATAAGGTAACTTATAGCGCCGACGAGATTAATACACTTAACGAATCCGAAGACTTTAAGACCTTATTATTTATCGCACAGAGCTATATCGGCAAGACATTAAGTGCGTCAGACACAGACACGCTTATTTACATATTCCACACATTAAAGTTCCCAATGGATTTAGCGGAATATTTAATTGAATATTGTGTATGCTTAGGCCACAAGAGCCTTCATTACATCGAGAAGGTCGCTCTTTCCTGGGCAGAACAGGGTATCCGCACTGTTGATGAAGCTAAAGCCATTTCTTCTTTTTATAAGAAGGAATGTTTTCAGGTTCTTAAGGCATTTGGAATATCCAAGCGTAATCCGGTCGACAGTGAGATTGCCATGATTAGCAAATGGAGCAAAGAATATAGTTTCTCAATAGATATAATTCTTGAAGCCTGCAATCGTACGATGCAGGCCATTCATCAGCCAAGCTTTGAATATGCTGACTCCATTTTAACCAAATGGTTTAATTCAGGCGTCAAGCATTTAAATGATATAACCATTCTTGATGCGCAATACAGCAACACACGCAAACGTGCTGCTGAGACCAATAAGGCAGTTCAGCAGCCGACAGTCAAACCTGTCGTTAACAAATTCAACAACATGCCTTCAAGAAGCTACATATACGAGGACCTTGAACGTCAATTACTTAGCCAATAGGAGGAACTTATGGCTCTTAACAATTCACAATATGATGTAGTAATGCGAATTTATGACCAACGTCGTTTCCAGAATAACCACTCAAGAGAATTAAGAATAGCAGAGGTATATGACAAGGTTCCCCGTATCAAGGAACTGGAATCTGCCATCTCTTCTTCGGCGGTACGTCGTGCTAAAGAACTCATTTTTGCCGGCGGTGATGAGAACGAACTCACAAGACAGCTTGCAGACACTATGGATAATCTTATCAAAGAAAAGAATGATTTACTCATTTCCAATGGCTTTGACGAGGATTATATGGAGCTTCGCTATCAGTGTCCACATTGTAAAGATACAGGATATGTAGGCGATACCAAATGTTCCTGCTTTAAGCAAGCGGTTATAGACATGCTCTATACCCAGTCTAATCTTAAACAGATTCTCAGCACAGAGAATTTTGACACATTTAACGCAGAATACTATGATAATACCACTCCCCATCCGATTACCGGACAGACACCGTATCAGAACATACAGAAGATACATTCTACTTGTGTCCGATTCGTTGAGGAATTTACTGAATCTCCCAATAACCTTCTTTTCTACGGCGAATCAGGAACCGGAAAGACTTTTATGACCAATTGTATTGCCAAAGAATTAATTGAGCAGTCTCATTCCGTCATATATCTTACCGCGATATCCTTATTCGATTTATTCGAGAAGCAGGCTTTTGGTACAGATTATGATGATGCTTTATCAACCAAGGACTTGGAACAATATTTATTCGATTCTGAACTGTTAATAATTGACGACTTAGGAACAGAATCCATGAATTCCTTTACTAATTCCAAGCTTTTTTATTGTCTTAACGAAAGACTTCTCAGAGGTAAGTCTACTATTATATCAACCAACCTTACCTTGGAAGCTCTTACAAGTCTCTATTCGGAAAGAATTTCTTCCAGAATTATAAGCAATTATACGCTTCTTAAATTCTACGGTGATGACATCCGAATGAAGAAAAAACTTTCACATTGTTAGCTAACACTAATTTATGCCTTGACTAAAATGATTTTGAATGGTATAAATGATGTGTCTTAAAATTATACAATACGGAGGATGATTTATGGCAAGAGAAGAACTACTGTTAGAGAGTTTGCCTGTCGGCCCACTCGGAATTATAGCTTTACCAAGCTGTAAGGAATTGGGCAGCAAGATTGATGAACACATCGCTTCCTGGCGTAACGCAGGCAGCGAAAAGCCTAGCATGGCACCTTTCCACAATTATAAGAGAGATTCATACCTTATCGACGCTAAGGTTCCGCGTTTCGGTTCAGGTGAAGCAAAGGGTATCATCAGCCAGAGTGTACGTGGTGATGATGTTTACATCATTACAGATGTTACAAATCATAGCATCTCTTATTCACTTTGTGGTCACAAGAACTACATGTCTCCTGATGATCATTTTCAGGATTTAAAGAGAGTTATCGCAGCAATCGGCGGAAAGGCAAAGAGAATTAATGTAATCATGCCATTCCTTTATGAGAGCCGTCAGCATAAGCGTTCAGGCCGTGAATCTCTTGACTGTGCACTTGCGCTTCAGGAATTAGTTAGCATGGGTGTTGAGAACATCATCACATTTGATGCTCATGACCCTCGTGTACAGAACGCTATTCCTCTTCACGGATTCGAAACTGTAGCTCCTACTTATCAGTTTATCAAAGCTCTTCTCAAGAGAGAAGAAGATATAAAGATTGATCCTGAGCACATGATGATTATAAGCCCTGATGAGGGTGGTACATCAAGAGCAATCTACTATTCAAGCGTTCTTGGAGTAGACCTCGGCGTATTCTACAAGCGTCGTGATTATTCTAAGATTGTGGATGGTCGTAACCCAATCGTAGCTCACGAATATCTTGGTACATCTGTAGAAGGCAAGGATTGTCTCGTTATCGATGATATGATTTCATCAGGCGAGAGTATGTTGGACGTAGCTACAGAGCTTAAGCGTCGTAAGGCTAGAAGAGTCTTCATCGCTTCATCATTTGGTCTTTTCACAAATGGTTTCGCTAAATTTGATGAGTATTATGAGAAAGGTCTCATTGACCGTATCTTAACAACTAACCTCATCTACCAGACTCCTGAGCTTCTCACTAAGCCATACTATACAAATGTAGATATGAGTAAGTATATTGCTCTCATTATCGAGACACTCAACCATGATGCATCACTTAGTGAATTGCTCAATCCTGTAACAAGAATTCATAACATCCTCAAAGAATATAACCAGATTTAATATGTAAAATTAATGAGCTGTCAAAGCATATACTATATATGCTCTGACAGCTCATTTCACTATCTTCTTAACAACTCATATCCACATTAACACTTTTGGTATTCTTTATTAATTTGATGTCAAATACTCCCTGAGTGCGGCCTCAAGGCCTGCGATAATACCCGGTTCAAATCCGGCTTTCTTCCAATTAGCTTCAACCGTGCTAAAATCTATGTTATTAAGCCATGTATAGATTTGCTCTTCATTATCAATCAGCAGAAACTCATCCGGTATATCAATGCTTTCTTCATTACTACCTGCCATATTATTAAAGGTAACACCACACAGCATTTTATCTTTATCGCAAAGGTCTATTGACATCACCACTGAACCCGAATTATAAAGAACCTCCAGCTTAATGTCATTGCTTAATATACCTTCTATCTTGTTATCCCTGATATAATCCAATATATCATCATCAAGATTAACTACTGCCTTAATATCTATGTAGCCTTCTTTAAGAGTTTCTATATCAAGACTTGATACGGTAATATCTGCTATCTTTTCATCAAACCCTTCTATCGAAATCTCTCCCGACAGCACGCCTTTCTTAATGACTCCGTTCCCGGAAATATCCAGCGCAACCTCGCCATCCACCTCGCAGTAAACTTCAAGGTTTATTTCCCTGCCATCAAGCGTCATAGCATATCTAAGAACAAATATATCCCCGAATGCTATTTCTCTGCCAAGAATATTACCCTTATTGTTCACCCAAAGAATCATCGTAATCTCTTTGTCTTCCATTCCCTCGTTTTCTCCAAGCAAACGCTCCAGTTCACCGATAAGTTCTTCGTTATCAAGCGTAATCTTAAGACTTGTACATTGCTCTTTAATTTCTCCGATTTCCAAATCGCAGGAATCTTCTTCTACATTATTAATCTCAGGCATAAACATATCAGAGTACTTATCGAAAATATCAGCAAGCTCTCTTATATCTATCTCCGGCACATTAAATCCAAGGCTCTCCGTATTCAACTCCGGAGCTTTAGCATATATCATATCATCATTAGCATCATATATAAGCTCTCCGCTTACTATATTTACACCATTTATGAGAAGCTCAAGTTCATCCTTAACCAGCTCATCCTCTTTATTGTTTTCTAATATCAGCTGTATGTTATCAAGTATATTCCAATTAGTGTCAGTCACATAGTTAAGTATAGCCTTCGCATTATCTCCCAATCTGACATCTATCTCTGTAGTCGAACCCTCACTATTAGCAACAGCCGTTGCCTTAATGTTATCACACAGCTTAGCCAGTATCTGCCTTCCCACACGGTCTTTATTCGTCTCTTCCACATACCGATAATATTCCTCCGGGGAAGCAGTCATCTTCTTTAGCTGATTTCTAATTACTTTAAAGTTAAGGATAAACAAAACCGTTCCGAAAACAACCACAGCGACTACTGCAGCTATTCCTAATATCCGCTTCAATTTCCCGGTTTCATTCTTTCCCTCTTTGCTACTCATACTACTATATCCCTTTCTTTATCTCTTACTCGCCCCACAGGCACATGTTCCAACATAATTCGCATTCATCTTGCCACATTCCTCGCAACGCCATGAACCGTTTAAAGGCTGTGCCGTATTTGATGCATCTGACTGGCGAAAAGGGTTGCCGGTGCCCTGTACATTTGATGTATTGATTGCGGATTCATTCCCAAGAAGAGAATATGTTTTACCATCATAATTCTTAGCTGTTTCCATACCATATATGTATCCACCGGAAATAATCATCAGCACTACATTAAATCCCAGATATACCCAGACCATAACGTCCACATAAGACAATAAATCTAAAAATGCTTCACCAAAGTTATCTTCACCTGACATTCCATAAGCAGTATACAATATAACAACAAATATAATAATCATTAATATATGACAAAGGAATCCAAATACCGTCCATCCATGAGCACTGCTTTCTTTTCCAAGAAAGGCAAACAATACTGCCAATAGATAAACGCTTACACCTATAATAATGCTCCATTTACCCACAGTAGCCGCAAACTTAAGAAAACCTTCATCTGCGATATCTGCCATCCATATGATAGAATCAAAGAAATCGCCAAAACTTCCTCCGCCAAACAAGTCTGTCCATGACAATACAAATGTTGTTATAGCAACTGCTGCAAATATAAGTTTAATAATCAAACGTTTTACAGCTTCGGGACCCATGATACCGGTTGCTCCTGATGTTCCTGAGAACAACGAAACATTCACCACCGGTCTTTGATAATTTTGGCGCTGTTGCTGAGCATTACTTCCATTTACAACATTACTCGCATTCGGAACGTTTCCCTGCATCGGCTTCACTGTACTATCGACTACCTGTGCCCCACAAGCCGAGCAAAATTTAGCCCCCTCATTTAGTTCTTTACCACACTGACTGCAAAACATTTTCATCCCTCCATAGTATATTTATATATTGAATTCAAACGGTCTGTTTTTCTTACGGAAGCTTAATGTCATCTTCCCAATCAACTCCGGCATCCGTAAGTGGTTCTCTCTCGTTTGAAGATTCTTCATTATTAGTATCTTTATTGCTACCATCTGTAGATTCATCTTCGGAATCAGTTTTATCATTTTCCGAGCCCATGAAGGATTCGTAATAATAATCTTCCTCCGTCAAAAACACCCTATATTCCAAATCTTTATGTATAATCTCCATAAAGTTCTTCCAGATTCTGCTGGGATATGTATATCCATATAGGTCATCCATACTTCTTGGCATATCATATCCAACCCATATGCTTGTTGTATAATAAGGAGTATAACCTACAAACCATCCGTCTTTATTCTCATCAGTAGTACCAGTCTTACCGGCACATGTCATATTATCAAGGCAGGCGTCCTTACCTGTTCCGTTAACCATAACACTTTGTAAAATATCTGTCATCCTACGGCTTCCAAGCACTGTGTATACCTGACGCTTGCGCGCACTTTGTTCCTCTTCGCTTTCTACATTATATATAGTGCTTCCGTCATTACCCTTTATAGTAATAATACAGGTTGGTGTCCTATATATTCCATCATTCTCAATCGTCGCATATGCTGCTGCCATCTCAAGTGCAGAAGCTCCGTATGTAAGCCCTCCAAGCGATGCAGCAGGTACATAATCCGCAGGGACGATTTTCTCAAAATTCATATCAACAAGATACTGTAAGCCTCTCTCTGCCGTTACTTCCTTAAAAAGTTCCCATGCAACAGTATTCTTTGAATAAACTACTGCTTCTCTTAATGTAATCTTCCCAAGATATCTATTGTTACTGTTAGCCGGACCATCCTCCGCCTTAACGTCCATAACCTTGGAATCCGCCGTATATCCATAATTATCCGCCAGTAACGGAGTATATGTTACAAGTGGCTTAATCGCACTACCCGGTTGTCTATAGCTCTGAAATGCCCTATTTAATGTATAGCCATCTATACTCTGGCTTCGTCCCCCAACTATCGCCAGAACATATCCCGTATCATTATCAAGGCATACACCTGAACCTTGAAGTGCATATATTCCTTCATCATTTATCTCTGTAAATTCCACCAATTCCATATTGATGCTAGCCTGCAATTTGTTCTGCATATCAGTATCAATACTTGTATATATATTAAGACCATCTGTATAAAGCTTCATCAATGCTTCCTGATAATCACAACCATATACATCCATTATAATCTTGGTTGCACATTCAAAGACATAAGTCTCAACATAGTTGCTTCGCTTATCGCTTTCAATGTTAAGCTTGATATCTTCTACAATCGCCTCTTTACATTCATCCTTAGAAATAATTCCAAGTTCATAAAGAGTATTCAAAATGGTATCTCTTCTTTTAATGGTATTGTCGAAATTCGTAAGCGGATCATAAGTAGAAGGATTATTCGGAATAGCGCACAAAAACGCAACCTCTGACAAACTAAGCTCAGAGATTTCTTTTCCAAAATATCCTTTTGCCGCCGCCTGAATTCCATAATTACCATTAGCAAAATAGATACCATTTATATAAAATTCCAATATTTCTTCCTTGCTGTATTTCTCCTCCAGTCCCATAGCAAGAAACATTTCTTCTATCTTACGTTCCCATGTAACCTCATGGCTAAGATATGTATTACGGCTAATCTGTTGAGTTATCGTACTACCGCCCTGTGTTATCTCCTTGTTAGTATACAATGACCACGCAGCTCTTAGAATCGCTTTATAGTCTATCCCTTTATGCTCATAGAAATTCCTGTCTTCCATTGCTATAAACGTATCTATAACAATCTCAGGAATATCCTCATAATCAAGATAATATACATCTTTCTCCGCCTTTAATGTACATATCACACTACCATCCGCAGCATAAACCGTACTTGTTGCAGCCGAGCAAAAATCTTCCTTCTCAGAAGCTTCCGCTATCGCAAGTCCGGATGCTTTAAGTGCATTCCAATCTTTACCATGCTTCATGGCAAAAGTAATCACAATAACTAAAGCTGCCAAAAATGCCAGCATCACTATTGCAACTATGCTTAATACAATTGTTTTAAGCACTTTCTTCTGCCTCATGCTTCTTCACACTCCTATATTAGTCCAAATTTAATAAGCAGATAAGCCATTTTCTTAACCCAAAATTTAACACATTTAGCCGTTTTTACACATCAAGCGAAGAATCGCCAAAGCAGATTCTTCGCTTGATAACTTAATCATTAAACTAACAATATATTCGTATGTATCTTAGTAATAGTAGTAGTAATCATCCTCTAAATCTTCAAATGTCTCAAATAATTCTTCGAGATCGCTTATGATTGCTTCCCACTCAGCCTGGTTCTCTGTTAATACATCGAACTTCTCACCGCTTGGCATATCAACACTTGCGTTACACTCAACTTCGATAGAACCTGACAATTCAATTCCTACCTCATCATCAATAGCAAGAGTTATAGAATCGAAATCAAACTTAACAGATTTCTTCTTCTCAACTTCAATCGTTCCTTCACAAGCAACCTCAACCTTATCATATCCGTCATCTACTACAACGCTTGCTTCGAACTCTTTGCTCTTTGTATCAAGAGTATAGCCCCATGATATATCAAGGTCTTCTTCCTCTGCAAGAGAAATTGACCACTCAGCTTCTACTTCGTTGCCGTCTACATTGGTCTCTTTCTCAACTTCGATAAGGCTCATTCCCATAGCCTTTACCTTAAACTCGTAGTTGTCGTATACGCCGAACTCTCCGCCTGTACACTCAAGTTCAATACCAACTTCTACTGTCTCGCCATATCCGTCAGAAATCTCTGTAGTTACAGCCAAATATGCTATCGCGCCATCATAAACATACATTTCTGCTTCGATATCTGAAATATATTCTGCGAGCTCTTCGTATAATTCGTCGCCATTTTCCTGAAACTCTGCTTTAACTTCTTCAAAGCCTTCCATTACCTCGTTATAATACTCATCATAATAGTAGTTGTAGTAATCCTCGCCATACCATTCTAAGTAATATTCAGCTTCCTGCTCAGCATACATGGCAGCATATGCTTCTACAACCTCAAGTGTATCATCGCTGTCAAGGAAGTATTCGATAGTCTCGCGTACGAAATTAATCATTTCATCTTCGCTGATTGTGATATTATAACCTTCACACTTACGATTCTTGCCATCTAATTCGAACTTCTCTTTATCTACTTCTTCATACTCAATAGAGCTCTTGAAATCTTCAATTATTCCTGATTCCATATATCCCTTAACTAATGCTTCAACAGCCTCTGTATCCATATCAGTAGTTGACATAGAGAATATAGCATTCATATCTACTTCTTCACCAATAATCTGTGCTAATACAGACTTTCCATATCTCTCTGCGATGTTCTCAAATTCTAAATAGAATACCTTATCTAAATAATCCGGAACCTTTACCGCTACCTGTTTGTCATCTACGTAGAACTGCACTGAACCTGAAAATACATCTGCATAATCTACTCCAAGATCAGCAAAAATCTTGCTATTAGCATAATCACATGCAACCTCTGCATTAACTGAAGCAGAAATTAAATCTTCAAGCTCTTCAATCAATGTATCCTCAAGGGTAAATTCCATACTAACTGATGCCGGACTGGTCTGTAAGCTCTCCATAATCTCTGACATACCAAGTTCTTCAACAAGCCCTGTTGAGCCTCCTGTAAGAGATAAAAGTGCATCTCCAATCTTCTCTTCAGTTGTTCTCTTGTCCCCACAGCCGAAAGCAGCTGTCATAGCCATCGCGCCCGCAAGTACCAATGCCGCGATTTTCTTCATTTTCTTCATTTCTTTTCCTCCTATAAAATGAATTCTCTCTTAGAATTCATTTAAAATAATATTACGTCACATAATAAATAATACCACAAATTCCGTAATAATCAATATAAATTGTTGATTTTTGCCGAAGCCTGTGTTATACTGTCGCCGTTACAAAGCCCACATACGAGCAGTTTCACTGCTCGCTGCTGCGATATTCGCCGAATGAGAATGCAAGCATTCTCGCCCGGCTCATTATTTCGCACAAACAAGGTCTATAAGGGTTACAAACCGAGTGTTCGAGACCTTCCACTCGTTAATAAAAACTAAAGGAGAACTAAATATGAACAAATCTTTTTCTGCTAAGCCGATGATATACTCGGCTTTTATCGCGGCGCTGTACGTTATTCTTACGTATGTAGCCAATCTTATGGGATTAGCCAATAATCCTATTCAAGTCCGTTTTTCAGAAGCACTTTGCGTATTACCCATTTTCTTGCCGGCTGCAATCCCGGGATTATTTATCGGGTGCATCATAAGCAATGTCCTTACCGGTGCTATCTTCATCGACATTATCTTCGGAAGCCTTGCAACCCTTATAGGTGCCATAGGCACAAGATGTCTTCGCAAGCACCCACTAATCGCAACCTTCCCACCGGTCATCGCAAACACATTAATCATTCCGCCAATCCTTGCATATGCATATCATTTCGAGGGCTCTCTTCCATATTTTGCAATCACGGTAGGTCTTGGCGAGATAATATCGTGCGTGATTATGGGCTTCATTTTTTACAAAATACTATACAAGTATAAAGAGAATATTTTCAGATAAAACTGCAAAAGAAGATTAATCTAATCTCGGATTAATCTTCTTTCTCTTTTCTCTTTTTCAAAACGTTAATAATATTATGTATATTATCGTCATTTAATACTTCTTGATACTTTTCTTCAAATGCTACTAAGTCAACCTTAACCCTCTGCTCCATTTTTTGATATTGCTCATATAACATTTCAAGATTGTCTTCTTTAATTATTTTCTCTATAAGTTCTCTTGAATTTTCCGGCAAATTATTCCAACTACCATAAAGATTACATACTGCAATTTCTACTTTTTCAAAAGTAATTGCTTTCCCACGCTCTTGTTCCTCGTAAAGAATACCCACAACATCTGATATATCATTTTTATATTGACGCCCTGACATTAGCTTCATTGCCACAAGATATTCCCTTGAAATTGTGCGAACATCCAATACATATCCAAAACGTTTATAAAATTGCGAATATTGTACCAGATTAGGCGAATATGATTTTGTTCTTGTAAAATCCGAATTAAGCCAACCATTTGGAAGTCCCAATTCATCTCCAACTCTATTCACTGCATCTTTCATTGCTGATGAAGCATGTACAAGTGCATCGATATCATATGTCATATCGCGAAAGCCATAATTAGCAAGAACAGCCGCTCCTCCAACCAATACGATTTCCGCAGGAATCTTTGTTCCATTCAATCTTTTAAATTCTTTGGCTAATTTGCTTAAACATATATCTAAATTTTCTTTTGTAAAAACAATATCAGCAAACATTTCTAACCTCGTTTTCAACTATATTAAATTTTAAAAATTCCGGAATTGCATTATTCATACATTCCTTTCGATGTATGTCCGTTTGCATTGCAGCATCTAACAACATAACACTTGCCGGATAAACTATATCCGGTAAACGTTGCATGCGTATGTCGTTATAATTACCACAAATCGGAATATTGTTCTCCCTGGAAATATAATCCACCATTGCCAGTAAATAAAAAGCTTCAGCGTACCATCGACGATTATATAGTCTTCTCACCTCATCAGAAGAAAGCGTATCAATAACAAAATCTATGTCACCTTTGTCTTTCACAAGATGGCATACACTACTCTTATACACTTCAAAAGAACCTCTTCTAGGCTGTGGAGTATAATCTTGCATTTCTTCCTCTATAAGACTTTCCATTGAAACATCCAACGCCTTTGCAATTCTGTATATCGTATCTGCAGAACATTTTTCAATTCGCGCTTTTCTACTACATATATCTATAATTGTAGTTTGTGGAACACCACTTTCCTTAGAAAGGCGATACTTAGACATCTTCTTTTCATTTAGCAAATCATTCAAATACATATATTTACACCTCCACACCACCATTGTATCGGTCAACCGAACCATTGTCAACATTTTTATACAAAGAACACCGGAAGAAATCTTCCGGTGTTCTCATATGTCCTTAATTATATCTGCCAGATTGCACTATATATTAGTCTGCCTTCTGTGAAATAACTGCTGTAAGGAATGCAAGTGCAAGTCCCTGTCCCCAGCCCTGAATCCAGTCCTTAGGAACGTTACAGTAGCCTTCTCTGTCTCTCATAACAGCTGTACCGCCTGATACGTTAAGTACACGGCCGTCCTCGCTGATATTGTCAAGAATACCCTCAAGTGCCTTCTGAACATATTTAGCATGAAGCGGATTCTTGTTATCAATCATAGCTGCTGCGATACCTGCTGAAGCAGATACCTCTTCGTAAGCTTCCTCATCGTTAAGAATAGTTCTCCATAAACCATTCTCTGTCTGTAATAACTTAATAGATGCAAGCTGGTCGCGAAGAGCACACTCGATATCCATGCATGGTGGGTAAAGATACCAGTCATGAAGCTGTTTCTTAACCTGTGACATTGTATATGCTGCCCATGCATTAGCACGTCCCCAGTAGAAGCCTGACATATGATCTTTGTGGATGTTATTGTATCCATGATACCAAAGACTTGTCTTCTCATCCTGTAAGAATTTGATGTGCCAGTAATACTGGTTGAGTGCATCGTTGATGATATCCTGATCCTGAAGCTTAGCACCTACTCTTAAGAGGAAGAATGCTGCCATGAACAATGTATCTGCCCATGCCTGCTCCGGGAAATCATTCTTAGAAGAAACTGTGTGCTGCAATACGCTATCACCGAATCTTAAAGCCTTATTTCTGAGGTAGTCAACCTTGCTCATTACAAGATCCCAGTACTTCTGGTCACCTGTTGCTTCATACAATGTAATCATTGCATGTCCCATTGCACATGCGTTAACATTCCAGCTTGGAAGTCCCATTTCGATGTACTCATCAGTCCATTTTACAAGGAAATCTAAGTACTCCTGATTCTTGGTTGCTCTGTATGCTTCAGATAAACCATAATAAGCAACACCGCATGGCCAATCCCATGTTAAATCCATAGTCATTGTCTTACGAACTACGGCATCAATAACATCTTTAATCTGTTTCTCATCGTAGTTAAGTTTTAACATTATAATGTCCTCCTAATTTATGATTATATTTAATTATTTAATGAATATATCATATGGCTCAATCTCAGCTTCTACAACGCCATTGTTTGTATTAACCTTAGCCTTCTGAACATCACCTGTATTGTTAATAATAACAAGCTTATCGCTTCCCGGATAATATGCACACTCTGTAAGAGGGTTATCACATACATACTTATCCATATCAGCCTCTGCCTGTGCAGCATAAAGAATTGCACGCATAAGAAGTCTTGTGTTCTCAAGGCTGAATCTGTAACCTGACATGTATACACCACGACCATTCTTGAAGTCATGTGCTGTAAGAGCAGGTGCTCCGTTAACTGCCTCTGCGAGTACGTCAACACTTCCGTCAAGTACGAATACGCCATCACAGTAAGGAAGATCAATCTTCTCATTCTGAGCTGTAATGAAGTGCTCAGGCTTAACATCATAATTGTACTTACCAAGACACTTCTTAGTTCCGAGATCCTTATCAACACCAAGTACATGGCTCATCTGGAAGAACTGTGTAGAGAAATCTGTAGCTGAAGGCTCGTTAACACCGATAAATCCGCCGCCGTTAGCAACCCACTCAGTAAGAATAGCTGTAACCTCAGCATCCTTCCAATTGTCACCACCGCTCCATGCACTGTTAAGTACACCGGCATTGATAACAACCTTAACATCTTTACCGATACCTTCCTTCTTGATATCCTCGAAGCTCTTGAACTCAACTTCAAACGGAAGTCCTGATAATGACTCAATAATGTTAATTAAGTCTACTTCCGGATGCTCATGAAGGTGACCGCTACATGTCCATGCACGAAGTGATCCCCATGAAGTAAGAATCATAACCTTACCCGGAATTACATATGGTGCTCCGGCTTCATGGAAGCTCTTAAGCAATCTGAACTCATCTGTAACCTTCTCTATGTAATCACAGAAATCCGGGAACGGCTCAACAAGGTGAAGATATCCGCCCATACCGATTCTGTCAACCGGCTCACGAAGAATAGCTCTTCTTACGTTCTGCCAATATCTCTGTGCATTAAGCTTAGGATTACCGCCCGGTGCAAATGTAGGCTCACCATTAACCTCTGTAGGGAAAAGATATGGATGAAGTCTTAACTCATGCTTGTCAACCTTAGCATTAGCGCAGAGTCTTGACTCAAAACCACTGAATACACACTTGATAAGTCCGTCAAAACCGAACTCTTCAAATCTTTCACCGTTAGGCTCTACACCAATCCAGCTATCATCATAGAAAACATATGCCTTCTTGCCGTATTTATGTACCATGTCAATACATTTCTTACCGAAATCGATAACAAAACGATTAACGAAATCCATCCACTCTCTGTACTTCTTAGTAGGTGCATTCTGTGTCTGATTGTACTTACCATTGTTGATGAAATCCTCAGATGTCATCTTGTAGCCTTTCTCAGCCTCGAAAGCACGAAGGGCAATAGGGTTAGCTGTAAAGTCGTATGAACCCCAGTCTGAAAGTACGTCACGCTTCTTAGGATCATCTGACCAGAACCATGCAAAGTTATAGAACATAGATGTAAAACGAACTACCGTTGTAGCAGGATGTGAAATACACCACTCCTCTAACCATCTAAGAATCTCTTCCTGAGTCTCAGGACACCTAGGCTCAACTGCCATAAGATGCTCCTTATCACCCCAGTCATTGGTAATATGGTTGTACATGGAAATCTCTTCCCAAAGTCTTACTGCAAGGAAGTTAACTGTATAGTTATGATACTTCTTAGCGTTCTTAACTGTAACAATACCTGTCTCTTTATTAAAATCCCAATCAGAAAGAGCAACCTCTTCTCCTGATGTACGGTCAAATACCTGCCAGAATTCCTTCGGGTCATCAAAAGTATTAACCATGAACTGCTGTGTAAAATATCCCTTAATCGGGTTAATCTCAACTACATCACTCTCAGCTGTAACAGGATTGCTCATAAGGAAATTCTGCTGAAGCTTATCCATGTTCTGCTTAGCCCATCCGTTAACTGAACGGATAAGACATATTGTTGAATAAATTCCATATCCTGAATTAATAATCTCATCTGAAAGCTGTGTACCGTCACTATCACGGATTACATCTGCTCCCCACTTCTTAGCAAGTCTTAAAGTAAGCTCTTCGTAACCTGACTCACCAGGCAATGTAAAACTGTCTCTAATTAAATCTGCCATTTTCTTTATCCTTTCATAATATGCTAGATAATCACGACAAAGGTCGCTATTATTTATATTCTATATGATAGATTATATTTTGTCAAAGCAGTTTATTATATTTCGAAGGTTTTTTAGATGTATTTTTTTATCCTTTTAAGCACTTTGCTTTGACTATCCGATAATCCATTGGTTTTTCATAATAAAAAACCTATAATGTGCATATAAACAATTCGACTTCCTGCCAGAAGACAGGCAGGCAATCTTATATGCGGAGGTATGTATAATGTTACAGAAGAAATTCAATTTCACTGCATCTTCAAAAGAAGACTTTGTAAAAGTAAGTGCTTCTGATTTATATGATGCAAACAAGGGTTACGGTTTTGTGACTGAAGCAGTTCGTAATGCAGACGAGCTTCTTAAAATCCCTGAGCTTAACTCGGCTTTTGACCCATGGTATTGGCTTGCCGGCGAGGAACTCACTAAGCTTAGTGATTCTTCCTATGGTGTTACACTTTCTGACGGCAAGGATATTCCCCTTATTTTCAAGGCTGACCTTGGCAAACAGGGTAATTACCGCATAAAACTTACTATCAACGGTGGTGCTGACGGCATCAACGGTCTCTATATTTTCACAGGAAGAAGACGTATGATGGCTCGCGATATAAACATCGCTCCTGGAGAAGCTTATACCGCCGAATATACGATTAATATTTGTGATATCGTACCTCGCGGAAAAACAGAACCTTACACAGATACTACTCTTGATATAGCACTTGTAGCTTCCGTTTCCGGCAACCCTACCCTTGCCTCATTGGAAATTGAAGCAGTAGATGTACCAACCATATATATAGCAGGCGATTCAACAGTTACAGACCAAAGTGGTGCATACCCTTACGACCCGGGTTGCTGCTACAGCGGATGGGCGCAGGTATTCCCGATGCTTTTTGACACTTCGGTTGCCGTTTCCAATCATGCACACTCAGGTCTTACAACCGAATCATTCCGCGGCGAGGGTCATCATGCCATCGTTGAGAAATATATTAAACCTGGCGACTACTTCTTCATGCAGTTCGCTCACAATGACCAGAAGCTTCAGCATCTTGATGCTTACGGCGGCTACGCTAATAACTTAAGAAGATATGTTAACGAGATTCGTGAAAAAGGTGCTACTCCTATCATCGTAACACCAATCTGCCGTAACACATGGAAACCTGACGGTACGTATAATGATTTACTTTTTGATTATGATAAAGCATGTAAACAGGTAGGTGAGGAGCTCTCAGTTCCTGTACTTAATCTTCACGATAAAAGTATGGCCTTCATCCTTGAAGTAGGTCTTGAAGCAGCCAAGTCCTACTACATGCATAAGGACTATACTCACAGCAACGATTACGGCGCATACAAGATGGCTCATTATGTTGCAGAAGACCTTATCAAATTCGGTCCAAAGGAGCTTGCTGATGCCGTTAAGCTTACCGGCAAGGAATGGGTTGCTCCTGAGAAAATCATTATGCCACAGCCACCGGCTGATTTCGAAGACAAATCTGCATCACAGTTTGCCATGAAATTTAAAGACCTTGATAAATGTCCTGAGAAGGATGCTATCGCAGCACTTACTGCCAAAGGTATCATTCCTAACGAGGAAAACTTCCGTCCTAACGACATCATCACAAGAGTCGAAGCTCTCGCATGGATTATTAAGGCTGTAAGCTTCGTTCCTGTTAATGTATACAACGACATGTACCCTGACGTTATCGGTCATGAGTGGTATGCCGGCACTGTTGAATCAGCTTACCAGAATAAGCTTGTGGACGCAGCACTTACCGCTGACGGCAAATTCCATCCGCTCGAAGAAGTTACTGCAGAGCAGCTTGTATCCTTCATGATTAATGCATATAAGAGCAGAAAGAATGTATCAAGTGACGTGGCTCCTTGCGATATCGCAGGTGTCAGCGACTACGCAAAGGTATACGTGGCTGCCGCAAAGAAGCTTAACTTTATAAAGGATAACTTTGAGGCCGGCAAGAAACTCACACGTGCAGAAGCTTGCGTATATGTAAAGGCACTTGCCGAAAGCGTGTAAGTAATATAGACGCGGCAGTTTCAGGGTGTTGCCATTTTGTTAAGGCAGAGTGTATCCAAATACATATTGCAGAGGATGTTTTCCTCTAAGACACGCTCTCGCTTGATGAAAAACGTAACAGTACTAAACTCAGAAAAACAAATGAGGAGTAATGCGATACAGATAATTTCAAAAATTGATTTATCTGATATGCATTACTCCTCATTTTTCTTCGTTAAGTGCTGACGTTTTTCAACAGTCTTAACGGAAATACATCCTCTGCAATATGTAAAATATAGTGCTGTTTCCTTAACAAAATGGCAACGCCCCGAAACTGCCCCGTCTATATTAAGTCTTTAGAACTTACGGAATCTTTCGTATCGCTCTTTCTCTATAGCATCTCCCGACATTCCCTTGTATGCTTTAATGAATTCTTCAATACTTTTCTTAAGATAATCTGCTACCGGCTTAATCTCTTCAACCTTTGTACAACCGAATTCAGGAACTATACGGTCTACAATCTTCATCTCATAAAGATCCTGCGCTGTCATCTTCATGGCACTTGCAGCTTCTTCCGCACGTTCATTGGTTTTCCATACGATAGATGAATATCCTTCAGGTGAAAGAATAGCGTATGTAGCATGCTCCATCATCCACACCTGATTACCAACAGCTGTTGCAAGTGCACCACCGCTACCGCCTTCTCCTATCATTATACAGAGAACCGGAACCTTCATTCCTGCCATCTCCATGATACTTCTTGCGATAGCTTCTCCCTGGCCTCTCTCCTCTGCCTCGATACCGCAGAACGCTCCCGGTGTAGTAATAAAGCTTATAATCGGACGATTAAATTTCTCCGCCTGTTTCATGAGACGTACTGCTTTTCTGTATCCGTCAGGCATTGGCATACCGAAGTTACGCTCTATACATTCCTGCATAGTTCCGCCTCTTACCTCACCCATAACAGTCACCGGCTGTCCGTTCATAAATGCAAGTCCGCCAACAAGTGCGCGGTCATCATCATAACATCTGTCTCCATGAAGTTCAATAAATGCGTCAAATATATTATTAATGTAATCAAGTGAAGAAGGTCTCTCTTTCTGACGACATGCCTTTACCTTCTCCCATGGTGTCTTCTCATTCGAAAGAAGCTTAGATGTATCATTACTTGCTACAAGTGCTGCAGCTCCCTTGCCCTTCTTAGCAAAACGTGACGATTTCTTCTGATACTGCTTACTATGTGCAAGAAGAAGTGCACTTAATACATCTCTTTGTTTATTTCTATCTACGATAAGATCTATCATTCCATGATCTAATAAGAACTCTGCTGTCTGGAAGCCCTCCGGCAGGTTCTGTCCTATGGTCTGCTGGATAACTCTCGGTCCTGCGAATCCAACTCTTGCGCCGGGCTCTCCGATAATAATATCACCAAGCATAGCAAAGCTTGCTGTTACACCACCCATAGTAGGGTCAGTAAGAACCGGACAATAGAATAATCCGGCGTCAGAATGACGCTTAATAGCTGCCGAAGTCTTCTCCATCTGCATAAGAGAAACAATTCCCTCCTGCATTCTGGCTCCACCTGAACAGCAATAAATAATTACTGAAAGCTTTTCCTTAGTTGCTCTTTCAAACGCACGGGTAACACGCTCTCCTACAACGTAACCCATACTTCCCATAATAAAGCCCGCATCACATACACCAAGCACTGTCTCCATGCCCTTGATTCTAGCCTTACCTATGCGAATACCCTCAGAAATGCCCGTCTTCGCTCTAGCCGCCGCAAGCTTCTCGGGATATCCCTCATTACCTAACGGATTAGAATCCGGTATGTCCTCATACCAAGGTTCAAAAGTCCCTTCATCCGCTATCAAATTAATTCTTTCTATGGCACCCATTGCCGCATTTTCTTTTTTATTATTCTCTCCCATACCTCTATACCCTTCAAAAAAAATTACGTAGAAAAGTATATCGCATTTTTCGGCAAAAGTCTAGCTTTTTCTTCCGTATACACCTTAGCTCCCTCTAATGACAGGGCTACACCATCTATCATCTTCGGAAGTCTTTCAAGATATACCTTATCTCCTTCATGATAAGGATATACTGCAAGTTCAAAATGGTCTGCGAAGTCAAATCGTTTAAGTCCGACCGTATATCCGCCAAAACCCGTAAAGAAATCATCTGACACCTTTTTACCTTCTATGAAAAGGTCTGCGGTATCACCTTCATAATCAAAATTAACAAAGACATCGCTGCATCCTTCAGATTCGGTATTAACCGCACTCATATCAAGCCTGCATGAAAATACCGCCTTTTCTTCATTCCTTAATATCTCCGAAACTTCAATTGTAGCCTCACCCATAGTTTTCTTTCGAAGGTAAACAGAAAGCTCTCCTTCATTCACAAGCTTCTCAAAGCCTTCCGGAGTCTCAACAAATTCCGGATATACTTTTATCTTAAAGTCCCCTGTTCCGATAAGCTCTATGCCATCGTTATCTTCAAGCACATAACCTTCATATATAATTACATGCTCCTTGCCGTCATAACTTTCGGATATTTTATATGCATTAAGTGCATCCTCACGAGATATTGTAAGGAGTTTAACACCGGCCTTATCCAAATCTCCTTCTATATCATAACAAGGCTCTCCTTTTGCATAAAAAACATACGCATCATTATTAAGCTTGCAAAACGGTGTTGCAAGCGCAGTCTTAATTATCGGAGCCGGCTCATTTTTGCAAACAACTTCTGCATTACTAAGCTCAAAATTAAACGGATAGAACGCATAATCTCCATTCTTAAGGTTAATCTTAGGAAATCTGACTATTTCATCTTCTACCTTAAATTCAAACTCAACATCTTCATGTTCGCTCATTTCATAAAGTCTCTGATAATTATTTATAAAAAGATATCCTCTTCTGCCATCATGTCTGTACGCATATCTTATATCCGTAAAATTACCCGGCATTATAGGGTTGTCCTCAGGAAAAACCGGAACCATCTTGCATAATTCCGTTCCGAAATCTTTAACAAAACTTGTCAAAAGCTTAATCTCTCCATAGCTGCTATGCTTTTGTCCGTACTCTCTTATCGGAGCCCTAAAATCATAACTAAGCTCCGGCAAATCATTATATCCGCCACTTGCAAGCGTCTCCTGCAAGGTAGTAAGCTTCCCCTCCGGATTAGTGCCGCCATGATACATGTAATAACCAAGAAGGTTAACGCCACAGCCCATTTTCACAAGAGTCATTGCGCCAATATCTTCTCCTTGCGCCGCAGGTCTTCTATGATGTGTGACCTGCAAGCCTCCGCCAAGCTCTGCCGTAAGGTACGGAAACTTAGTGTAATCATAAGTAATATTATCGCCAAGCTTAAAATCGCTTCCGATATTGCCATCATTTCTTTCATTGGTAAATATGTAATTACCACTCGGCGAAAGTCTTCCGGTTGAACGGGCCCACGGTGCATCGCAATATCCACCCATCACCGGAATAAGTCCGCCCGTAACGGCACCGCCCCAGCCTGTTGCTGTATAAAACTCCGCATCAAGTCCTATTTCTTTTGCAAGCGCAGTAAGCCTTCTCATGTGCTCTTCGCCATCTTCTCCTCGCATACCGCCGCAATGTCCATACTCATTTTCAATCTGGATTCCCATTATCGGTCCGTTATCTTTCCACAAGAATCCCTTTACCTGTTCATATATTTTCTCATAGAATTTACGTACATAAGCAAAATAAGCTTCATCATTGGTTCTTGGCTTAAAATCTTTTTTTAACAACCAGTCCGGTGAACCTCCGTTTCGACATTCACCATGAGCCCACGGTCCAATACGCAACACCAACGGCATTCCGACCTCTTTGCAAGCCTCAACGAAAAGCTTAAGATCTTTATTACCCTCGAAATCCCATTTGCCTTCTATCTCCTCATGATGAATCCAGAACACATATGTAGCCGCAAGCTGCATACCTCCGGCTTTCATCTTAAGCAAAGACTCTTTCCAATACTTCTTCGGATATCTCGAGAAATGAAACTCTCCCATTACAGGAAACCACGGCTCCCCGTCCAACATAAGATACCTGTTATTATAAGTTACTTTTCCTTCTCCTAACTTCATAATCCTTTCTCCTTTGACTAATCTATATTGCTTTCAATAATTTCAATATTTTCTACTGTCAAAATGTCCTTATCTACTGTAAATCCGACTTCGTAGCCTGCAAAACTCATTCCGTATAATCTTTCCGGTGAATTCTGGTAGGATGGTCGCGGGTCTGTCGCAAGCACCTTTAGCAATGCCTCCCGCTTGTCTTTAGACACTTTCTCAAGAAGTTCTTCGGGCATGTTTACAGCAAGCTCTCTCTTCGGAAGCTCATCTGTAAAGCCTCCGGTAGCGTCCGGCCTGCAATCCGCATATGGCAGATATGGCTTAATATCATACACCGGTGTGCCGCTCATCATATCAACGCCACTTACATATATTACAGGTCCGTCCTCTTCTGTATATTCAATCCTCTTAAGCTTAAGGCATGACAAACCAATGGAATTAGGTCTGAACGGAGACCTTGTTGCGAATACACCCATACGCGTATTACCTCCCAGAAGCGGAGGCCTCACCGTTGCTGACCAACCATCCCTGACTGCCTTAGAGAATTCCCACAGTAGCCATATATGAGAAAAATCTTCCAGTCCGCGCACTGCATCTTTGTTTCTATACTCTTTTTCAAATACAATTCTGCCTTCAAGTTCTTCTATAAGTCCGCTCTGCCTTGGTATCCCGAACTTCTCAGGAAAATCCGTATATATCTTCGCAATTATCTTCATTGGTAACTCCTCGATTTTCCGCTTACTCACGCACTATCCAAAGTGCCCGGCACCGCTATCACATAACAGTACCAGTCTCCTTTAGATATACCACATTTCGCCCATAAAGTCACTTTAAAATCTTGCTACAAAATACATAAATATTGCTCTATATTAGTTTTGCCAAAACACTTGTTGTTTTTCTACAAGTTTAAAATTAATAAGCTCTTTTGAATCAAGATTTTCTTTATGCATATCTATAGCTATAATAGCACTATTATCATAAGTCTTGTAATAATATATGCCTTTATCAGTATTGCAACATGAAGAATATATCGTAAACTGATATCTATTTTCCTCCATACGAACAAGTCCTTTTGGTTGCTCCGCCGTTCCCAATATATGAAAAAATTGACTCACACTGTCCTCCTCCGAATCGCCGGACACAGAATTAAGCTTGGCAAAGGTTGCTCTTACAAATCTTGATAAGGACGACCAATCTCCCGGCAAGCCCATAGCCCCCATTCCTCTGCTGTATTCTTCAAGCATTAGCTCTTTCGAAAAATTATTAATAGGCTTATCCTTAGAAATTGACATATAGTTATTAAGATTAAACATCTGATAATCAAACGGTGGGTTATTGGTAAGCACCCCTACAGGATTATCATATATTCTTATTCCCTCTTTAAGCGACTCCAATGTTATAGACTTTTCCCTGTCTGAAATAATAAAGTGAAGCTGCGCAACAGGCAGTTCCTCGTTAAATTTATTAGCTGTAATATTAATCCTGCTAAGAAGATTCTTAGCCTCTTCTACATTCTTACATTGTGATAGAACCCAGGCAATTAGTTCATAAGCTGCCACATTATCCTGACCAACCATAGACTGTCTGTATATGGCATTCCCAACAAAATTAAGTGCCGCCATACTAAGCCCTTCCTCGTTAGTTGCATCATAATAAAGCGGATAATCGTCTACCACATATGCCATTCCTATTATCGCATAATGCTTGGCAAGCACGCCCATTTCACTAAATCTAATCTCATACTCTCTTGGAGTTATAGTTACTGATTCGTTATATGAATACTCAAGGTCCAGATTTCGCCCAAAATAATGACTTTTAGTCTTATACGTTATCGCTGTACACATAATTTTAACCTCACATACTAATAATTGTTTAAGCATTTGCGAAACTGCCTTGCAACCTTTATCCTGTTTATTGCATTCCAAAAATATTTTAAAACAAAACACTAAGGAATATATGTTTCGCTCGCAACGCTACGCTTCCAAGTAGAACTACACACTTTGCCGCTTCGATGTTTGATTGGCACGCCTCCTCCGCAAACTCACCAAACATTCGGACTTATCATATGATTGGCGAAGACAACACAGACCATTAGTGGAACTTGACTTTGCAACGCTTCGATAAAGCACGCCCCGGAGATACTGTTTGAGAACAAGGTGCGATAAGTGTATTCGTGGTAACCAAC
>JAFTJD010000040.1 GCA_017456585.1 Lachnospiraceae bacterium
AACTGTCTTTAGTAAAAACTTTATATGCCATCGAGATGAGACACTAAAATTATCGAAGCCGTTGCTGAGATAATTTGTAACTGTTCAGAGCCAAGCATGCCCAAAGCGAAAAGTGTGTAAATGCTTGCATTAGAGCACACTTTTTTCTTTGGGCATATTTGGCGGATACGCCAATCTCAAAAAAACATAGTTTTTTTGAGATTGGCTATGAACAGTTATAATGTTTTATGAGGCTCATCGAAATGATTGGCATATCGTTTTTAATAAATACATTTACCCGAGTTTGTTTATATAGATTGGTATAGCGTGCTTAAAATCGTGACACGTTAACTTTACCCCTGCGCTTTCATAGCGGCACGCTTACGCATTGTAGGATCAAGAATCTTCTTTCTGATACGAAGTGTTTTAGGTGTAACTTCGAGAAGCTCATCTGTGTCGATGAATTCAAGGCACTGCTCAAGGCTTAAGATTCTTGGAGCTGTAAGCTTAAGTGCGTCATCTGAACCTGAAGCACGGGTGTTGGTAAGCTGCTTACGCTTACATACGTTAACTTCGATGTCGTCAGTCTTAGCGTTCTGTCCGATTACCATTCCGGCATATACTCTTTCACCGGCACCGATGAAGAGTGTTCCACGCTCCTGCGCATTGAAAAGACCATAGGTGATGGATTCGCCACTTTCGAAAGCAATAAGTGAACCCTGCTTGCGGTACTGGATGTCGCCCTTGTAAGGACCGTATCCGTCGAAGATAGAGTTCATTATACCGTTACCCTTGGTATCAGTCATGAATTCACCACGATATCCGATGAGCCCTCTTGAAGGAATAGAGAATTCAAGTCTTGTATATCCGCTTCCTGATGTGGTTATATTCTTAAGCTCGCCCTTACGCTGGCTTAATTTCTCGATAATGGTACCTGAGAATTCGTCCGGTACATCTATATAAGTAAGCTCCATCGGCTCTAACTTATGTCCCTGCTCATCTTCCTTATATAATACCTCTGCCTTGCTTACTGCAAACTCATATCCTTCACGGCGCATGTTCTCGATAAGAACCGAAAGGTGAAGCTCACCACGACCGGATACCTTGAAGCTCTCGGTTGAGTCTGTTTCTTCAACTCTTAAGCTGACATCAGTATTAAGCTCTCTGAAGAGACGGTCACGAAGATGTCTTGATGTTACGAATTTACCTTCCTGTCCGGCAAATGGACTATCATTTACGATGAAATGCATTGCGATAGTCGGCTCGGATATCTTCTGGAACGGAATCGGCTGTGGATTGGTAAGAGAGCAGATGGTATCTCCGATATGGATGTCTGCGATACCTGAGATGGCAACGATGGCACCGATGTCCGCCTTGTTTACCTCTATCTTGTTTAATCCGTTAAATTCATATAATTTGCTAATCTTTACTTTCTTTTGTTTGTCAGGCTCGTAAGCATTTACAACGAGAACCTCCTGATTAACACTTATGCTTCCGTTATCAACCTTACCGATACCGATTCTTCCTACATACTCGTTGTAATCAATAGTACTTATAAGAACCTGTGTCTCGGCTTCCGGGTCTCCTGTAGGAGCAGGGATGTGATTGATAATAGCTTCAAAGAGAGGCTTCATATTAACCGGATCATCATCAAGGTCTGCCATTGCATAACCTGACTTGGCTGATGCGAAGATGAACGGACAGTCAAGCTGTTCCTCTGAAGCGTCAAGCTCAAGAAGAAGCTCAAGGACTTCATCAATAACTTCTGTAGGACGTGCTTCCGGACGGTCAATCTTGTTGATACATACGATTACAGGAAGGTCAAGCTCCAATGCCTTCTTAAGTACGAATTTAGTCTGGGGCATAGCTCCTTCAAAAGCATCTACTACAAGGATTACTCCGTTAACCATCTTGAGTACTCGCTCAACCTCACCACCGAAATCGGCATGTCCGGGAGTGTCAATGATGTTAATCTTTATGTCGTTATAGTATACGGCAGTATTTTTGGCAAGGATGGTTATGCCACGCTCACGCTCAATGTCATTGGAATCCATGACACGCTCGGCAACCTCCTGATTCTGGCGGAAAACACCACTTTGTTTCAAAAGCTCGTCAACCATAGTAGTTTTACCATGGTCAACGTGTGCGATAATAGCGATATTTCTAATATCTTCACGAGTTGTTTTCATAGTATACTCTCCAATCTAAAAAAGGCTATATATTAATGCCAAACTGTATTTTAACACATTTTACTTATATTGCAAGGAAAAATTGGGGATGAATTGAAGCTAATTAATATTTTGTCACAATAAAAAGTGTGAAAATTATTGATTTATTAATAAAAATGTGCTAAAATATAATACAAATAAAGGATATTGTGTAATTATGGAAAAGGAGTGATAACTATGAATGAAAACGTAAGGACAAAGAAAGGGCTAAGCTTGGGATTCAAATTGGTCACCATGATGGTGATACCGATGGCGGTAATTGTAATATTTGCCGGACTTTCACTTAAGGCCGCTGTAACAGATACGGCAGATAGGCTTGTTAGTCATGAGCTTAATTTGGCAGTATTTGCTTTAGAAGCAGAGATGGATGCACTGGATGAGGGTGACTACAAGTACGAGAATGGTGTGCTATATAAGGGTGATTATAATGTTTCGGAGCATTTGGATATCCTTGACAAATTTAAGGAAAGATGTGATGTGGACGTTACTATTTTCATGGGAGGAACCCGAGTTGCAACCAGTTTGGTAGATGAGTCGGGAAAGAGAATGGTAGGAACCGATGCAGATCCTAAGATTACGGAAGCAGTTTATGGACGCGGTGAGACATATAGAACAGATGGTGTAGTTATACACGGCGATGAATTTTTTGTATATTATGAACCGTTAAGACAGCCATCCACAGGCGAGATTGTCGGTATGTATTTCGCAGGCTTGGATAATAGTGATGTAAATGAGATATATGCTGGTATACTTAAGACCAACATGATTTTCCTTATCGCAATTATGGTAGGCGCGACAGCTATGGGAATCGTATTTGCTGTAGTTCTTCTTAAGGCTATCAAGGCGGTTATCATGAATCTTGACCGTATTGCAGACGGTGATATGGCGACTAAGGTTGGAGATAAGCTCTCATCAAGAAGTGATGAGATTGGTAATATCGCAAGAACCGTAAGAGAATTGATTAAGAAGATTTCTCAGACTATAAGAAATGTCCTCGGAACATCTAAGGATCTTGATGAATGTTCAGGAACATTCTATACTTCATTTGCTGCTATTCATGAGACAATCGGGGGAATTGACATAGCGGTTAATGATATAGCTAAGGGAGCATCTTCACAGGCAGGAGAGACACAGAAGGTTAACGAAGATATGGTAGATATGGGTGGTGCTATTGATAGTACAGCTAATAACATAGTTGCACTTAAGGATAGTACACAGCATATGAATGATATCAACGAAGCTGTGGGTATCACACTTGCTAATCTTGTTAAGATTACAGAGGATACACAGAAGTCTATAGAAGAGATTAAGACACAGACTGATATTACTAACCAGTCAGCAGCTAAGATTAGAGAAGCAACAGCACTTATAGCTGATATATCAAGTCAGACCAACCTTCTTTCTCTTAATGCAAGTATAGAGGCAGCAAGAGCAGGTGAGCATGGTAGAGGTTTCGCGGTAGTTGCAGAAGAAATCAGACAGCTTGCAGATCAGTCAAGTGAGGCTACCGAAAGAATAGGTGCTATAGTAGATAATCTTATTTCTAATTCAAATGAAAGTGTTGAAACTATGGATAAGGTTATGCAGGTTATTGGTGAGCAGGGTGCTAAGCTCAATGAGACAAGAGAAAGCTTTGATAAGCTTAATGAAGAGATTGCACAGGTTGGAGGAGCTGTTGATAATATTTCTTCAGAGGTTGATAATCTTAATGAACTTAAGCTTTCTGTATTGTCAGGAGTTGAGAGCTTGGCAGCTATTTCGGAAGAGTATGCGGCAAGTACACAGGAGACGTCAGCATCTATGTTACAGCTTCGTCAGTATGTCGACAACTGTATGGGTATGACAGAACAGATGAGAGACATGTCTGCAGAGCTCGTAGAAGTAACTAAGTTCTTCAAGCTTGAAGAGCATAAGTAGAATTACAAAGCAGATAACATAATTATATAAACAAGAGAGGGCCGATTATGAGTTACACTCCTATAATAGGTCCTCTCTTATTTTATGATATTTTTGCCTTGCTAAGTGCATGCCTGATGGCTTCCAAAAGCACCATGGAAGTATATTTGTTTTCTTCGGAATAAGTGATTCCGTCTAAAGACTGCGCCTCAATAATCTGCGCCGCAAGTTCGTTCATCGTAGGGGTAAAGAGCGGAAACATAGTTGTGATGGTTGCATCGTCATTATGTATAAGGCTGATGGAATTAATGTTATGTTTATCTACTATGACCTCAACGCCAATGACCTGATTATGCAGCACAACAGAGCTTTGATATACACCTGCGATATAGATGGGGTCTTCGGCTTCTGCAAGATTGGTAAAGCTTTCTACGCTTGAACCATTTTTGGATGAAGAGTCATTATCACGTCCTTTTAAGAACATGAAGATAAGTAACGTTATAAGGCAAATACCAAGAACCGCAAAGATGGCGGTATATATTACCTCTCTCATTTTGAAAACTACTATTTTTGTTTTGGCACTCATATACAATCCCTCCATATCTTTAGAACAATGTATGAGGCTTGGAACTAAAATATACCTTTCTACTATTAACAAATTGATGGATTTATTATATACTTAAAAAGGAAATTTAACGCTCTTTGAATAGGGCTATAGCATAGGAGGAAGTATGGCGTTACAACTTATATTAGGTGGCTCGGGATATGGCAAATCTACATTTTTATATGAAGAAATAATAAGAAAATCTACTGCCTCGCAGGATACTTCTTTTTATGTTATTGTACCGGAGCAGTATACGATGCAGACGGAGAAGGATATAATAATGCACCATCCCGGTAAGGGAATTATGAATATAGACGTACTTAGTTTCAGAAGACTTGCATATAGGGTTATGGAAGAAACAGGTGCGAAGCAGCTTCCTTTGCTTGATGATATAGGTAAGAAGCTTGTGCTTGGGAAGATTGTGGAACAACAGAAGAATAATCTTATACTTTATAAGAATAAAGTAAAAATGCCGGGATTTGTGGAAGAGATTAAGTCTGTTATAGCAGAACTTTATCAATACGGGATAGGTGAGGAAGAACTTAAGAAGATGCAGGAGGCTGCGAAGAATAAATCTATGCTTAGTGCAAAGCTTAAGGATATTTCGCTTATTAGAAATGCTTTTCAGAAATATATAGAAGAGAAGTATATTACTTCGGAGGAGCTTCTGGAGGTTCTGTGCAGGGAGATTCCGAAAGCGGCAGGGCTTAAGAACTGTAGTATTTTCCTTGATGGTTTTACAGGTTTTACACCTATCCAGTATAAGGTTATACAGGAGTTACTGCTTCATTGTAAAGATGTGACGGTTACAGTTTGTGCAGATGCGGTCGGTGATATTTATACAGGTGAACTTAAAGAGACATTATTCGGACTTAGTAAGACTACTGCGACCAAGCTTAGAAATCAGGCACAAAGTCTTGGTATAGAACAGTATAAGGATGTTTTGCTTGAGGATGAGGCAAAGTCAAGGTTTAAGGATAACAGGGAATTGTTTTTCCTGGAGAGACATCTTTTTAGAGGGGACAAGTCTGTCTACGATGCCGATATGGAATCGGTACACATAAATGAATATAGGGATATAGTGAGTGAAGCCAGAGCAGTGGCGGCTAAGATTTTGTCGCTAGTAAGGGATGATGGTCTTCGATATCAGGATATAGCGGTTGTGACAGGTAATGTGGAAGGGTATTCTGAAGAACTGCTTGAGGCTTTCGGGGAATGTAATATTCCGTGCTTCGTTGATTCTAAGACGAAGCTTATGAGTAATCCGTTTGTACTCCTTATAAGAAGTCTTTTGGAGGTTGCAAGAACAGATTATTCCTATGAGAGTGTGTTTGCACTTCTTAGAACAGGTATGATTACGATGGACAAGGCTGACATTGATTATCTGGCAGATTATTGTGCGACACTGGGAATCAGAGGTCTTAAGAGATATCAGGCTACATGGAGCCGTTCACATATCAAAGGGAAGGCGGTTGATTTTGAACATCTTAACTCTTTAAGGGAAGAGTTAATCACACCTCTTTCGGCTATGACAGAGGTGCTTTCTGATAAAACAAAGACTGTCAGGGAGAAGATGACCGCACTTTATGAGATTATTTGCAGTGATAATTATAAATGTGAGGATAAGCTCAACGAATATAAGAAGAAGTTCGAGGATGCGGGAGAGCTTGCGCTTTCAAAGGAGTTCGCACAGTGTTATAAGCTGGTCATGGGGCTTTTTGATAAAATAGTGGATTTGCTCGGGGAAGAGTGCATGCCGCTTGAGGAGCTCATCGCTGTTATGGAGGCAGGTCTTTATGAACTCAAGGTGGGAATAATTCCACCATCGGTCGACAGGGTTCTTATCGGCGATATAGAAAGAAGCCGTCTTAGTGCCATAAAACATTTGTTTTTTGTGGGTGTTAATGATGGTATTGTTCCGAAGAACGGAAAGAATACCGGAATTATTTCAGAGGCGGAGCGTAATTTCCTTTCGGATGCGGATTTTAGTCTTGCACCGACAGCAAGACAGAATCTGTATATACAAAGATATTATTTGTACCTTTCGTTGACGAAGCCTGCGAGTGGAATTCACATAAGTTACAGTATAACCGACAGTCAGGGTGGTGAGATGAAGCCGTCAATTCTGATTGGACAGCTCATGAGAATGTTTCCGCGTATACGGGTTAATAAGGATAACGTGTTTGGTGAGGCAGGTATCACAACTGCAGCAGGCAGCATTAATCTTTTTATAGAAGGACTTGAGAATGCTTATGATGCTTGGAATGAATCTGAGGACATTGATAAGCAGAGGTTATTCGAGGAACTTTATTCGTGGTATTTAAGAAGCGATGAGTGGAAGAGTAAGATTAAGGAGCTTTCGCTGGATGCTGCATTTTACGAGAATAAAGAAAGTAGTATAGCAAAAGAGGTTGCGGCAGCCTTGTATGGACCACAGCCTGTTAATAGTGTGACAAGAATTGAACAGTATGCACAGTGCGCTTATGCACATTTCCTTATGTATGGCTTAAGGCTTCGTGAAAAGGAAGAGTATGAGGTTACTGCAAGAGATATAGGTAATCTTTTTCATAGTACGATTGAGAACTATGGCAAGAAGCTTAAGGAGAACAAGTTAGAGTGGACGACGGTTGGTGAGGCAGAAAAAGAGAGGCTTGTAGATGAGGCTATAGCCGAGGTTACGGCAGATTACAAGGCATCTGTGCTTGCGAGCAATGCCCGTAGCGCTTATATAACAAACAGACTAAAAAGAATTACCATGCGTACGGTCTGGGCGCTTACCGAGCAGTTAAAGAAAGGGGATTTTTTGCCCCGATATAATGAGGTGGCTTTTTCTGAATTAGAGGGACTTAAGGCACTTACGATAGACCTTGGGGACGGACGTTCAATGAGGCTTAAGGGAAGAATAGACAGACTTGATGTGTGCGAGGACAAGGAGAAGCGTTATCTTAAAGTCATAGATTACAAGTCCGGTAAGAAGCAGTTTGATTTGTCACATGTGTATCATGGACTTGATTTGCAGTTAGTGCTTTATATGGAAGCGGTCCGCGAGTCAGAAGCCAATGCGCATCCTGATAAAGAGGTTATCGCAGCGGGAATGTTCTATTATAATATCTCAGACCCGGTTGTTGATGATGCGGAGGCGACGAAGAGTGACGAAGATGTTGAAAAGGATATTCTTGGTACACTTCGTATGAATGGACTTGTTAACATGGAGGGGGATACTATAAGGCGTTTTGACAGGGAATGCACCTCGGGCAAGTCGACGGTTATTCCTGTGGCATACAAAAAGGATGGAATGTTGGCAAGTGAATCGCAGACCATGACGGATAATCAGTATAATGACTTGTGCGGTTTTGTGAGGGAAAAAATAACAGATATGGGTATTAGTATGCTTGATGGAGACATTAAGAAAAGCCCATATGTAATGGATAATAAGACAGGTTGCGATTACTGTAAATATAAGGCAATTTGTGGTTATGATGAGACTATAAAGGGATATGAACCGAGACATTTTATGAAAATGAAACCGGATGAGGTATGGAAGAAAATGATGGAGGGAGGAACAGGCGATGGCGACGATAAAATGGAGTAATGAGCAGCAGAAGATTATTGACTTAAGAGATCGTACTTTGTTGGTTGCGGCGGCTGCCGGTTCCGGAAAAACAGCAGTACTTGTTGAACGTATTTTGGCAAGAATCAGTGACGAGGCTTCACCGGTTGATATTGATCATTTCCTGGTTGTAACTTTTACTAATGCGGCTGCGGCGCAGATGAGGGAAAGGATTGACAGGGCGATAGAAGAGAAGCTTCTTTCACTTGATGAGAAGAGTTCACTTTTTAAAAGATTAAAAAGACAACAGATGCTTCTTGGCAATGCCCAAATATCTACTATACATCAGTTTTGTCTTAGCGTAATACGTAATAATTTTTCCAAGATAAATATTGATCCGGCATTCAGGCTTGGTGAAGAAGGTGAGTTTAAGCTTCTTAAGTCAGATGTTGCATCAGAGATTCTTGAGAGATGTTACGAAGAGGGTTCGGAAGCATTTTATGATTTTTCGGAGAGTATGTGTACCGGCAAAAATGATGACGGACTTGAGGATATAATAATTAATCTTTTTGAAGCTGCAACCAGTCATCCGGACCCTGATGGTTGGATTGATAATATGGAGAAGCTCTATGAGATAGATACGGTCGAAGAGTTTAACGCACTTCCGGAGATTAAATATCTTATTGAATATAAAACAAATGTTATGGGAAGTGTGCTTGCAGCCTGGAACAGAGGCGTCGAAACGATACTTTCCGATAAAGGGCTTGAACCTTATATGAAGACATATAATTCTGATAAGGTAATTATAGATGCACTTATGGAGGCGACCGATTATAGTGAGACTGTGGATGCATGGCAAGCTAATAAGGATGGATTTGTAAGACTGGCGAGCGTGAAAGCGGGAACGGTTGACGAGGAGCTTCAGGCAGAGGTTAAGGAGTGCCGTAATATCGTAAAGAACGAGATAAGTAAGCTCATGGAAGGTAATTTTAATGTTCAGGCAACTGCGGCTATAAGACAGATTAAGGAGCTTAGGCGAAGAGCAAGAATGCTTTTTAAGCTTGTCAGGGAATTTAGGGAGCTGTATTCCCTAAAGAAAAGAGAGAAAAATCTTGTGGATTTCGATGACCTTGAGCATTTTACACTTGATATTCTTCTTGAAAAGGATGCTTCTGTTAAAGAAGGGGTGGAAGGCTTCAGAATGACAGCGGTTGCTGATGAGTACAGCGAATTTTTTGCAGAAATAATGGTTGACGAGTATCAGGACAGCAACATGGTTCAGGAGGCAATTATTTATGCTGTGTCGGGTGAACGCTTTGGAAAACATAATGTGTTCATGGTAGGAGATGTTAAGCAGAGTATCTATAAGTTCCGTATGGCGAGACCGGATTTGTTCCTCGGGAAATATAACACTTTTTCAAGAAAAGACAGCGCGTCTAAAGTGTGTATAGAGCTTGCTGAGAATTATCGAAGCAGACGACAGGTACTTTCTGCGACTAATTCTATTTTTGAAAAAATAATGAATAAGAGGTTCGGTGGTATCGAGTATGATGATGTCAGTGCCTTGAAATGTGGTATGAAGTTCGAAGAGGGCGTACCTGAGAATGTTTATAAAGCTGAGATTCATCTTGCAGAGAGAGAGATTGAAGATGAAGATAATCAGAAGGAAGATGGTGCGATACTTGAGGCAAAAATAATTGCCGGGCGTATCAAGGAGCTTGTTGCAGGTATGGATGGATTTAAGGTTTGGGACAAGGGTCATGGTGCGTACAGAAGCTGTAAATATGGGGATATCGTTATTCTTTTGAGAAGTTTTGCGGGACGGGCGGACACCTATGCAAAGGTACTTGCCGAAGAAGGAATTCCTGCATTTTCGCAATCGGGAAGCGGATATTTTGATGCATATGAAGTCAGAACAATCATCAATTTTTTAAGAATTCTTGATAATGCTCTTGATGATATAGCTTTTACGGCGGTTATTCATTCACCTATAGGTAAAATCAGCTCGGAGGAGCTTGCACTTATAAGAATCAAACAGCCGGATGTGAGTATCTGTGAGGCACTTAGGTTCTACATGGAGAACGGTGATAATGGGTTAATCAAGGAGAAGCTTGCCGTATTTTTTGATAAATACGAAAAGCTTAGGGAGATGGTAGCGTATATGCCGCTTCATAAGCTTATAAGGGCAGCTCTCAGGATAACCGGGTATGATGATTATTGTGCTGCCATGCCGGCGGGCAAAAAGCGAAGAATGAATCTTTATATGCTGGTAAGAAAAGCTGTGGAGTTTGAGGGTACCAGTTATAGAGGCTTATTTAACTTTATACGTTACCTTGATAAACTAAAGAAATACGATATTGATTTCGGAGAGGCTAACGTAACTGATGCGGGAGGCAACGGTGCGGTACGTATCATGACCATTCACAAAAGTAAGGGTCTTGAGTTCCCGGTGGTTTTTCTCGGAGGCATAGGCAAAAGATTTAATCAGCAGGATACTACTGATAAGGTTGTAATTCATGCGGATTATGGTATAGGTTTCGATAAGGTAGATGTCAAGCGACGTACGAGCGAGACTGTATTTAAGAGAAACATAATCAAAAATGTAATTAAAAAGGAGAATCTGGAAGAGGAATTGAGAGTTCTTTACGTTGCACTTACAAGAGCCATTGAGAAGCTTGTTCTTGTAGGAAGCTTTGAGAAACTCGGAAGTAAGCTTGATAAATGGCAAAGAAGTGAGGCGGATTTCTCTACACTTATGTCTGCGTCAAGCTATGCAGACTGGATTTTGCCTTTTAGCAGTCGTGAGTTTGATATAAAGATTCATGCCGTGGCTGATGTTATCGAGGGCGAAGCGAAGAGACAGGTTACGGGTGATATAAAGAGAGAATTCCTTGCATTAAAGGATGCGGAAGCGGTAACTGATGAGGCAGCAAGAAAGCTTATTGAAGAGAGGTTCGCATTTGAATATTTGCAGGCAGCGAGCACCATGGTAAGTGCGGCTATCAGTGTGTCGGAGTTAAAGCACTTAAGCTATGAACGAGAAGAAGAGGAAGTGGAATTCCTTGAAGCAACCGAAGAGACGGGCAGCATTGTACCGAGATTTATTGCCGAGGCATTGGTTAAGGAGACCGGCACTGATTCAGAGAAAGATGATTTTATGGGTTCGTCAGAGTATGGAGAAGCAGCGTCAACACCGGTAGTAGAAACAACGGCAGTGTCAGCACCGATAGCAAGGAGCGGATTGCATGATAAGGATACCGGTATGAAGGTGGGAACGGCATACCACACACTTTTCTGGAAGTTTGATTTTGATAAGGCACCTGACAGGAAGGAGCTTGCGGCATTTTTGAAGGAAATGACTGATAAGGGTGCTATAGAGCCGGATATAGCTGATAGAATTAGTCTGAGTAAGCTTCTTTGGTTTGCCGGTGGTGAATTATATGGTAGAATGAGTGCAGCACATAGAAATGGTATGCTTCGCCGTGAACAGCCATTTGTCCTTGGCATGGATGCCAAGACGGTAAAAGAAGAATGGCCTGAAGGTGAAATTATACTGGTGCAGGGAATCATAGATGCTTTCTTTGAAGAGGACGGCGAACTCGTCCTTGTGGATTATAAGACAGATCGTGTGTCAGAGACTGATTGCAAAGAGGTGCTTACACGAAGGTATAAGAAGCAGATGGAGCTTTACACCAAGGCTCTTGAGCAGATAACCGGAAAACGTGTTAAGGAAAGGATACTTTATTCGCTCGCAGTCGGGCATGGGATTCTGGTGTAGAGAGTGGAGGATTTAGACATGGATTTTGGTATATGGTATTATGAGGTAGTGAGTATAGACGGCGATTATGCGCATCTTAGAAGAACTGATGAGCAGATTGATGATTTGAAGCTTGTTGCAAGAGCACTTCTTCCGTATGAAATCGAAGTGGGAAGCAAGCTGAAGTGTGAAATGATGCAGTACGAGATTGTGGAATAAAAAATTTTCATGATTTGTATATTTTTCCTCCTGTCATGTCAAGACTATATAGAGCTTGATATAACAGGAGGAATTATTATGGCTAAGAAAGAGAAAAAAATAGATTTAAATAATCTGACACCACAGGAAGAGATGAAATATGAAATAGCAAAAGAACTTGGACTCCTTGATAAAGTGCTCGAGAACGGATGGAAGTCGCTTTCAGCTAAAGAGACAGGACGAATCGGAGGGCTAATGACGAAGAAGCGCACCGCATCCAAGCAAGAGCGTGTCCTCAAAGATTAAACATATCATCAATCCGGTATATAAAACCTATAAGTAATAAAGATTGAATAATTAAATTTGAATTGCAACCTTTGAAAGACTCTGATATAATGAGCGTTATGGAGACAAACGAGAAGTAAAATGATAGTAGGAGGCCAAGATGCTTGAGTTAAAGAATGTTTCTTTTGGCGTTGAGGACCAGAATGGTAAACATAAGGAAATATTAAAAAATATAAATCTCACCATAGATGAACGTCAGTTTATAGCGCTCACAGGGCCTAACGGTGGAGGTAAGTCAACACTTGCGAAGATTATCGTGGGTATTGAGAAGCCGACTGAGGGACAGATTATTTTTGATGGGACAGATATTACAGATATGAGTATTACCGAGAGAGCGAAGCTTGGAATAAGCTTTGCTTTTCAGCAACCTGTAAGATTTAAGGGTGTTACTGTGAAAGACCTTATTATGCTTGCGGCAGGCGAAAAGATATCAACAGCAGGAGCATGTGATTATTTGTCTGAAGTAGGTCTTTGTGCGAGAGATTACATTAATAGAGAAGTGGACGCAAGTCTGTCAGGAGGAGAGCTTAAGAGAATTGAGATAGCTACAATTCTCGCAAGGGATACCAAATTCTCTCTTTTTGATGAACCTGAGGCCGGCATTGATTTATGGAGCTTTAACAATCTTATCCGTGTTTTCGAAAAAATACATTCTAAAGGCGACAGAAGTATAATGATTATTTCACATCAGGAACGTATACTTAATATTGCGGATCAGATTATTGTTATTGCCGGTGGACAGATAGAAAAGACAGGAACCAAAGACGAGATTCTTCCGGGTCTTTTAAATGTGGCAGGAGGTTGCCGATTCCTTAAAACAGAAGAATAATTTTGTGGAAAGGTAAGGTAGGAGGGCAGATTATGGATGCGATTCAGAAGAATTTATTAGAACAGATAGCAGGTCTTCATGAAGTGCCTGCAGGTGCATATAATATTCGTGCCAATGGCGAAAGCGCAGCACGAAATACTACAGCTAACATTGATATTGTAACTAAAGAGGATAAAAGCGGTATTGATATTGTGATTAAACCGGGAACCAAGAATGAGAGTGTTCATATACCCGTGGTATTAAGTCAGAGCGGACTTGAAGAAATGGTATATAATGATTTCTATATTGGTGATGATTGTAATGTTACAATCATAGCCGGTTGCGGAATTCATAATGGCGGAGATCAGAGGTCAAAGCATGACGGAATTCATTCATTTTTCATAGGAAAGAATTCCAAGGTTAAATATGTTGAGAAACATTATGGAAGCGGAGATGGCAAGGGCGAACGTGTGATGAATCCGACTACCATCATCAATATGGATGAAGACAGCTATATGGAGATGGATACAGTCCAGATAAAGGGTGTGGATTCAACTAAGAGAGAAACCAAGGCGACGCTTAAGGATAGGGCGACACTTGTTATCAAAGAGAAGCTTATGACACACGGGAATCAGTTCGCCGAGACAATGTTTGAAGTGGAACTTGATGGCGAAGGTTCGGGAACCAACGTAATATCGAGAGCAGTTGCCAAGGATAATTCCAGACAGGAATTTTTCTCAAAGATTCATGGCAATAACAGATGTAACGGACATACTGAATGTGACGCGATTATCATGGATAACGCAACCATTAGTGCGATACCGGAGATTACTGCGAGTCATCTTGAAGCGAGCCTTATACATGAGGCTGCGATTGGAAAGATTGCAGGCGAACAGATAATTAAGCTTATGACGCTCGGTCTTACCGAAGAGGAAGCCGAAGCACAGATTATAAACGGATTCTTGAAGTAGTCCATACCGCAATGATGTTTCCCTCTAAGACACGCTCTCGCTCCGTGGAAAACGTAGCGGTACTAGGCTCGAAAAGACCTTGCCAAGTGCCGACGTTTTTCAAGGGTCTTAACGGGAATACATCATCTGCGATAAGGACAACCTACAAGAATTCGATTAGAATATACGCTTGTGAGTGGTGATGGTAGTTACGCACAGCGAAAAATAGATACATAGATATGGAGGAAACAGATATGAGTACAGATAAAATAAGAACAAGATACGCACCAAGTCCTACAGGAAGAATGCACGTAGGTAACTTGCGTTCAGCATTATATGAGTTTTTGATTGCAAAGCATGCAGGCGGAGATTTCATGCTTCGTATTGAGGATACAGACCAGGAGCGTCTTGTTGAGGGAGCGGTAGACATTATTTACCGTACTATGGAGAAGACAGGTCTTATCCATGATGAAGGTCCTGATAAGGACGGCGGAGTTGGCCCATACGTTCAGAGTGAGCGTATGAAGACAGGTATCTATATGGAGTATGCGAAGAAGCTTGTTGAGAAAGGCGAAGCATATTATTGTTTCTGCGATAAAGAGAGACTTGCAACTCTTAAGTCAGAGGTAGTGGAGGGTAAAGAGATTTCTGTATATGATAAGCATTGCCTTTCATTATCCAAAGAAGAGATAGAGGCCAATCTTGCGGCGGGTAAGCCTTTTGTTATCCGTCAAAATATTCCAAACGAGGGTACAACAACCTTCCGTGATGAGTTATACGGAGATATTACTGTAGAGAATGCAGAACTTGATGATATGATTCTTATTAAATCAGATGGTTATCCTACATATAATTTTGCTAATGTTGTTGATGACCATACAATGAATATTACACACGTAGTTCGTGGTAATGAGTATCTTTCATCTTCACCGAAGTATCAGCGTTTGTATGATGCATTTGGTTGGAAGTCACCGACATACATTCATTTACCGCTTATTACAGATGAGAATCACAAGAAGTTATCAAAGAGAAGCGGACATTCATCATTTGAGGATTTAATTGAGCAGGGATTCCTTACAGAGGCAATAGTTAACTATATCGCACTTCTCGGATGGAGCCCTGAGGATAACCGTGAAATCTTTACACTTGATGAGCTTATCCGTGATTTCGATTATACAAGAATCAGCAAATCACCGGCTGTTTTTGATATAGTTAAGCTTCGTTGGATGAACGGAGAATACATGAAGGCTATGGATGCTGATAAGTTCTATGAGATGGCAGAGCCTTTTATTAAAGAAGTTATCACTAAGGATATGGACCTTAAGAAGGTTGCCAATATGGTTAAGACACGTATTGAAGTATTCCCGGATATCAAGGAGCATATTGATTTCTTAGAGACACTTCCTGAGTATGACACAGAGATGTATGTACACAAGAAGATGAAGACTAACAAGGAGACTTCTCTTGCAGTTCTTGAGGATATCCTTCCTCGTCTTGAGGCACAGGAGGATTATTCAAATGATGCTCTTTATGCAATGCTTTCAGAGTATGTGGCTGAAAAAGAGGTTAAGAATGGTTACGTTATGTGGCCTATCCGTACAGCAGTATCCGGTAAGCAGACAACTCCGGGCGGAGCAACAGAGCTTATGGAGCTTCTTGGAAAAGATGAAACAATTGCCCGTATCCGTAAGGGTATTGAACTTTTAAAGGCAGAGGTATAAATGAAATATAGCAAAGCACAAAAAAAGGCGGTCTCTCATCATGAGGGACCTGCCTTAATTCTTGCAGGTCCCGGCTCAGGGAAGACTTTCACCATAACACACAGAATTAAATATCTGGTAGAGGAATACAAGGTGAATCCGTCAGAGATTCTTGTAATAACTTTTACAAAAGCAGCTGCCGTAGAGATGCGGGAGCGTTTTAGTATGCTTTCGGACGGTAATATAAAGGGTGTAACCTTTGGAACATTTCACTCTGTATTTTTTCAGATATTGAAATATGCATATCGGTTTTCGGTGGACAACATCCTTAGAGAAGAGACTAAGAGAGAGCTGATTCGTACATTTATAAATGACGAGGAGCTTGATACGGAAGATGAGAATGAACTTATCGACAACGTGATTTCGGAAATCAGCATGGTTAAAGGCTGTATGATTGAGCTTGATAATTATTATTCCAATTGCTGCTCGGAAGAGGTTTTTAAGAAAATATACAGACAGTATGAAAAGAAGCTTCGTGACAACAGATTACTTGATTTCGATGATATGCTGGTGGTAACCTATGAGCTTTTTCGTGCAAGAAAGGACATACTTGCAGGCTGGCAGAAAAAGTATCGTTACATACTTATAGATGAATTTCAGGATATCAATCTTGTGCAGTATGAAATAGTAAGAATGTTGGCACTTCCGGAGAATAATTTGTTCGTGGTCGGGGATGATGACCAGTCGATATATGGCTTTAGGGGTGCTAAGCCGGAGATTATGCTTAATTTTAAGAACCATTATCCCGGATGTAAGGAAATTCTTCTGGATTATAATTATAGAAGCGATAAGTATATAGTTGAAAATGCACTTCGTGTTATAGAACATAATAAAAACCGTTTTGATAAAAATATAAAGCCTTCTGCAAAAGCAGAGGGTACTGTGAATGTGTGTAGATTTGAGAACACGGGGCAGGAGAACCAAAGAATTGTTTCGGAGGTTAGGCGGCTTCATGAAAAGGGCGTAAAATGGCAGGACATGGCGGTGCTTTTTAGAACCAATCAGGGAGCACGCGCGCTTGTGGAAAAATTTATTGAATATCAGATTCCGTTTACTATGAAGGACAGACTTCCTAATTTATATGAGCATTGGATAGCAAAGGACTTGTTTGCATATATCGCAATGGCACGCGGGGACAGGACGAGAAAAACTTTTCTTCAGATTATGAATAAACCTAAAAGATATATTGCGAGGGATTATATAGAGCAGGAGATATCCTTTGACAAGCTCAAAAACCTGTATGCGGATAAGGACTGGATGTATGACAGGATTGACAGACTTGAATATGATATAAGGGTTATGGAGACGATGCCGCCTGTGGCAGCTATTACATATTTTAGAAATGCAATCGGATATGAAGGCTATCTTAAAGAGTATGCCGTAAGTCACAGGATACCGGAGGAAGAACTTATTCATATACTTGACGAGCTTAAGGAAAGTGCCAAGAATTATAAGGACTATGACAGCTGGTTTGCACATATGGAGGAGTACAAGCGCACTCTTGAGATTATCGCACAGAATAAGAAAGAGAAAAGAGAAGACGCGATAGAGGTAGCGACACTTCACGGTGCCAAGGGTTTGGAGTATAGTGTTGTTTTTATCCCAGATGTGAATGAAGATGTCATACCACACAAGAAAGCGGGCAGCGAAGGCGATATAGAAGAGGAGAGAAGGCTTTTGTATGTGGGTATGACGAGAGCGAAGAATATACTCAATCTCTACTATGTTAAAGAACGATATAATAAGAACCTTGAGATGTCCAGATTCCTTAAGGATATGGGCGTGCGTGAAAGTAAGTAGAACCAATTATTTATGGTTATTTGTTTCGATATGTGTTATACTTAAAATATTCAGTGGAAGATTGGAGGTTTAGGAATGAATTACGAAATAAGACATTTTAATACGCCGCTTATTCGTTTTTCGGCTACGGAAGATAGCGGGACTCCTGAGATTGAAATACTTTGGTATGATGAAAGTCAAGTGGAATTATTGCCCCTTGATATGGAATTATCAGGTGAAGGGATTGCAAGATGGCTTAAACACAGAACCATTCCGAAAAATCGCGCATATGTCCATAATTTCTTGAGTAAGTGTGGACTTAGCATTAATCGTCCGATGAATATTATAAAAGTATCGAAAGGTCTTTCACTTAATGATTGTTATTGGGTTGTAGAAGAAGGCTTTGAGGGGACTTTTGAAAAATATAATCTTTATGATAATCGTTTTAGCCAGATACTTGCACTTATTGCATTCACAGGCTATGGCAGTAGCATTAGAACGTCGCTTGCTTCGTGCCCGGAGTTCACAACCAATGGTATGTTGCCAAAGTGTTGGAGAAGAAGCGACGGAGTTATTAAGCTTTATAAGGGCGGTACAAGTGGCGCAGCCAATACAGGCAAAGAGCCGTATTCGGAATACTATGCAGCGCAGATTGCCAAGGTTCTTGGCGTTAACGCTATCAGTTATAGTCTTACAAAGTGGGATGGCGAAATTTGCTCTACTTGTGAGCTTTTTACAAGCAAGGACTATTCATATATGCCTGTAGGCAGAATAGTTACAACGGGAGGAATGAAAGCGGTACGAGAATATTACGAAAGCCTTGGCGCGGAGTATGTAGAGGCGCTTAATGATATGCTTGTGTTTGATGCTATTATCTGCAATACCGACAGACATTTTGGCAATTTTGGATTTCTTGTAGATAATAAAACAAATAAAATTGCTGCGCCTGCGCCACTGTTTGATCATGGCAATTCATTATTCAATTATGCTATATATGATGATTTGGAGTCGAGTGAAGCATTTGAGGCTTATGCAAAGACGCTGTTGCCTTGTGTATATGATGATTTTATAGGGACTGCGAAGCAGGTTCTTTCGGTGAAACACAGAGAAGGGCTTAGACGGCTGTTGGATTTTAGGTTTAAGAAACATTCAAGGTATAATCTCGAGCCGGAACGTTTGAAGCTGATTGAAGAACAGGTGCATATAAGAGCCAAAATGCTATTGGAAAGATAAAATGTCAACCTGCCTGTTCAAAAGTAGATAAAACCTACAGTTTTTGAAGATTTTGGTTGACTTTTCAGTGTGTGATGTATAAAATATCTTCTATGAGAAGATAAAGACGTTGAGAAGGAATAGTAGATTTGGGAATCCTTGCAGAGAGTTGCCGGTGGGTGCGAGGCAACAGGAGGACAGATTGAACTCGCCTTGGAGTTTCCTTGCTGAAATTATAGTAGGTTGGGACGGGTATTCCCGTTACAGAAGTTGAGTGCATGCCTATGGCATGAAATAGAGTGGTACCGCGGAATATGCCCTTTCGTCTCTAATATTGAGATGAAAGGGCTTTCATATTTTATAAAAAGGAGATAGCAACATGGCAACTAATTACAATCACGAAGTGATAGAAAAGAAGTGGCGTAAATACTGGGAAGAGAATAACACATTTAAGACGGATGTGTGGGATTTCTCAAAGCCGAAGTATTATGCGCTTGATATGTTCCCTTATCCGTCAGGAGTAGGTCTTCATGCAGGACATCCTGAGGGATACACAGCTACGGACATTATGTCAAGAATGAAGAGAATGCAGGGTTATAATGTACTTCATCCGATGGGATATGATTCATTTGGTCTTCCGGCTGAGCAGTATGCGGTAAGCACAGGTAATCATCCGAATGGATTTACAGAGAAGAATATTGAGACATTTTCAGAGCAGCTTAAAGGTCTTGGCTTTGACTATGACTGGACTAAGGTGCTTGCCACAAGTGATCCTAAGTTCTATAAGTGGACACAGTGGATATTTAAGCAGTTATATCTTGATGGATATGCTAAGCTTGTAGACATGCCTGTTAACTGGTGTGAAGAGCTCGGAACTGTTTTATCAAATGATGAGGTTATTGACGGTAAGTCAGAGCGAGGAGGCTACCCTGTTATCCGTAAGAACATGAAGCAGTGGGTAATCGACCAGGTGGCATTTGCAGAGAAGCTTCTTGAGGGACTTGAGGAGATAGACTGGCCGGAGTCAACTAAGGATATCCAGAGACACTGGATTGGCCGTTCTACAGGTGTTGAGGTTGACTTTAATATCGTTGGCGGAGGTAATTTCTCCATCTATACAACCTGTATTGAGACAATATACGGTATTACATTTATGGTACTTGCTCCGGACGGACAGCTTGTAAAAGACCTTATGCCAAGAATTGAGAATAAGGAAGAGGTTGAGGCATATATTGCTGAGACTCTTAAGAAGAATGATATGGACCGTACAGAGCTTAACAAGACTAAGTCAGGCTGTATGTTAAAGGGTATCTATGCAGTTAACCCGGTTAACGGCAAAGAGGTTCCTGTATTTATCGGTGATTTCGTACTTGCAAGCTATGGCACAGGTGCGGTTATGGCTGTTCCTTCACATGACCAGAGAGATTTTGAATATGCGATTGTTCACAATATTCCTATGGTTCAGGTAATCGAAGGAAGAGATGTAAGTGAGTGTGCTTTTGAAAAAGGCGATTACCTTGGCAAGGGCTGCAAGCTCATTAATTCAGAAGAATTTACAGGCCTTACTGTAGAAGAAGCTAAAGAGGCTATTACACAGAAGCTTGAGGGAATGGGTATTGCCAGAAGAAAGGTTAATTATCATTTCCGTGAGTGGATTTTTGCGAGACAGAGATACTGGGGTGAGCCGGTTCCTGTTGTATATCTTGAGGATGGTAACATTCATGTGCTCGCAGACGAGGAGCTTCCGTTAGTTCTTCCTGAGCTCGAGGATTATAAGGGTAAGGGGGGCAAGGCTCCGCTTGAGAATGCTGAAGAATGGAAGCAGTATAACAATAACGGCATCGTAGGTAAGAGAGAGACTTCAACCATGCCCGGTAGTGCAGGCTCAAGCTGGTATTTCTTAAGATATATCGATCCTGATAATGATAAGGAGTTCGCTAATCAGGAGCTTCTTAAGCATTGGATGCCGGTTGACTTGTATGTAGGTGGACCTGAGCATGCGGTAGGACATCTTATGTATTCAAGAATCTGGAACAGATATCTTTATGATAAGGGCTTATCACCTGTTAAGGAGCCATTTAAGAAGCTTGTTCATCAGGGTATGATTCTTGGCGCTAACGGAATCAAGATGGGTAAGAGATTCCCTGAGTTCGTTGTTAATCCAAGTGATATCGTAAGAGATTATGGTGCTGATACACTTAGACTTTATGAGATGTTCATGGGACCGATTGAGGTTTCTAAGCCATGGAATCAGAACGGTGTTGTCGGCGCAAGAAAGTTTATCGTCCGTGTATGGAATTTCCTTACAGATGAGGCTAATATCTCAGATGCTAAGAAGGATGAAATTACAAGAGTATATCACCAGACAGTTAAGAAGGTTACTAATGACTTCGAGGTGCTCGGATTTAATACAGCTATCAGCCAGATGATGATTTTTGTAAATCATATCTACAAGGTTGGTTCATGTCCTAAGGAATATGCGGAAGGTTTCGTGAAGATGCTTTCATGTATCTGTCCTTTCGTGGGTGAAGAATTATGGGCAGCACTCGGTCACGATAATACAATCGCATACGAGCCATGGCCACAGTATGATGAGGCACTTACTGTTGAGGACACAATTGAGGTTGCAGTCCAGATTAATGGTAAGACAAAGACTGTAATCCAGATTGCAAAAGATGCAGACAAGGATAGTGTTCTCGCAACTGCAAAAGAGGCTGTAGCAGATAAGCTTACTCCTAATATCGTTAAGGAAATCTATGTTCCCGGAAAGATTGTAAACATTGTTTGCAAATAAGCTTAGAAGGTAATGTTCTAAATTAGATTTGTATATAACAGCTAAGATGCTAGCAGCGAATTAGCAAGCATCTTAGCATGTAAAAAAGTAGTGGAAGAGGTAAACATGAGTAGAAGAAATAACTATATAATTATGGCGATTGCAACGTTGGTTTTAAGTGTTGCTTTTCTTGCAGCACCTATGATGAAACCGGTGCATGCAACGGGTGAAGCAACATATGTGTTTGAAGGTGATGGCACCGTAGACGGAAGTAAGGAATTTGTTATTCCGGCTGCTGCAGGTGAGAATCATGATATTACTATTGTTTTTACAGGTTTGTCAGAGACGGCAGAGCTTGTAGATATCACATTTGACAGGGTTACTGAGGACCAGGTAGTTCCTAACGTACAAAAGGGCGCCAATGACAGAAGTGGTCTTCTCGGTGAGACAGCTGTTGCAGGTGTTGATGAGACCAGAACTTTTTCTGTGGCAGCGATAGATGGCGATATTAAAGTTACTGTTAATGGTAAATGTAAGGTTAAGAGCCTTACAGCAGTGAAGCAGGCACCAAAGACTGCAGGAGAGAAGGTTACAGTATATTCACTCGGTGATTCTCTTGTGCAGACATACTCGGCAAGATATGCGCCACAAGCAGGTTGGGGACAGACATTATCACTTTTCTTTAATGATAATGTAATTTTTGACAACAGAGCAATCGGTGGAAGAAGTACGGGTAACTTTATGCGTCAGGGTAGACTTAACGCTGTGCTTTGCGACATTAAGCCGGGTGATTATGTTCTTATCGAATTCGGACATAATGATGCTACATCAAGTAATAAAGACAGATTCGTATCACCTAATGATTTCAGATGGAATCTTATAGATGTATATATAAAGGGAATAAGAGACAGAGGCGCAACTCCTATTCTTGTTACTCTTTGTAATCGTAACCAGTATATTCCGGGCGGAGATTTTTCTGTGAGCTTTGGCGATTATGTTAAGGCGATGAAGAAAACAGCTGAAGAAGCTGACGCATTACTTATTGACCTTAATGCATATACGGTTGAGTATTTTACACAGCTTGGTAAAACATATGGAACAGGTGTAACCAGCGATATTATCTATAATCATGGTATTCCGGGTGCGTATGAGGGTGACTATGCAGGCGGTATCGTAGATAATACTCATTTGCAGTATTACGGAGCTAAGGTTGTTTCTGCTTATATTACAGAGCAGTTGAGTAAAATGAATCTTCCGGGACTTTCAGAGAATTATGTACCTATTGTTGTTACGGAAGTGCCTAAGGTTCCTACAGGAATTGAAGAAAAGGTATATGAAGGACATCTTAGCAGAATTAAATGGGCAGATGATGAGACAGCTGATTTCTATCACGTACAGGTAGCTGAGGTTGTTGAAACAACTGTTGAGGGTGTAGAGACACCTGTATATGCACTTGCAGGAGAGTTTACATCTGCAGGATATACTACGATAGAGGATTTTGCATATTTGGAGGCTGAAGAAGGTCACCGCTATGCGTATAAGATTACAGCATATAATGCTGCCGGTCAGTCTGAAGAATCCAAGGTTTTCTCATTCGGATTGCTTACAGACGAAGGAGAGAGCATTATTCCTGAACCGGAAACCACTGAGGCTGAGACAACAACTGCATCAGGTTCACAGGGCTCAGGCTTCTTTGATTCACCTCTTGATATGCTTAAGATTGCATTTTATGCAATGCTTCCGTTTATTATAGGTACAGTATGTGCTCTTATAGCATTGGCTGTTAAGAATAGAAAGGAAAAGAAGTAATAACTTGTTGCAGGATTACTTTATATACAGCAAATATGTATTTTTATACAAAAAAGTTCATTTTTAGCTTGAACTATCAATATTGTTGTGATAGAATGAGGCGGTAATAATTTTTCATAAATAGAGGAATTATCAATAATATGGAGGAAAAGATTATGAAAAAGGTATTAAAGAAAACATTAAGTCTTGCACTTGTTGCTATGCTTGCAGTATCAAGCTTGGCAGGTTGTAAGAAAGAAGAGAAGTCAGACGTATTTAAGATTGGTCTTTCAGGCCCATTAACAGGTGGTGCAGCTGCTTACGGTGATGCAGTTAAGAAGGGTGCACAGCTTGCGGTTGAAGAGATTAATGCAAATGGTGGTATCAATGGTTACCAGGTTGAGATGAAGATGGAAGATGATGAGCATGATGCAGAGAAGGCAATCAATGCTTACAACTCTCTCAAGGACTGGGGTATGCAGATGATGGTTGGTGCTGTAACAAGTGCACCTTGTATAGCTATCGAGGGAGAAGCTGTTAACGACAACTTATTCCTTCTTACACCTTCAGGAACAGCAGTTGACTGTATTTCAGGCGACAACGCTTTCCGTGTATGTTTCTCTGACCCTACACAGGGTGCTAAGTCAGCTGAGTACATAGGACAGAAGAACATTGCTAAGAAAGTAGCAGTTATTTATGATAGCTCAGATCCATATTCATCAGGTATCTACGAGAGCTTTAAGGCTGAGTCAACTTCACGTGGTATTACTGTTGTAGCAGCAGAGGCATTTACAGCAGATAGTAAGACAGACTTTAAGGTACAGTTACAGAAGGCAAAAGATAGTGGTGCAGAATTATTATTCTTACCTATCTACTATCAGGAAGCTTCATTGATCTTAAAGCAGGCTAATGAAATCGGATACAAGCCGATCATCTTCGGTTGTGATGGTTTAGATGGTATCCTTGGTGTTGAGAACTTTGATAAGTCTTTAGCAGAGGGCGTTATGCTTCTTACACCTTTCGCAGCAGATGAGCAGAATGCAGCTACACAGAGCTTCGTAAAGAAGTATGCTGAGAAATACAACAATGAAGTACCTATGCAGTTCGCAGCAGATGCTTATGATGCTGTATACGCAATTAAGGCAGCTATCGAGAAGGCAAATGTAACACCTGATATGGATGTGTCAGAGATTTGTGATGCACTTAAGGTTGCTATGACACAGATTACATTAGATGGTCTTACAGGTACAATTACATGGAGCTCAAATGGTGAGCCTAATAAAGAGCCTAAGGCTGTTACTATCGTTAATGGTGAGTACAAGGCTAACTAATCAGATATAGATATTTGAGGCAGTTACTTCGGAAATGGTGACTGCCTTTTTTGTGGCAAATTATTGCACAATGTCTTGCTATGGAAAACAAATGTGTGTTATAATAGGCGAAAATAGAAAAATAAGAAGAGGGAAGCTATGAGTTTTATAACATATTTAATTAATGGTATAAGTTTGGGTAGTGTATTTGCGATTATAGCACTTGGTTATACTATGGTATATGGTATTGCTAAGATGCTCAATTTTGCACACGGTGATGTTATCATGATAGGTGCATATGCCGTACTTACTCTGATAACGGGAATGGGAGTTAATCCGTATCTTGCAGTAGTTCTTTCGATGGTAATATGTACACTTCTTGGTATGCTTATCGAGAAGGTGGCTTATAAGCCGCTTCGTAATGCCAATTCATCACTGGTTGTACTTATTACGGCAATCGGTGTGAGTTATCTTTTGCAGAATACAGCACTTCTTATATTTGGTGCGGATACTAAGTCATTTATAAGTATTATCAAGGTGCCTGCACTTACTTTGGCAGACGGACAGCTTGTCATTACAGGAACAACTATCGTGACGATTATCACATGTATAATTATCATGTTTGGTTTAACTTTCTTTGTAAACAAAACTAAACCGGGAAGGGCGATGAAGGCAGTTTCAGAAGACCGCGGTGCAGCAGAGCTTATGGGCGTTAATGTTAATGCGACCATTTCTTTAACATTCGCAATCGGTTCGGGACTTGCTGCGATAGCAGGTGTGCTTCTTTGTTCTGCATATCCGAGCCTTACTCCATACACAGGTTCAATGCCGGGTATTAAAGCATTCGTTGCAGCTGTATTTGGTGGAATAGGTTCTATTCCGGGAGCTATGATTGGCGGAATTTTGCTTGGTATTATAGAGACACTTGGTAAGGCATATATTTCATCACAGGTTGCGGATGCGATAGTATTTGCTGTTTTGATAGTGGTTTTGTTAGTAAAACCGACAGGATTGTTCGGAAAGAATATCCAGGAAAAGGTGTAAGGGGAAGCTGCTATGAAGAATTTATTAAAAAACATGAACAAAACAACTAAAAATAATGCGATTACATATTCCATGGTAATTATTTTTTACATAGTAGTACAGAGCCTTGTTACGACAGGTTATATTTCTAATCATATGAAGGGGCTTTTGGTACCTATCTGTGTATATGTTATTACAGCGATTTCGTTGAACCTCGTAGTAGGTATATCGGGCGAACTTAGTTTGGGTCATGCAGGATTTATGTGTGTGGGAGCATATACAAGTGCATTTTTCTCTTCATGTGTAGGAACTGCACTTCCGGATACTCTTCGTTTCATTCTTGCCTTATTGGTAGGAGCATGTGTGGCAGCTGTATTTGGAATTCTTATTGGTATTCCGGTTCTTAAATTAAGAGGCGATTATCTGGCCATAGTAACACTTGCTTTTGGTGAGATTATTAAGAACCTTATGAATATATTGTACATAGGTAAGGATAGTGCAGGTTTTCATTTTTCAATTAAAGATTCTATGAGTCTTAATCTTGGGGAAGATGGTAAGGTTATTGTAAAGGGAGCACTTGGTATTACGGGAACTCCTAAGGATGCAAGCTTTACCGTGGGTATCATCCTTATTATTGTGGCATTGTTTATTGTGCTTAATCTTGTTAATTCAAGAAGCGGACGCGCGATTATGGCTATCAGGGATAATAGAATAGCTGCAGAATCTGTAGGTATCAATGTAACTAAATATAAGCTTATGGCATTTACTATCTCTGCTGCCTTAGCGGGTGTGGCGGGTGCACTTTATTCACATAATTACTATACACTTACAACTAAGAAATTTGATTATAATACATCTATTCTTATACTTGTATTCGTAGTGCTCGGCGGAATCGGTAATATCAGAGGCTCTGTCATAGCGGCGGCTATTCTTACGGTGCTTCCGGAGTTGCTTAGAGGACTTTCTGATTATCGTATGTTGATATATGCGATTGCACTTATAGTAATGATGTTATTTAACTGGGCGCCTTCAGCTATTACATGGAGAGCTAAGATTAAGGCAAAGTTTAAGAGTAAGAAAAATAAGGAGGCAGAATAATTATGGCAATGTTAGATGTAAAGAATTTGTCCATTTCTTTCGGTGGCCTTCGTGCAGTAGACAGCTTTGATCTTACTATAGAAAAGGGACAGTTATACGGACTTATCGGACCCAATGGTGCCGGTAAAACTACAGTATTTAATCTTCTTACAGGAGTATATAAGCCGACAGAGGGTATTGTTCGTCTGGATGGAGAAGATATTACGGGAAGAAGTATTATTGATATTAATAAAGCGGGAATTGCAAGAACTTTCCAGAATATTCGACTTTTTAAACAATTATCAGTGCTTGATAATGTAAAAGCAGGGCTTCATAATCATCATGTATATTCTGCAATTGAAGGTATTTTTAGACTTCCGAGATACCGTAAGGTAGAAAGAGAGATGAACGAGAGAGCTATGGAGCTTCTTGAGGTATTTGATCTTGATGCGGAGGCTAATGTACTTGCGAGCAATTTGCCTTATGGTAAACAGCGTAAGCTTGAGATAGCAAGAGCTATGGCTACAGAACCAAAGCTCCTTCTTTTGGATGAGCCTGCAGCGGGTATGAATCCTAATGAGACTAAAGAACTTATGGAAACAATCCGTTTCGTAAGAGATAAATTTGACATGACTATTCTTCTTATTGAGCATGATATGAAATTGGTAAGCGGAATCTGTGAGGAGTTGACAGTGCTTAACTTCGGTCAGGTGCTTACTCATGGTAAGACGGAAGAAGTATTGAATAACCCGGCAGTTATTACTGCATATCTGGGCGAGTAGGAGGAACTTGAAAATGGCAATGTTAGAGGTTAACGGATTACAGGTATATTATGGTGTGATTCAGGCATTAAAGGGAGTTTCCTTTGAAGTAAACCAGGGTGAGGTTATAGCACTTATCGGTGCCAATGGAGCAGGTAAGACCACTACGCTTCATACGCTTACAGGTCTTTTGCCTGCTAAGCAGGGCTCTATTATCTTTGAGGGTAAGGATATTACTAAGATGCCTGCACATAAGATTGTAGAGATGGGAATTGCTCATGTGCCGGAGGGAAGAAGAGTATTTGCACAGCTCAGTGTATATGAGAATCTTATAATGGGTGCATATACTAGAAAGGATAAGAAGGAAATAGAGGAGAACCTTAATAAGGTATATCAGCGTTTCCCGAGACTTAAGGAGCGTAAAAACCAGAGAGCCGGAACTCTATCCGGTGGTGAGCAGCAGATGCTTGCGATGGGACGTGCGCTTATGTCTAATCCTAAGATGATAGTTATGGATGAGCCTTCAATGGGTCTTTCACCGATTTTTGTAAATGAGATATTTGATATTATAGAGAAGGTTAGCGCGAGCGGAACTACGGTTCTTCTTGTAGAACAGAATGCAAAGAAGGCATTATCTATAGCTGACAGAGCTTATGTTTTGGAGACAGGTAATATTGTTCTTTCGGGCGATGCCAAAGAACTTATGAATGATGACTCAATTAAGAAGGCTTATTTGGGCGAATAGTATATGGGAGGTGTAGCCATGGATAATATAGTAATTACCATTGCAAGACAATATGGTAGTGGTGGCAAAACTGTAGGTAAAATGGTTGCTGAAGAGCTTGGTATTCCGTTCTACAGCAGAGACATTCTTCGTCTTGCTTCTGAAGAAAGCGGTATAAGTGAGAGCTTATTTGGCGAAGCGGATGAACGTATCAAAAAGAGTGCACTTTTTAGAATATCCAGGTCTGTTTATGATGGAGAGCTTATTCCACCGGATTCGGATGATTTTGTTTCTACCAGAAATCTTTTCAACTATCAGGCTAAGATAATTAAGAAGCTTGCGGAAACAGAGTCATGTGTTATCGTAGGAAGATGCGCGGATTATATACTCCGTGATTATCCTAATGTTATGAGTGTGTTTGTACATGCTAACCCGGAATTTTGTCTTGAGAGAGCTATGGAGCGAAACAGTATGACAGTTCGTGAGATGGAGAAGTTCATAGCTAAGACGGACAAATATCGTGGTGATTATTACAAATATTATACCGGCAGAGACTGGAATGATGCGAGACACTATGATCTTTGCCTTGATTGCAGTAAGTTAGGTTTTGAGAAATGTAAGGATGAGATTCTTGCATATCGCAAAATCAGATTTGAATAGTCTGTTGCTATAACAGATATTAATATTTCAGCTATATAAGCACACCGGATGTTAGGACAGATGTTTGGTGTGCTTGTGAGTTAAGGAGTTATTGATGAGTGTATCATATGTATAGGAGGGCACCATGAATTATACTAATCCGATATTAAAAGGCTTTAATCCTGACCCTAGCATTGTTAGAGTCGGAAAGGATTATTATCTTGTTACAAGTTCATTTGAATATTTTCCGGGAATACCGATATATCATAGCACGGACTTGGTTAACTGGAAGCAGATTGGTAATTGTATTGAGAATCCGAATGATTTGCCGTTTGATAAGGCAAAGGCTTCGGGTGGAATTTGGGCGCCTACTATTAGATACAATGATGGAAGATTTTATGTGACTGCGACATTTGATGGGTATGGCAACTTTATTATTAGCTCGGAAGATCCGCAGATGGGGTGGACTAAACCGGTTAAAGCTCAGATAGGAGGAATAGATCCGTCGATTTTCTTCGAAAAAGGAAGAGCATATTATACTACCAATGCACGTGGAGCAGATGGTAAAGAAGCTATCACACTTGTGCGAATTGATGTTGTTACAGGTGAATTGCTAGGTGAAGTCAGACAGATATGGAATGGCACGGGTGGGGGCTTCTTGGAAGCACCGCATATTTATCGTGTCGGAAGATGGTATTATCTTATAGCCGCTGAGGGAGGTACTAATTTCGGACATATGGTTACTGTTGCGAGAAGCAGGGAGATATGGGGACCATATGAGGCTTATGAAGATAATCCGATTCTTTCTAATCGTAATGACACTACCAAAAGGATTGCCTGTGCAGGACATGGAGATTTGGTAGAGGATGCGAATGGTAACTGGTGGATGGTGCATCTTGGAACGCGTCCTACTAATAACTGGTTGTCACACATCGGAAGAGAGACATTCCTTATGCCCGTTATATGGGCGGATGAATGGCCTATGGTCGGACATAACTCGAAAGCGCAGCTTAGTTATGAAGGTCCGTTATGGGAAGAACAAAGAACTATAGATAAGTGGAAAGCTGATTTTACACATTTTGAACATGAGTGGTTAAGGCTTAGAAGGCCGGTGAAAGAGAATTATATTCTTAGGGACGGAAGACTTGTTTTGAAACCGACAAGCACTAAGCTTTCATCAGAGACGGGGTCTCCTACCTTTATGGCAATGCGCCATTTTGATATGGAATGTAAGGTCATGACCAAGGTTAGGTTTGATACCTTTAAGGATAATGATGAGGCGGGAATGGTGCTGTATCTTTCTGATAAATTCTACTATAGTTTTTGCAAAAAGCGAAAAGATGGTAAGGATTATATTATGGTGCAGAAACATGCTGATGATTTCAAACAGCTTGTTTGCAAAAGGGAAATCGGAGCAGGTGCAGTCAAATTGGTGATAGAAGCGTCTAAGGATGAATATAGATTTTATTATTCTGTGGGAGAAGAGGAGCTTCGCTATGCGGGAAGTGCTGCGACCAGGTTCTTGTCGTGCGAACTTGCAGGTAAATGTTTTACCGGAACTCTTATGGGATTATATGCGCAGTGCGATGAACAGACAAAGGCGGAAGCTATGTTTTATGGGTTCATTATGGAGAGGAGACAGATATGATTAGATTGGTAGCGTGTGATGTTGACGGAACGCTTCTTATGAAGGGTGAAAGTTCAATAAGCGCAAATATTATAGATTCGATAAAAAAACTCGTTGCGAGCGGGGTTGTATTTGTTGTTGCGAGTGGAAGGACTTACACAGATTTGAAGCGTCTTTTTGCGGAAGTTGAGAAGGATGTTGTGTTTGTAAGTAATGACGGAGCGCTTATTTCTTACAAGGGTACAGTGCTTGCTAAACATCCGATTTTACATAAAGAAGGCTTTGAATTCATGAAGAAGGTATACAAAAAGGGCGATGTAATACCGGTTGTATACAGTGCATATATGGCGTATGTTCTCAATGGACATGGGGAATTTAGCAATGAATTGAGATATGCGACCAATAATCATATGCTCGAAGTGGAATGTATGGACAGCATTAATGATGACTACCTTAAGATTGGTCTCTATAAGAAAGCAAGTGCAGCAGTTAATGTAGAAGATATTGCGTCAGAATATCCGTTAAATCTGGTATATGAAAGTCCGGAGTGGATCGAATATGTTGCACAGGGAATTAACAAAGGCAGTGCAATTGAGCATTTACAGAAAAGATTTGCCATAACTAAGGGTGAAACCATGGTGTTTGGTGACAACACGAACGATTTGGAGATGTTTGAACAGGCAGATTTTGCTTATGCGGTTGATTGGGCGGCAGATAGTATAAGAGAAAAATGTCCATACACAACATCTGATGTAGTGGCAACACTTGAAAAAATATGCATCGATAGATAATAAAAGGGAGATAACATGATTTTTACTAAAGCAAAGATGAGGAAAAGAGTGGCGATATTTACAGTTTTGGCGATGATGTGCTCTATGCTTGTGGCGATGACTGCGTGCGGCAAAAAGGAGCCTATAGGTAAATCACCGATAAATACGCTTGATGATTTGGCTAATGCGAAAATCGGTGTGCAGCTTGGGACTACAGGTGATATATATGTTACCGATGAATATCCTAATGCTACGATACAGCATTTTAACAAGGGGGCAGATGCAATCCAGTCACTTAAACAGGGAAAGGTAGACTGCGTTGTTATTGATAAGCTTCCGGCAGAGGCGTTTGTCGCGCTTAACAAGGATTTGTCAATCTTGGATGAGGAATTTACGGACGAAGATTATGCGATAGCCGTTGCGAAGGGCAATAATGAACTTCTTGGCAAGATTAATGATGCTTTGAATGAGCTTGAAGAAAACGGAATAAAGCAGAAGATTATAGATAATTATATAGGCGATAACAAGGGAAGCTATGAGTATGTGACTCCGAAGGGTACGGATAAGTCAAATGGTAGGCTTGTAATGGCAACCAATGCGGCATTTGAACCGTATGAGTATGTAGAGGGTGGCAAAATAGTCGGTATCGATGCGGATATGGCACTTGCTATATCTGATATTCTTGGTATGGAGCTTGTTATCGAGGATATGGAATTTGATTCTGTTATAACTGCGGTAAGTTCAGGCAAGGCAGATATGGGTATGGCAGGTCTTACTGTTACGGAAGACAGACTTAAGAGCATTAATTTTTCTGAGAGTTATACAACTTCTACCCAGGTTATAGTGGTAAGAAACGGAGAAAGTGACGATTTGTCTATTTTCTCACTTGAAAGATATAAGAATAATTTTATCAAAGACAACAGATGGAAATATATTGCAGAAGGACTTCTTACAACTCTTGAGATAAGCTTTTTTGCGGTTGTTATCGGTGTTGTCCTTGGCTTTGTGTTTGCGATTATTAGAGCGAGCTCTGACAAAACCGGAAAGCTTAAGCTTTTAAATGCGCTGGTAAAGGTGTATGTAACCATTATCAGAGGAACTCCGGTTATGATTCAGCTGCTTATTATATACTATGTCATATTTGCGAGTACCAATATTAATAAAGTATTGGTTGCGGTGCTGGCGTTCGGTCTTAACTCAGCGGCTTATATGACAGAGATTGTCCGTTCGGGAATTATGTCCATAGATAACGGACAGTTTGAGGCAGGTCGAAGCCTTGGTTTTAATTATGTGCAGACAATGCGACATTTTATTTTGCCACAGGCATTTAAAAATGTGCTTCCTGCCATAGGTAATGAGCTTATTGTTCTTATTAAGGAAACGTCGATTTCAGGTTATATAGGTATTATGGATATGACAAGAGGTGCTGATTATATCAGAAGCCGTACTTATGATGCGTTTCCGCCGCTTATCGCAGTTGCAATTGTGTATCTTATCATTGTAATGATACTTACTGCGCTTGTGGGCAAGCTTGAGAGGAGGCTTAAGACAGATGGCAAGTAATGAATTGAAAAGCAGTGAATTAGAAAATGATGTGTTAAAGAGTGCAAATTTGGATAACACAGCTTGTGATATGAATGAGGATATTATCATAAGTGTACGTGATTTGAAGAAATCTTTTGAGGATTTAACTGTTCTTGATGGAATAGATATTGATATACAAAGAGGCGAGGTTGTGGCCATTATAGGTCCGTCAGGTTGTGGTAAATCAACATTTCTTCGTTGCGTAAACCGTCTTGAAGAGCCTACAAGCGGTGAGATACTTATTGACGGAATAAATATTAACGATAAAAAGGTGGATATCAATAAACAGAGACAGAAAATGATGATGGTATTCCAGAATTTTAATCTTTTTCCGCATATGACTATTCTTAAGAATCTTACAATAGGCCCGATGGAGCTTAAAAAGAAGAGCAAGGAAGAGGCGGAAGCAAAGGCGAAAGAACTACTTACACGAGTTGGACTTATTGATAAGATGGATGCGTATCCAAGTCAGCTTTCAGGTGGTCAGAAGCAAAGAGTTGCGATATGTCGTGCGCTTGCTATGGAGCCGGAGGCAATACTTTTTGATGAGCCGACATCAGCACTTGACCCAGAGATGGTCGGAGAGGTTCTTGACGTTATGAAGGATCTTGCCGGAAGTGGAATTACGATGTTGTGTGTAACACATGAGATGGGCTTTGCAAGAGAAGTTGCGAGCAGAGTTGTATTTTTTGATCAGGGTAAAATAGCGGAATGCGGAACACCTGATGAAGTATTTAACAATCCGAAGAACCAGAGGCTTAAGGAATTTCTTTCTAAGGTGCTGTAGAAATCGGTGACGCGTGCGTGAGAGAAAATGACAATGTGCATGTAAGAGAGAAATGTCAAAGAACGTGCACGAGGAAACAATAATGCGCGTGTGAGGGAAAAGGTAATGTGCGTTGCATGATAAGGGGAGATAAGGGATGATATTGTTTTTTGCAATAGGATTATTATTAATGGGGCTTGGAGTGTATGCCAAGGTTCATAGCTATCGTATGGATAAACTGGGACTTACTAAGGCAAAGGTTATTGATTGCAAGAAGACGACTAAGAAGCTTGGCTCACTTGATATTCCGTGTTGTGAATTAACACTTGAAATAAAGATAGACGGTGGTGGACCGGTACAAAGAAGTGTAAAACATGATACATCTTATTCGATTGGCGATGAGGTTGATATTTATTATGATTCGGCTTCGGACAAGATAGAGTTTCCTAAGAATATATCACCAAAAGACAGCAAAGGACCGTATATTCTTATCGGGTTTGGTGCGTTTATATGTCTGCTTCTTGGTATGAGTGAGCTTGCGAAACATTCGGATGAAATGAACAGGGCATTTATGCAGGGACTTGCGACTTTTGTGGCTGAAGCACTTGCTTTTGGCGGATTATATCTTGGAATAATAAGACCGGCCAAAAGAAAGAAGGCAATGTCGTTTTGCCGCAAGGTGCCGGGAAAGCTGGTAGATTATAGAAGAAAAGGAAGTCGCTCGGAGGGCTATACATATGAGCCTATATATGAGTTCTATTATAATGGGGAAGTGCTTCGCATAGATGGAGAGATGAGTTCGAGTGGCTCCAAATTCCGTCGCATAGGTAAAGAAGTTACGATCGTCATAAATGAGGAGACAGGCGAAAAGTATTGCCTTGATGATGTGGCAGGAATTAAGAAAAGTGCGATAATGTGCATGATAATAGGTTTTGCGCTGCTTGTTGTCCTTCCTTTTATAGATTTTGGTCAAGCAACAGCGGAGGATACCGTGAATACTGTGAGTGGGGATTCTTTGCTGAAGGGGGTAGAACTTGAGTTTATTGAAGGGAAAGAATACAGCAATGCTTTTCTTGATATGCCTGAAGATGAGAGCTTTAGTGAATATTATCACGTATCGACTGAAGAGATGGAACGTTATACATATAATATTAAGGTATATGACGGCTGTGGAGTAGGTGTTGTTACTATATTTCCAAACAGAACTACAGGGAAAGGTTTTCATCAGATGTATTCTTTTTATGTTGATGAAGAGAAGCTTGAGGCGGTTGTTCAGGATGCGAAGGATTATGAATTTGATTCGCTTGCGGTTGATAGCCTGGTGTCAGGCGACAAAACAGAGCTTCATGAGTACCTCTATCGCTACGATGGGACCGAACGACTGGGTTCAGGAGGTTATGGTGTGAAAGCGAGTCTTTTTCACGGCGTGGCACAGAATATTATAGACGCTGTGCCCGACAACGTGTGGGAAGCAATTGAGGATGAGATGGATAGATACTATTTGCGATAGCAATGAGCCATGCAAAGAAAAAAGCGAATACTGCAGATGGAAGCTTGCTTCCAATCTGAAGTATTCGCTTTTTTCTTTATAGGGCGAAGCCCGCGACCGAGTGCGCGGTAGCGCACGAGGTGCATGGCTCGTAGGTGGCGGGAGCGAAGCCCGCGACCGAGTGCGCGGTAGCGCACGAGGTGCATGGCGCATAGCAGATGCAAAAAGTTTTCTGTTCTTCATCTAGCTGACTGCAAAACTAGAAATCTATCCGTTGAAAATCTTGAAAAATATTCCCTGATTTCATCGAGAAACTTCGATATGCAAGAAACTATCCGTTAAAAAATGCAAGAATGAGTGGTATATTTAGATTTGTTTGAGTAAAATCAAAGTTTTTTTCATCTATAAAATGCTATAATAGCAAATCTATCTGAAAAGTCTTGATTTTTAATTAGAAAATTTACGGTTATATTTGGTGGAAATTGGAAATCTATCGGATGTTGGATGAAATGGGGTTACATCTTGAGACAGAAGGAAGTTGTTATTTTGTCTTTTTGGTGGTAAACTATTTCTATATCAGTCATTGTTAAGGTGTTTGCGGTATTGGAACACGAGATATCCGGTATAGTGAAGAGAAAACGAAAAAATTCAAAGTGCCAAAATGTCACTTTGGATGGCACTTTGAAAATCTCGTTAGATTAGCTTGCTTTGTTGAAAAAGATAGCCGAAAATCTGACTATAACGCAAGTGCAATTGGTTGATCAAACAGTAAGTGGGAAGTATTAGTAAAATATTTAGACAAAAAGAAAGGGACAAAAGAATGAAGAAAATAGGAAAGATTATAGCGATGGCATTGCTTGGGGCAACGCTTCTTGCAGGCTGTGACAGTAGAGATGTTGCGCGTAGCCGTGATGAAGTTGAGACTACGGATAAGAATGACGAACACGAGATTACAACTAAAAAGGATGGGGTTGAGACTACAGCTGGTGTAGGAGGAGAAGAGACTACATCGAATAAAGATATGAGCAATCCGACGGCAGGGGCAAATGAGGAGACAACCACATCTGTAACTGAAGAATCAACAACACCTGTTGAAGAGGCGGTGGCATCTGCTCAATATAAATGGGATGGAGAAACATTGATTTTTTGTGATGGCGATCTGGTTAATAAAGAAGACGTTGATAGTGTATTACAAGAGTGTGGAATCGCTAGGGCTGACTTAAAAAAGGTGGTCATAGGCGAAGGGATTTTGCATATTGGGGATGAAGCGTTTAATGAGTGTTATAGCTTAACAACTATAAAGCTTTTAGGTGGTGTACAGAGCATAGGGGCTTATGCGTTTGGATATTGTGAAGGGTTAACAAGAATAGAAATCCCGGATGGCGTAGTGAGTATTGGAAAACATGCTTTTAGTAGATGTTTTGGATTGACAAGTATAGAAATTCCGAATAGTGTAACAAATATTGGAGAGTGTGCGTTTGAATTTTGTGGTAGCTTAACAAGTATAGAGATACCGAATAGTGTGATAAGTATTGGAGAGGGCGCATTTAATGAATGTTACGGATTAACAAGTATAGAACTTTCGGATAATATTTTGAGTGTTGGATATTATATGTTTGGTGGTTGTAGAAGTTTAGCGAGCATAGAGATACCGAGTAATGTAACAAGTATTGGAGATTATGCATTTGTTGAATGCGATGGATTAACAAGTATAGATATACCTGATAGCGTGACGAGTATTGGAGATTATGCATTTGTTGAATGCGATGGATTAACAAGTATAGATATACCTGACAGTGTAACGAGTATTGGAGAGGGCGCGTTTGCGAATTGTACCGGTTTAACAACTATCTACGCTCCGGCAGGCTCTTATGCGGAAACTTGGGCAAAAGAGAATGGATACACGGTTGTAGATATGACGGCGTCGCTTGAAGAACCAACGACGGAGGCGGAGGAGGTAACAACGCCGGTTGAAGAAGCTACATTTGCTAAATATAAATTAGATGGTGAGACGTTGATTTTTTATGGCGGTAAGTTAGTTGATATAGATGTGATGGCTAGTGCATTGCAAGAATATGAAATCACTCCGTTTGACTTGAAGAAGGTGATTATAGAAGAAGGAGTAACAAGTATTGGAGATTATACGTTTTGGTTTTGCTCAAATCTAACTAGTGTAGAGATACCCTATGGTGTAACCAGTATAGGAGACTTTGCGTTTGTGGAGTGTAGCGGATTAACAAGTATAGAACTTCCAAATAGTGTGACGAGTATTGGGAAGGAAGCGTTTGCGCATTGTAGCGGATTAACAAGTATAGATATACCTGACAGCGTAACGAGTATTGGAGAGTATGCGTTTTATGAATGTGATGGGTTAACAAGTATAGATATACCCGGCAGCGTAACGAGTATTGGTAGTTATGCCTTTGGATATTGCGGCAGTTTAACAAGTATAAAGCTTCCGGGCAGTCTGACGAGTATGGGATATCATGTGTTTTATGGTTGCGAAGGTTTTGTTACTATCTATGCCCCGGCGGGCTCCTATGTGGAAACTTGGGCAAAAGAGTACAACTATGTAGTTGTGAGCGAGTAGCAATTATGTGGTAATAAAGTAGTGATAAGAAAAAATATGGAAGGCTCGGGGCAGATGCACCGGTATTTTCATAGGATGGTGGGCCTCGGTTTCTGCTGAAAGGTAGGGACTGGGGCTTTTTTCTTATACGTGCAAGCTTAGGGTGAGTATACTTTTGTTTCTGTCTGGTGTAGTTTGAGGATGTTGATATAAAAATCTCCGCCCATATCTTTTTTCTATATTTCTGCTATGCAATTTGCATGCTTCAAACCATTAATAGGGAACAACAATGATATGCGATTTGCTTTGAAATCATCCAGCTGACCGCAAAACTAGAAATCTATCCGTTGAAAATCTATGGAAAATTTCTTCAGTTTCATCCGGAAACTTCGAAATGCAAGAATCTATCTGTTAAAAAATGCAAAAATGCGCTGTGTATTGAGTTTTATCATGGGAAAATCAAGGATTTTTACGGCTATAAGAAGATGTATTGGCAAATCTATAGGAAAAAGCTTGATTTTTGGAACAAAATTTTACGGCTATATTTGATAAGAATAAGGAATCTATCGGATGTTGAGAAAAAATAAATTGAATTGGACCATTGGTATGACGTTAATTGAATATAGAACAACAAAAACTCAACTTGTAGTTGAGTTTTTGTTAATTTGCGAGAGGTGTACAAGGGGATGGATAACTGTTATACTGTGATTACAAGGTTGGTACTGCCTAAGTAATTAAGATGAAAGGGTATATATCTTGGCGCAAAGGTATTATACAAGGGGATAATTATATGACATTTGGACAGGTGATTAAGAAGGCACGAAGAAATGCTGACATGACACAGGAGCAGCTTGCTGAGATATTGTCGGTATCACCACAGGCAATAAGTAGATGGGAGACGGATTCAGCCATGCCGGATATATCAATGCTTCCGGCGATATGCAATGTATTTGATATATCCGCGGACGAACTTCTGGGTATCAATGCTGAAAGAAAGGCAGAAAGGATAGAGGGGATTTTAAGAGAGGCCAGAGTGTTCTCGGGAAGAGGTTATTATAGTGAAGCAAGGGATATTCTGGAGAAAGGTTTTCGAGAATTTCCTAATTCTCATCAGCTGATGCGTGATCTTATGTATGTGGCTTATTGGCAAAGCGAACAGCTGGATAAATATAACGAGGAAGAGATAAAAGCTTTTACAAATCAGGCGATTTCACTTGGTGAAAGATTACTTGAGACATGTGTTGAGGATTATGTCAGACACAGTGCTATACAGATACTTTGTTTTGCTTACTGCAATATCGGGGAGGATGAGAAAGCCAAAGAGCTTGCATTAACCATGCCGATAATTGCGACCTCACAGGAGCTGCTTCTTACGAGAGTTCTTAAAGGTAGTGATAAGTATTATGCTAAGCAACGTGAGGTTTATATGCTCTTGCAAAATTTTGGCAATTGCATCGGTGGAAGACATAATACTAAGCTTGACTCGGGGGAGTGGGCATATACCAATGATGAGGTTGCTAAGCTTAGGGATAAGAAGATTGCGATATATGACATTATGTTTGAGGAAGGGGATTATGGTTTCTATCATTGTCATTTGTCAGCATGCCACGAAGCACAGGCGAGATACTATGCGGAAAATGGAAATGCAGATAAGGTGCTTCATCATCTTTCGAAGGCGGCTTGGCATGCGGTTTCGTTTGTTAGCTGTTGTGAAGGAGACGGAAAGCATACCTCGCTTATCTTCAGAGGATACGAGGAGTATGGCTCGTTTTCAATGAGTGAAACAGATAATGAAGCTATGTGTATTCTTAAAAAGATGCAAGATTCCGTGTATGATTTCGTGCGCGATAGAAGCGAATTTACTAAGGCAGAAGAAGAGCTGCGAGAATATGCGGATAAGTGGAAGGTTGAGGTTTAGACTATTAATTATAAATGGTGATTTTGAACTAAAAATCTCCTGATGGACTTGACATGTTTAGAAACAATCAAATAGGGAGTTTTTGGCGACTATATAGGCGCAAAGGTTCCCTGTTTTTCATCCGGATGACCGCGAAATTAGAAATCTATCCGTTGAAAATCTTCAAAAAAATTCTTCGGTTTCATCCAGAAACTTCGATATGCAAGAATCTATCCGTTGAAAAATGCAAAAATGTGCTGCATATTTAGTTTTGTCATGGGAAAATCAAGAGTTTTTGCGGCTATAACAAGATGCTTTGGCAAATCTATCGGAAAAAGCTTGATTTTTGACTTGAAAATTTACGGCTATATCAAGCAAGAATCGGGAATCTAGCGGATTTTGGGTGAAAATGGAGTATATTGAAGGGAAAGTAATGCGTGGCTTGGTAATGAGCCATGCCCCTCGTGTGCTGGAGCACACTCGGTCACGGGCATTCGCCCTATTGTCCATAGGATAAATAAGTTCTTCCGTGTGCAAGCACCCGACGAACTATATTTATCCTATGTCCAGCATGGCTCATTGCTTTCGTGAACATTTACAAAACTTTAACATAATGTGAACATTTCTTAAAAACTCCTGCTTTATTATAACGCATGTAAGTTGATAGAAACAAAACAACATGAAAATATAATAAAGATTGAAAAGGAGAAATGACAATGAGTAACAGAATGTATTTAGTAACAGGAGCAGCAGGATTTTTAGGAAGCACAATTTGCAGACAGTTGGTTGAAAGAGGAGACAGGGTAAGAGCGTTTGTATTGCCTAATGATAAGTCGGTTGTATATTTGCCTGAAGAGGTTGAAATCTGTAAGGGTGATATATGCGAGATGGATGATGTGAAGAGATTCTTCGAGGTTCCGGAAGGAACAGAGACAATAGTGCTTCATATCGCAAGCATAGTAACGGTTGCGCCGGACTATGATCCGCTTGTAATGAATGTAAATGTTGGCGGAACAAAGAACATAATCAGATGTTGCCTCACACATCCGGAGTGCAAGAAGCTTGTATATTGCAGTAGTACAGGCGCAATTCCGGAGACGAAGAAGGGTAAGAGAATCAAAGAGGTAATGTATTTTGATGAGGACCAGGTAGTGGGATGTTACAGCCGTTCAAAGGCGATTGCAACACAGGCTGTACTTGATGCGGTAAAGACAGATGGCTTAAATGCATGTGTAGTGCATCCGAGTGGTATCCTCGGACCTGAGGATTTCGCAATGGGCGAGACAACCAAGACTGTTGTGCAGATTATAAATGGCGAGATGCCGATGGGTATAGATGGTTCATTCAATCTTTGTGATGTGCGTGACCTTGCGGCAGGAACAATAGCGGCAGCAGACAAAGGTAGAAAGGGACATTGCTATATCCTTGGGAATGAGGAGGTATCCTTTAAGGATTTTGCAAATATGCTTGTCAGAGAGTCTGATTGCAAGCCGATTAAGCAGTTCTTGCCGATAAGTATGGCTAACTTACTTGCATCTATGCTTGAAAAGAAGGCGAAGAGAAGCGGAAAGAAGCCACTTATGACAACCTTTTCTGTTTATAATCTTGCAAGAAACAATAAGTTTGATTCAAGCAAGGCCAGGGCTGAACTTGGTTACACAACGCGTTCATACGAAGAGACAATCCGCGATGAAATCGCATGGTTGAAGGCGCAGGGTAAGATTGCATAGGTTAACTGAAAGTTTGTTTTTTAAAATAAAAGGATAAAAACAGTAAAACACAACATGAAAAGAAGTGAAAACAACATAAAACAACATTTTTGATGAAAAAATTTATATATTAGGAAATAAAAAGCAGAAAAAACATGTGAGTTTTTCTGCTTTTTTGTTGTTTTGTATTGACACCATAGGACGAAAGTATTATAATAGGAGACAGTGGAGTAGTATCGAAGGAAAGGAGAACGGATATGAAGTATAACAACACACCGGTTGCTAAGAGTGCGAGAATCGACAGGATGATAGAATACTTATATTCGAAGATGCCTGAGATCGAAGCTGACAGAGCTGAACTTGTTACGGAGAGCTTTAAGGAAACAGAAGGGCTCCCGATGATAACAAGAAAGGCTAAGGCTTTTGAACATATTATGGACAACCTCCCGATTGTTTTGAGACCGGAGGAGCTTATCGTTGGAAGTGCGACGATTAATCCGAGAGGCTGTCAGGTGTTCCCTGAGTTTTCGTTTTCATGGCTTGAAGATGAGTTCGAGACTGTAGCAACAAGAGTCGCAGATCCTTTTTACATATCAGACGATACCAAGAAGAGACTTCATGAAGTGTACAAATATTGGCCGGGTAAGACAACAAGCGAACTTGCGATGTCATATATGGCTCCTGAAGCCAGACAGGCTATAGAACATAATGTGTTTACTGTTGGTAATTATTTTTACAATGGTGTAGGACATGTTACTGTAAAGTATGACGAGGTTATCAAGATTGGTTATCGCGGAATTATTAATAAGGCTAAGGCAGAACTTGCGAAATGTAATTTCGGAGATGAAGATTATGCATCTAAGACACATTTTCTTAATGCAGTAATCACAAGCTGTGAAGCTGTAATAAGATATGCGAAGAGATATTCCAAGCTTGCTTATGATGAGGCTGCTAAGTGTAGCGACCCTGTAAGAAAGCAGGAACTTCTGGTTATTGCCAAGAACTGTGAGAATGTGCCGGAGAATGGCGCTAACGGCTTCTATGAGGCTTGCCAGACATTTTGGTTTGTACAGATGATTCTTCAGATTGAGTCCAGTGGACATTCGATTTCACCGGGACGATTTGATCAGTATATGTATCCTTACTATGAGGCGGATATTAAGAACGGCAAGATTACGAGAGAATTTGCACAAGAGCTTATGGATAATATCTGGATTAAGCTTAATGACCTCAACAAGGTAAGAGATGCAGCCAGTGCAGAAGGCTTTGCGGGATATGGACTTTTTCAGAATCTTATCGCGGGCGGACAGAATGCAATGGGTATGGATGTGACGAATGACTTGTCATTTATGTGCCTTGAGGCAACATTGCATGTTCGTTTGCCACAACCGTCACTTTCGGTTCGTATCTGGAACGGAACACCGGATGATTTTATTCTTAAGGCGGCAGAAGTTACCAGAGAAGGAATGGGTGTTCCTGCATATTACAATGATGAGGTTATTATACCGGCACTTATTAATCGTGGACTTACGATGGAGGAAGCCAGAGAATATAACATCATCGGATGTGTAGAACCTCAGACACCGGGTAAGACAGAGGGTTGGCACGATGCGGCATTCTTCAATATGTGCCGAGTGCTTGAGATTACACTTGCTAATGGTAAATCAGACGGAGTGCAGATAGGACCTAAGACAGGCGATGTATTGCAGATGAAGAGTTTTGATGAACTCTTTGAGGCATACAAGATTCAGATGGAATACATGATTAGCTTGCTTGTTAATGCAGATAATGCGGTTGACATGGCGCACATGACGAGATGCCCATTACCTTATGAATCATCGATGGTGGATGATTGTATAGCTAAAGGCAAGAGCTTACAGGAGGGCGGTGCGGTTTATAATTTCACCGGACCACAGGGCTTTGGTATCGCTAATGTTGCGGATGCGCTTTTTGCAATTAAGAAGCTTGTATTTGAAGATAAGAAAGTCTCTATGGCTGAGTATATGGAAGCTGTCAGAGATAATTTCGGCAAGGGAATTCCTGCTGACAGAGCACAGGAGGTTACAACTAAGGTTGTAAGAGAGCTTGTTGCTAAAGGTGAGAAGGTTACGGAAGAGCAGATAGCGAAGATATTCATGATGGCACTTGACGGAAATGTTAGTGACGCCAAGAAGAAACGCTATGAAGAACTTCTTAATCTTATAGATGAGTTGCCTAAGTATGGTAACGACATTGATGAGGCAGATATTTTTGCAAGAGAGGTTGCTTACACATATACAAGACCTCTTGAGAAGTTTAGGAACCCACGTGGTGGTATGTTCCAGGCCGGTCTTTATCCGGTATCTGCTAATGTTCCGCTTGGTAAACAGACAGGTGCCACACCTGACGGAAGATTAGCGGGAACACCAATTGCAGATGGTGTCGGACCGATGTCGGGAAGAGACACGAAGGGACCTACAGCTACAGCTAATTCGGTTGCTAAGCTTGACCACTTTATCGCCTCGAACGGAACACTGTTTAACCAGAAGTTCCACCCATCAGCCCTTAAGGGACAAGGCGGATTAATTAACTTTGCAGCACTTGTTCGTGCTTACTTTGACAAGAAGGGAATGCATGCCCAGTACAATGTAGTAAGTCGTGAGACACTCATTGATGCTCAGAAGAATCCTGAGAAATACAAGAATCTTGTGGTTCGAGTAGCAGGCTACAGCGCATTGTTCACCACCTTGTCGCGATCCTTACAGGACGATATTATTAATCGTACAGAGCAGGGCTTCTAAGTAAGGAGGTGCGGATGGAAGAATACGGTAAAGTTAAAGGCAGGATATTTGACATCCAAAGATATTCGATTCATGATGGCCCGGGCATACGAACGATAGTTTTTCTTAAAGGCTGCGTACTTAGATGCCGTTGGTGTTGTAATCCTGAATCACAGGAATATCAGATACAGAACATGACTATGGGTGGTAAGACCAAAGTAGTCGGGGAAGATGTGACAGTAGACTACATAATGAGCGAGATTCGTAAAGATATGTCTTATTACCATCGCTCGGGCGGAGGAGTTACACTTTCGGGTGGAGAGAGCCTTTGCCAGCCGGAATTTGCGAAAGCGATTCTGGCATCATGTAAGGAATATGGATTGCATACTGCGATTGAGTCTACAGCGTGTGCACCATTCGAAACTATAGAGACTATTTTACCTTATCTTGATTTGTATCTTATGGATATCAAACATATAGACCCGATTAAGCATAAGGCATTTACCGGTAAGTCTAATGAACTTATTCTTGAGAATGCCGTTAAGCTTGCGAAAGTAGCGAAGGAGTTGATTATAAGAGTTCCGGTTATACCGACTTTTAATAATACTCCGGAGGAGATTCGGGCAATTGCGGAATTTGCAAGCAAGCTTCCGGGCGTTAAGGAATTACATTTGCTTCCTTATCATCGTCTGGGGCAGGACAAGTACGAAGGTCTTGGCAGGGAATATACGTTAAAGCATATAGAGCCTATGACCGATGAGTACATGAATAACCTCTTGGAGGTTGCCTCTAAATCAGGACTTAAATGCCAGATAGGCGGCTAAGAAGAGAAGAAAAGCGAGGAGTTTTGACATGGATTTTACAAAACTGCTATCGAATGAGGACAAGGTCAGAATTATTCAGGAACTTGTTCCGGGTAAACAGATTACCCTTGCACACATTATCGCTAATCCGGATAAGATTCTTTATCAGAAACTCGGACTTGATCCGAAGCTTGATTATTCCGGAGGGGCAATCGGAATACTTACGATAAGCCCGAGCGAGACTGCTGTTATAGCAGCAGACATAGCTATAAAGGCTTCTGACGTTGAACTTGGTTTTGTGGACAGATTCAGCGGTACGCTGATTGTAACAGGAACCATCTCAGCAGTAGATGCATCATTTAAGGCTATTTTGGATTATACCAAAGAAACACTTGGATACACGGTTTGCGCGTTAACCAGAACCTAGTGATAAACAGTGAACCAGGCGATTTATCACTATGATGCGGAGAAAATGTTATGAAGAAGATAATTTTAATGGGTAGAAGTGAGTGTGGCAAAACAACACTTATCCAGGCGCTTCGCGGAGAAAAGATAACTTATCACAAGACACAGTACATTAACAACTATGACGTGATTATCGATACTCCCGGAGAATATGCGGAGAATGCTTCACTTGGAAGAGCACTTGCTCTTTATAGCTACGAAGCAGATGTTGTAGGCTTGCTTGCAGGAGCGCATGAGAATTATACATTATATCCGCCCTGCATTACATGTATGTGTAACAGGGAAGTAATCGGTATAGTGACGCAGATTGACAGAAAGGATGCTAATCCTGAACTTGCTGAAAGCTGGCTTAGAAATGCAGGTTGTACAACAGTCTATCATGTAAGCTCGGTTACAGGCGAGGGAGTTGACAAGATACTTGAGCATCTTAGGGAACCGGGTGACGTTCTTCCGTGGGAGGTCGAAACCAAGAAACCAAAGACGGGAAAGAAACAGGCCAAGTAATTATTTCAATGGTAGAATGCAATTAGAATAAAACAAATTTTAAAACCAAAATGGTAGGAGGAAACAGATATGGTATCAGAATACGAAATCAAAAAACAGATTTGCGAAATCGGCAAGAGAATTTATGACAGAAACATGGTTGCAGCTAACGACGGAAACATTTCCGTAAAGCTTAATGACAATGAGTTCCTTTGTACACCAACAGGTGTAAGTAAGGGATTTATGACACCTGATTATATTTGTAAGGTAGACGCAGAAGGTAACGTAATCCAGGCAAATGGTAACTTCAAGCCTTCATCAGAGATTAAGATGCACATGAGAGTTTATAAGTGCAGACCGGACGTTGGATCAGTAGTACATGCTCATCCTACATTCGCTACAGCATTTGCTATCGCAGGTATTCCGCTTACAGCACCTATCATGCCTGAGGCAGTTATCGCTCTCGGATGCGTTCCGATCGCTAAGTACGGTACACCTTCAACACATGAGATTCCTGATGCTGTAGAAGAGTGGCTTCCATACTACGATGCAGTTCTTCTTGAGAACCACGGTGCATTATCATTCAGCGTTGACTTACTTTCAGCATACCACAAGATGGAATCACTTGAGTTCTACGCAGAGCTTCTTTACAAGGCAAGAGCACTCGGCGGTCCTAAGGAACTTAGCGAGGCTCAGGTTCAGAGATTATACGAGATCAGAAGACAGTTCGGTTTACCTGGAAAGCATCCGGCTAACCTTTGTCCTGCAAAAGCAGCAGGTCAGCCAAGCTGCCATACATGTGGCGGTTCATGCTCATGCGGTAATGGAGCTTCAACAGAGTCAGATGCACTTGTTGCAGAGATTACAAAGAAGGTAATGGAGCAGTTACATTTAAAATAAAACATATCGAGGTGCATGATGGAACAAGATAAGTTAGAACGGATTGTTGCACAGGTTATAGAGAATGTGCAAAATGGCGCGATGACACCTAAAGAGGCACCGGTACAGCAGATAAAAAGTATAACACTTGACGCAGCCAAAGCATTAATTGCGGAGGTGGAGAAAGAGGCTAAGCGAATCGGAGTTAATGCAGTAATCGCAGTAAGCAATGCCGGAGCTAATCCTGTGGCAGTGCACTGCATGGATAATTCTTACATAGCAAGCTTCGATGTAGCTTTTCAGAAGGCATATACGGTAGTGGCACTTAAGATGTCGACCATGACGCTTAAAGGTCTTAGCCAGCCAGGCGGAGCGTTATACGGAATTCAGCACACTAATCAGGGACGAATCGTTATATTCGGAGGCGGCGAGCCGCTTGTCGTAGACGGAGTCGTGATTGGAGGCTTGGGAGTCAGTGGCGGAACTGAAGAACAGGACGCGGCACTGGCAGAATACGGTAAAAATAAATTAAAGGAGGTTGTCGCGTGGCTATAAATGAAGCAGAAGTAAGTGCTATTGTTAAAGCTGTTATGCAGAAGATGGGTTCAGCAGCACCTGCAACAGAGACAGCAGCACCTAAACAGCTTGGTGTTTTTGAAGACATGAATGATGCTATCGCTGCTGCTAAAGAAGCGCAGAAGGTAATGCAGAAGATGCCTATGGATTTCAGAGAGAAAATCATCAGCGTAATCAGAAGAAAAACTAAAGAAAATGCTGAGATTCTTGCTAAGATGGGCGTTGAAGAGACAGGCATGGGAAATGTTGGCGACAAGATTTTGAAGCATCATCTTGTAGCTGAGAAGACACCGGGAACAGAAGATATTACGACAACAGCATGGTCAGGGGACAGAGGTCTTACACTCATAGAGATGGGACCATTCGGAGTAATCGGTGCGATTACACCTTGTACTAACCCTAGTGAGACAATTATTTGTAATACAATCGGTATGATTGCAGGTGGTAATACAGTAGTATTTAATCCACATCCTGCAGCGATTAAGACTTCTAACTATGCAGTTAATATGATTAACGAAGCATCAAGAGAAGTTGGCGGACCTATTAATATAGCATGTTCAATGGTAAAACCTACCATGGAGACAAGCAAGATAATGCTTGCACATAAGGATATTCCACTTATTGCAGCAACAGGTGGTCCGGGAGTAGTAACAACAGTTCTTTCTTCAGGAAAGAGAGGTATCGGTGCGGGAGCAGGTAATCCGCCGGCACTCGTAGATGAGACAGCGGATATAGCTAAGGCTGCACTTGATATCGTTAACGGATGTACATTTGATAACAACCTTCCATGTATCGCAGAGAAAGAGGTTGTTGCAGTTGATAAGATTGCAGATGAGCTTATTTACCACATGATAGAGAACGGATGTTATATGGCATCTAAGGAAGTTGTTGATAAGCTTATTGCTACAGTACTTACACCAAAGGGACTTAATCGTAAGTGCGTTGGTAGAGATGCTAAGACATTACTTAAGATGGTTGGTGTTGAGAATGTTCCTGAGAACACAAGATGTATCATCTTTGAAGGACCAAAGGAACATCCGCTTATAGCAGAAGAGTTAATGATGCCGATTCTTGGTATCGTTAGAGCTAAAGATATTGATGATGCGATTGAAAAAGCTGTATGGCTTGAGCATGGTAATCGTCATTCAGCTCACATCCATTCAAAGAACGTTGACAACATTACAAAGTATGGTAAGGCAATTGACACAGCAATCCTTGTAAAAAATGCTCCTTCATATGCAGCACTCGGTTTCGGTGGAGAAGGATATTGTACTTTCACAATCGCAAGCCGTACAGGTGAAGGACTTACTTCAGCAAGTACATTTACAAAGAGAAGACGCTGCGTAATGTCAGACAGTCTTTGCATTCGATAAGGAGGACAAAAAAGTGGCAGTGAATTCAGCAGATATCGAAGCAATTGTTAAACAGGTGCTTCAGGGAATGACAGGACAGGCTCCACAGGCAACAGCCAGTGCACCGGTATCAAGCGTAAGCACACCGGCAGGAGCTATTCCTAAGACAGCAAAAGTTGCTATGCTTACTCAGTTAGAGAAGATGGAGATTAAGGAATTTCCTATTCCTGAGCTTGGCGATGGCGACATCTTAGTTAAGGTTGAAGGTTGTGGCGTATGTGGAACAGACGCTCACGAATTCAAGAGAGATCCATTCGGACTCATTCCTGTAGCTCTCGGACATGAGGGAACAGGTGAGATCGTTAAGATGGGTAAGAATGTTAAGAAGGATAGCGCAGGTAAGGACTTAAAGGTTGGTGACAAGGTTGTTACATGTATGATTTTTAAGGATAATCCTGATATTACAATGTTCGATCTTAACAAGCAGAACGTAGGCGGAGCAGATGTATACGGACTTCTTCCGGATGATGAAGTACATCTTAACGGCTGGTTCTCAGATTACATAATCGTTCGTGAAGGTTCAACAGTATTTAACGTAAGTGATCTTGATTTAGATTCAAGAATCTTAATTGAGCCTTGTGCAGTTTTAATTCATGCAGTAGAGAGAGCTAAGACAACAGGAATCCTTCGTTTCAACAGCAGAGTTGTTGTTCAGGGATGCGGACCTATCGGTCTTATCTGTATCGCAGTTCTTCGTACAATGGGTATTGAGAATATTACTGCAGTAGACGGAGAGCAGAAGAGACTTGACTTTGCATTGCAGATGGGTGCAACAAAGACAGTTAACTTCAAGGATCATAAGGGAATCGAAGCACTTGCAGGAGCAGTTGAAGCTTCATTCGGCGGATACCTTGCAGATTTCGCTTTCCAGTGTACAGGTTCACCTGTAGCACATTCTAACATTTATAAGTTCATCAGAAACGGTGGCGGTCTTTGTGAGCTTGGTTTCTTCATCAACGGTGGAGACGCAACCATCAATCCTCACTTTGACATTTGTTCAAAAGAAATCACAACAGTTGGTTCATGGGTATATACATTAAGAGATTACGCAACAACATTTGATTTCTTAAAGAGAGCAAAGGGCATCGGACTTCCGATAGAGAAGCTTATAACACACAAATTCCCGCTTGAAGAGATTAATGAAGCATTCATTACAAATCTTAAGATGGAAGGCTTAAAGATAGCGGTTGTAAATAAATAATTAAGGAGAGGCATTTATGGCAAAGGCAGTAGGTATTATTGAAGTGTACGGTCTTGTAGCAGCTTTCGTTGCAGGAGATGCGGGATGTAAGGCAGCCAATGTAACAATGGAGCAGTTTGACCGCAATAAGCCGGCTAACGCTGATAAATTGGCGGTGCCCCTTATAGTAACCGTAAAATTCAGAGGTAGTGTTGAAGATGTTAAGATGGCACTTAAAGCAGCAAGAGAAGCTGCAATGCAGGTTTCAGGCGTGGTTACAGAGCATGTAATCAGCGGACCTGAAGAAGGTGCAGACAAGATGCTTCATCTTAACGGACTTGATAAATCATAAATAAAAAATTCAAATGGAGGATATTTAAAATGGCACAGGAAGCATTAGGAATGGTAGAAACAAGAGGTTTAGTAGCAGCAATCGAGGCTGCAGATGCAATGGTAAAGGCAGCAGAGGTTGAGTTAGTAGGCACAGAGAAGATCGGTTCAGGTCTCGTAAGTGTTATGGTTAGAGGAGATGTTGGTGCAGTTAAGGCAGCTACAGAGGTTGGCGCATCAGCAGCTTCAAAGCTTGGCGAGTTAGTAGCAGTACATGTAATCCCAAGACCTCATACAGATGTTGAGAAGATTCTTCCACAGATTAAATAGGTAAAAGAACGGAGTGGGGACGCCACATGAAATCATTAGGTTTTTTTGAAATACCAAGTGTTGCAGCGGCGGTTAACGCACTTGATACAATGTGCAAGGCAGCAGATGTGCAATTTGTTACTTGGGAAAGAAAATTAGGCGGAAGACTCGTTACCATCATTGTTGAGGGAGAGGTATCCGCAGTTAAAGCTGCTATAGAGGCAGCAAAAGAAACAGCCCTTTTACCGGTAGCAGCATCAGCAGTGATAGCTAATCCACATGAGGAAACGGTAAAAATGGTAGCACTTAGTGCTTCAAGAATGAGCAAAGTGCAGAAGTAAGGTTTTATTTAGTTAACTATTAATTTTATTTTAATTAACTATCGGTCAATAACAGACTGCATAGCAAACCAAAAATTAGGAGGAAAAAATTATGGTACAGCAGGCATTAGGAATGGTAGAAACAAGAGGTTTAGTAGCAGCTATTGAGGCAGCAGATGCAATGTTAAAGGCAGCTAACGTTGAGTTAGTAGGCACAGAGAAGATCGGTTCAGGTCTCGTAAGTGTTATGGTTAGAGGAGATGTAGGTGCAGTTAAGGCAGCTGTAGAGTCAGGTTCTTCAGCAGCTTCAAAGCTCGGTGAGCTCGTAGCTACACACGTAATCCCAAGACCACATGCAGACGTTGAAAAGATTCTTCCAGCTCTCAAATAGGTAGTGAAAAACAATGAGCCAAGTATCCGACATCAATATGAGTGTTTACATTCATATTGATGTCGGGATTTGGCGAATGTAACAGTATGAGTAACGAAGCACGATAGTGCGGAGTTACGAATGCTGCGGATGCGAGAGCTTCGAAGAAGCGAAGCAGCCGTTTTTCACTACGAAGAAAGTAGTGGCGAATGTCACAGTATGAGAGGGCAGGTGAATCAGTTGGAAGAAAAGACAGTTGAATATATCGCACGCCTTGTTATGGAAGCCATAAATGATAAGCAGGAGAACGGCTATAAGGTTCCTGTTGGTGTTTCAGCAAGACATGTGCATCTTACACAGGAGCACATTGACATTCTTTTTGGAAAAGGATACCAGCTGACTAAGAAGAAAGAATTGATGGGTGGACAGTTCGCATCAAACGAGCAGGTTACTATTGTTGGTACTAAGCTTCGTGCGATTGAGAACGTTCGTATACTTGGACCGGTAAGAAAAGCTTCACAGGTTGAGATTTCGCAGACAGATGCGGTTAAGCTTGGAGTAGCAGCACCGATTCGTGAGTCAGGTAACATCAAGGATTCAGCACCTATTGCAGTTGTAGGCCCTAAGGGAGCAGTATATCTCAGAGAGGGTTGTATAGTTGCAAAGAGACATATTCATATGGCACCTGCAGATGCTAAGGCGGCAGGCGTTAAAGATAATGACATTGTTTCTGTTAAGTTTAACAACGACAGAGGAAGCATTTTTAACAATGTTCAGATTCGTGTAGATGAGAGTTTTACACTTGAGATGCATATTGATACAGATGAGGCGAATGCTTCAAAGATTAAGACCGGTGATACCGGCACCATCGTATAAATAACGAAAGGCCTGATAGAAATGATAGTAGGAAAAGTAGTAGGCAGTATTGTTGCAACGCGCAAAAATGAAAATTTGATTGGTAACAAGTTCATGATTGTTGAACCATATGACAATATGAAGGGCTTGTCAAATAGAATAGTAGCGATTGATAATGTTGGTGCAGGTATCGGTGAGATTGTGCTTGTAGCACAGGGCAGTGCAGCCAGAATAGGTTGTGGACAGCCTGATTCACCGGTTGATGCGGCAATCGTAGGAATTGTTGATGATAGCATCGGATTAGAATAGAAGAAACCGCATTAGGAGGCAAATAATGAGGTTAGAAGAATTAAGTGCAATTATGAGAGAAAATGGTATCGTCGGTGCGGGCGGTGCAGGTTTCCCTTCTTATGCAAAATTAAACATGAAAGCGGATACAATTATCCTTAACTGTGCAGAGTGTGAGCCGCTTCTTCGTCTTCACAGACAGCTTCTTGCAGACAAATCTTTTGAGATTATGACTGCACTTACAGAGGTTGCTGAGGCAGTAGAGGCAGATCAGATTATTATTGCAGTAAAGGATCATTACAAAGCCGCAATCGAATCAGTAAAGGCTAATATGTCTTCATTCCCTAAGGTGAAGATTGGACTTTTAGAGGATATATATCCATCAGGTGATGAAATTGTAACTATATATGAGACCACAAAGAGAGTAGTTCCTCCGGGAAAACTCCCTATCGAGGTTGGTGTAATAGTGTACAATGTTGAGACTATGTATAACCTCTATATGGCTATTACCAATAAGAAGCCGGTAACACATAAATATATTACAGTTGCCGGAGAAGTTAAGAACCCGGGTACATTTTTAGTACCGCTTGGTATGACCTTTGATGAGGTTGTAACACTTACGGGTGGTCCTGTGATTGAGAATTATGCTTACATAAGCGGCGGTCCTATGACAGGAAGAATAGGTGCAGGTACAGAGCTTGTTACCAAGACTTCAAATGCAATATTGGTATTGCCGGAGAATAATTTCGTAGTTAAGAAGAAAAAGACTCCTGTTTCACTTAGTATGAAGCAGGCAGCTTCAGTTTGTTGTCAGTGTCGTATGTGTACTGATTTATGTCCGAGAAATCTTCTTGGATATCCTATCGAGCCACACGCATTTATGCGTGGTGCTACAACAGGACAGATTGGAGATGTAAGACCATACCTTAATACACAGTTCTGTTCACAGTGTGGTGTATGTGAAATGTACGCATGCGGACAGGGACTTAATCCAAGAACTCTTCTTGGTGAGTTCAAGAAAAAGATGGCGCAGAATGGCTTAAGACCGGCTCCGGAAGATATCGTATTCAGCGAGGTTAATCCGGGAAGAGATTACAGATGTGTTCCGATGCCTAGATTAAGAGCAAGACTCGGTCTTGCAACTTATGATAAGCCTGCTCCAATGTCTCCACAGGAGATTACTGTTAAGAAGGTTAAGATTGCTATGTCACAGCATATCGGCGCACCTGCAGCTCCGGCTGTTAAGGTAGGCGATAAGGTTACTGAAGGACAGGTAATCGGTATGGCAGATACAAGCAAATTGGGTGTTAACATCCATTCATCTGTTAACGGTACAGTAATAGATGTAAACGATAGATTTGTAACTATCGAAGCATGATGTAAAGAAAGGAAACCAATAGTATGAGTAAAGCAATCGGAATGGTAGAATATAGAACTGTTTCAACCGGTATAAAGGCTGCAGATACAATGATTAAGACAGCAGCAGTAAGTATAGTGGAAGCTCAGACAGTGTGTCCCGGTAAATACATCGTGATTGTAACCGGAGAACTTAGCGCAGTTAAAGCTTCTGTAGATGCTTCAAAGGCAATGTGCGGAGAGTCATTAGTTGACAGCTTCGTACTTGGTAACCCACATGAGTCTATTTTCCAGGCTATTTATGGTGGAGCAAGAGTTGAAGATGCTAAGGCACTTGGTGTTCTTGAGACATTTTCAGCAGCAGCTATTATTGTAGCAGCTGATGTAGCAGCTAAGACATCTGAGGTTGAGCTTATAGAGCTTAGAATTGCTCGTGGTATGAGTGGTAAGTCATATATGATGCTTACCGGTGAAATCGCAGCAGTTCAGGCGGCAATCGACCATGCAAAAGCAGAGGTTGGAGAAACAGGAATGTTTCTTGATTCAACAGTTATTGCTAATCCTGACAAGAGTCTTTGGGACAGCATACTGTAATAAGAATTAAGGCCGGACAGGCATAAAGAGAGAGCGTTATGAATGCTGTTCGCAGCATTTATAACGCTTTTTTGATAGATAAAATAAGAAAAAGAGGGAACAGATATGCTTGCAATAGAGCGTAGAAATGCCATTTTGGCAAAGCTTCAAACTGATAAAAAAGTTGTAGTAAGTGACCTTAGTATTGAGTTCGATGTCACAGAGGAAACGATACGAAGAGACCTTGAGAAGCTTGAAAATGAGGGCGTGGCTAAGAAAACATACGGCGGAGCCGTTTTAAACGAAAGTCTTAATATAGATTTACCTTATATGGTAAGAAAAAAAGCCAATGTAGCTGCAAAGCAGAGAATCGCGGCTATTGTTGGCAGTATGATACAGGATGGCGACAATATTATCCTTGACGGAAGTTCCACCGCATTATTCGTTGCAAGACGAATTAAAGACAAGAAGAACATTACGGTAATAACTAATTCGGTAGAGATTCTTCTGGAACTTTCAGACCGTAAGGATTGGAATATATTAAGTACCGGAGGAAGTCTTAAAGAAGGTGGACTTTCTTTGGTTGGTTATCAAGCGGAAAGAATGATAAGCACTTTTCATGTGGATTGGGTGATTTTTTCAAGTAAGGGAATTGATATTGATAATGGCATAACCGATTCAAATGAAAATGATGCGCAGATTAAGAAAATGATGCTTAAATCTGCAAAGAAGAGAGTTTTGGCTATAGATTCATCCAAATTTGATAAAACATCTTTTACTAAGGTGTGTGAATTTGAAGAAATAGATATGATAGTAACTGACAGCGTGCTTGACGAAAGCTGGGAGAAGCGTCTTAAGGATGCAGAGGTTGAGATTGTCTATGATATAGATGGAAATATATAGCATACAATAGTGGCTATATATAGGATATGTATTGGTGGAAGGTAAAACATTTAAGTAGCTTTAGTGATGGGAGGTTTACACATGAGAAAAGTTGATAATTTTAATAATGATTGGAAATTTTTGCTTGATGATTCAATGGAATATGCACTTAAAGATTATGATGACAGTACATGGACAAAATTGAATCTTCCTCATGATTGGAGTATAGAGCATGAACTTTCAGAGGAAGCAATGACCGGAGGTGGAGGCGGATTTGTATGCGCAGGCTGCGGTTGGTACAGAAAAACATTTGTTGTTGATAATGTTAAAGCAGACGAAAAGCTTTCGATACTCTTTGAAGGAGCATATATGCTTACGACAGTTTATCTTAACGGAGAGAAACTGATTACACACGCATACGGATATACTCCTTTTAATGTGGATATTACGGACAAGCTGGTTGAAGGTGAAAATATAATAGCCTTACGTGTTGATAACAGCCATCAGCCTAACAGCAGATGGTATACCGGCTCAGGAATATATAGGGATGTTAAGTTAATAAGAACAAGTAGTATACATTTTGATTTGTGGGGAGTTCAGTGTAATACCAACGGAATATATCCTACACAGGACAGGGCATCACTTGAACTTAGGGCTACACTTGTGAATGAAACAACTACACCGGTATATGCATTTGTTAATTACAGATTATATGACCAATCAGGGGAAGTAGTTTTGACGGCAGGAGCAGGTCTTTATCTTGAAGCCGGAGAGACAAGCATGTGTGAGACAAAGCCGGAGATTTCTTCGCCGCATCTTTGGACAGACAAAGATCCATATCTGTATACCCTTGTAAGTTCCTTAAGCGTTAACGAAGAAGTTGTTGATGAGGTTTCGATAAGAACAGGAGTGAGAACTGCTACCTTTGATTGTGATAAAGGTTTCGTTTTAAATGGTGAACCGGTAAAAATTAAGGGAATGTGTTTACATCATGATTGTGGTCTTTCGGGTGCAGTCGGTTACAGGGAAATCTGGGAGAGAAGACTTATAAAATTAAAGGATATGGGCTGTAACGGAATAAGATGCTCACATAATCCGCCTGACACAGCATTTCTTGATTTGTGTGATGAACTTGGATTTCTTGTTATGGACGAGATATTCGATGAATGGATGCTTGGTAAAAACAAAAATCATAATTATTTTACTAAGAATTTTTCATATGGTTATAACCAGTTTTTTGCTAAATATGCAAAAGAAGATTTACTTAAAATGCTTCGAAGAGATTACAATCATCCTTCGGTAATCATATGGAGTGTAGGAAATGAAATTCCTGAGCAGTCATCAAAGGATGGTGTAGCGATAGTAAAATATCTACAGGATATCTGTCATGAAGAGGATAAGACAAGAATGGTGACCTCTGCTTGTGACAATATTGCATCTGTTCCTGCGTGGAGTGCTACGGAAGAGTTTCTCAATGCTCTTGATGTGGTAGGATATAACTATGTAGGACGTTGGCGTAACAGGGCTGAGACATTTTATGAGGAAGATAGGGCATCGCACCCTGAATGGAGAATGTTAGGCTCGGAGAATCCGTCTGTAAGCGGTATAAGGGGCGATTATACGGCTGAAGGCTTCTATGGCTCATATGAGGCTCAGATATTAAGACATGAGGCACTGTGGCGTTTTACACTTACTCATGACTATGTGGCAGGTGATTATCTTTGGACAGGAATAGACTATCTGGGTGAAACGAGATGGCCAAGAAGAGGTGCAATTTGTGGACCTATTGATACTGCCGGATTTGAAAAAGATGCTTTTTACTATTTCCGTTCTATATGGAATAATGATGATATCACGCTTCACCTTATGCCGCATTGGAATTGGCAGGGAGAAGAAGGGACGTTTAAACAGGTTATATGCTATTCGAACTGCGAAGAGGTTGTCTTATATCTTAATGGACGTAAGGTGGCCAGAAAGGGTTATGAGTGCCCTAGAGTAGGTGCGAAAAAGAACTGGAACGATGGCATGAATACGAAGGCGACAACGAATGATCTGCATCTTACATTCGATGTACCGTATGAACCCGGAGAGCTTATGGCAGAGGGATACATCGGCGGAGAGATGGTCGCAAAGAGGATAATAAAGACTACCAAAGAAGCTGTTAAGCTTGTCGTAACAACAGATGTTACTGAAGTAAAGCAGGGTGGAATTATACAGTTAGAGATAAGAACAGAGGATGAGGACGGACTTATAGTTCCTACAGCTAATCCATTAGTTAAGCTTAGCATAGATGGACCGGCACATCTTGTTGGAATGGACGCAGGTGACCTTAAAGATTTGACGATATACTCATCACCGGAGCGAAAGATGTTCGCAGGAGCACTTCTTGCCGTAATTATGGCTGATGCCCCGGGTGAAGCGGAAGTGACACTTGAAGCTGACGGATTAGAAAGCTATAAGATGAATTTTAAAGTAAGTAAATAAGTTGAGCGGATAAATAAATGAACCAACCCCCAATCGTTAGATTTTTGATATGTATCCAGAATCCCGGACACATATCATTTGTGGTCTAACCCTTGGGGGTCGGTTTATTATTATTTAGCAGCTTTTTTGTCTTCTTTAGTGTATAAGTGTTCAGCAATAAGGTTTCTTATCGCGGACACATCTTCCTTTGGGATAAATTCCTTCTGGAGTATAAGAACAATAACATCTTTATTAAAAAGAAGCAGATGGTCCTTAATATCAAGAATATTGGTGAATTCATTCCAGTGATATAAGTAATTGGTTGATATCTCAGGGCGTTCCGTAAGAATGCCGTTTTCCATTACTGTAAAATGAGTAGTAGCTTCATCTGCCTTACTTCTGAAACGCAGATGCTTCTTAATTCTTACAAGAAATATAAGCAGGTTAATAAGCGGATAGCAAACCAACAAAACATAAACGGGAATAAAGTAAGGATTATCATTGTTTGCAAGAAAATATATGCCTAATGCACTTGGAATCATCAGTAGAATAAGATAAAAAGGTGTTCTAAGATAACGATTCCAAAGACAAAGTTTAGTGTATTTGGCTCCTTCCGGTTTAAATGGGGCTGTAAATGTATATGGCTTCATAGGATTCCTTTCATAATAAAATATTATCTATTTGCGAAAATATATTGCAAATTTCGTCTTGTTTATTGCATGCGAAAACGTATTAAAGCAAAGCGATTAGGAATATATGTTTCCCTCGCAACTCTACGCTCCCAAGTAGAACTACACACTTTGCCGCTTCGATGTTTGATTGGCACGCCTCCTCCGCAAACTCACCAAACATTCGGACTTATCATATGATTGGCGAAGACAACACAGACCATTAGGGAATTTACTTTGCCATGCTTCATTGAACACGTCTACCACGCACTCTTATCAACCGTCGATGATTATTACATGATGTGCGAAGGCAACACAGACCGTCAGGGAATTTACTTTGCCGTGCTTCATTGAACACGTCTGCAACGCACTCTTATCAACCGTTGATGATT
>JAFTJD010000041.1 GCA_017456585.1 Lachnospiraceae bacterium
CTTGTATAAACACATATGATAGATGTTGTTTCCCTCTAAGACACGCTCTCGCTTGGTGAAAAACGTAGCAGTACTAAACTCAGAAAACCAAATGAGGAGTAATGCAATACAGATAATCTCAATAATTGATTTGTCTGATATACATTACTCCTCATTTTTCTTCGTTAAGTACTGACGTTTTTCAACAGTCTTAACGGGAATACAATATCTATCATATGTGTATTCACTGTACTGCTTTAACTAAATGACATTGGCAAAAATGCTCACTTTTTTAACTAGTTTATAATAATTCTTCCACTATCATCAATTGACAAAGCTATGTCTATATTGTAATTCTTTTCAAGATAGCCAATAATGGTTTTCTCTTGTTTGTTATTATTGTTATCAGTGTAGCACAGAATCAAACTACCTTCTGTAAAATCATCCGGCAGTTCTACAGATATTTCTTGACTTTCTCCGGATGCTATGGCGGGCACGACAATATCATTTGCTGAACCACTATAGTTTATTTTTATAAAGCAATTGCTGATAGATTGGTTTGTATGATTAGAGATAGTAATGTTAACTCCTTTTTTGGCAAACAAAAAGTATCCCACCGTGCATACAAGTCCAATTATAAGTAGCCCGATTATTATTCGTATTGAAAGCTTTTTCATTATATCACCTTCAAGATAGTTATTTTCGTCCAGTGCCGTCTGTAGGGCATAATTTACCATCTACAACTCGCCACAATTCTCCATTAAAGATTTTTAAACTTGTTAAGATGTCTTTTGAAAAAATCCTCATAAACCTTATTTGCTTTCTTATCTTTCTCATCCTTTATCGTATCCAAGATTGACAATGCCCATTCTATCTCTTCAATAGCCTTCTGCGGCTCGTTCTCCGCTTCGTAATACTCCATAATCTTTGCCATCATCTGCAAAAGCATTTCAAATGATATCCATTTTTGCTTCCTTGCCGTTTCATATTTGGCTTTGCCGGTTAATATAAATGCCATCTCCGACAATTTGGTAAAATAAATCTCCGGAATCTGCTCTAATACGGCGATAGCACTATCCTTTTCACCCTTTGCGTCATATGCATACGCAAGAAACCGCATCGCATCGTATTTTATATCGCTCTCCGTTGTTTTATCAATAAGTTTACTTGCTATCTTGATTGTCTCGTCCGGATTATTTGTATAATCAATAACATACAAAAGGTTATTTAACAAGGTTTCGTTTCCGGGATACTTCCCAAGGCCTTCCTCCAGTATCTCTTTGCTCTTTTTAGGATCGCTCTCACGGTATTTGTAAGCCTCATCCCTGATAGAATCCACTTCCTTCTGCATGTCTTGCAGATTATAAGAAAACAACTCATCCGTAGTCACACCGAAGAAGCTTGCCAAAACCGGCACAAAAGTAATGTCCGGCAAAGCAATACTATTCTCCCACTTACTAACTGCCTGAAAAGACACACCGATACTTTCCGCAAGCTGCTCTTGTGTAAGATTATGTGCCTTACGAAGTGTCTTTATATTTTTCCCAACACAAAGTTCCATAATTAATCCTCTCTCAAAATATTTTTAAAGAGCGCTCTTTATGTTACTTAGTATACTATACAAAAACAGAAGCAAGCAATAACCTCTTAAATGAGGCAATTCAACCACGGGTTGAATTGCCAACCTTGGCTATAAGCGCTTCCTGTAATACTTGTGAAAAATTAATATTTTGCTCTAATGCTAATTTATTTAGCCATGCAGGTATACTGAGAGTCTTTTTTACTGACTTTTCAAAATGCTCTTTAGCATACGCCGAAACATCTACCGATACCATATTAACAAATGCCCCATCTGTCGAACATCCAATCTCTTTTGCAATCTCTTCGATCTTAATGTCCGTAATAGCTGATGCCTTGCAAACTCCCTCGTTACTCATTTTCGCTGAATACAGATATCCTGCTATACAATCTACAGCCATGGCCATAGCTTCCTCCAAAGACTCACCACAAGTGGACAACCAGTTCAAATCAGGAAATACAACCGAATATCCCTCTTCTTCTTTAAAAAAACACGCCGGATATATTGATAACATCTTATCGCCTCCTCGTCTATGTTAACAGGCTAGGGCTATTTTAGCCCTGCCTGCTTTAAGATGGAATTTTCTGTGCCTTTCGGAATATCTTTACCATGAAATGGTATTGTAACTTTACCCGGCTTACTCGGGTGTTTGTACTGTCGATGCGAGCCATGTTGTGAATCAAGCACCCACCCATCTGCAAGGATAATCCGTTCCATCTCAATTGGTTTTTTAGGCATTAAACCATCCCCTTACAGTATCAAGGTAACATATAATACGTACTATGTCAATACGTATTCATCCAAGCACGCATACTTTTTTATATAATATGCAAGCATCGATATTTATATACGTAATATATCTATCTACATATTGTTATCAAATAAAAAATTAAAGGTCGACAAACCCATATCAAGATTCATCGACCTTATAATTACATTTCTATATTTTCATATATCTTCAACGCATACTCAAGAAGCTCTCTCTCCGAATCAATATCTGCTTTATTCGGATATGTCTTCGCCATTTTGTCAAAAAGTGCAAGAACCTTATTAGCCTCTGCATCATCTTTCTTCGCAAGTAAGAAATACGCATATCCCGTTCTTAGGACAGAAGGGAATTTCTTCATCGACTTCATGAATGCCTTCTGCTCCTTGTCAAAGAACTTCTCGATACGCTCCGTCTTATTCTCTCCAACGAGCTCGCAGAAGATAATATCGTTCTTAAGAAGATTCTTGTATACACCCGGCATCTTCACCTTCTTATTATTAACAAGCTCCTCCATAAGCTTATCGGCTTCCTCAAACTTCATCTCATCCATAAGCTTATTACACTTAAATACTGCAGTTGATGAAACCATCGTGTTATTCATATCGTCTTCATCCGGCAGCTCAAACCACTCTTCCGGCATGTCTTTTATACGCACACCAAGCGCCACCTGTTCGTTAATCTTCATCATAAGCCAGAAGGCTTTCCTGGCCTTCGGTGACTTGCCAATCGCAACCGTATTGCTTCCGTCGTTATCAATACCTCCCATACCCAACGGTATACCATTAACTATTGCAAGTGCAATACCTATTACCGCAAATACTCTTAGCACACTTACAAAAATTCCTAAACCACTACACAAAAACGATACTGCTAATGCTATTCCCGCAAAAAATAAATTGGCAAGACATCCTCCCACGTTATACCAGAAGAACGGATATTTATCCCCTGTGATATCCGGCGGACACATAAGACATTGTCCACCTGTTCCTGCAAGCGAAAATCTCTTAAATACAGTTTTACCATCCTTCTTTATCCACATAAAACTTCCTATTCTAAAGGATGAAAACTTGTATCCTGTCAAAAGTCCAAATACAAGATGTCCTCCCTCATGAAGTATAATATGTATGAAACTAGATGCATAAACTGCTATAAGCGCACCGGCAATATACAGAATCAACGTACCAACATCTCCGGCATCAAAAGCAGTCTCACCCAGATATTTACCCATAAACATGCCGCATATTCCACCGGCAATAACTAAAAGCACAAAGACCAACAATCCTGCCCAGTTAAATTTCTTCTTATTCTCTTTCTTTTCTTCCCTCATCATTACTCCTCTTTTCTTATTTAGTCAACTCAACACTACGCTCCCCAATGTAGTATTCTCTGATGCTTCTCTCATTTTCATATTATAAAGTCGCAGATTATACCTGATAATCCACAAAACGTCCAAGTATTCCCGTTACCTGGTCATAGCTTTTGGCATTACGGCTATACGGATTCTCCTCCGTATACTTTATCATCGTACGGGTTAATCCGCCTGAAACATAGCTTCTGCCACACTCAGAACATATCGCTCTCTTAAGCGTAACCGTAGCCTGTAACACCTCTCCATTATTCTTCGCCGCGTTCTTATATGCATTAGAAACATGTTGCTGCTCATGTGTTGCAACTGCTGCAGCAGAAGCCTGCGGTGATATGTGCCCGGGTGTCTTAAAAGACACATTCATTTCATTAGAGCCATCTTTGTATTTTCTGCTTGCACACTGCTCACACTCTTCCAAACCGGCACGCTTCATGGCTTTTTCCTGAACACTGTTTACATAACCACCATTATAACCAAACGAGATTCCTGTCCCATATGCTCCAATTGCACCGATTGCACTCATTCTGCTCCCACCTTTCTTTAACGCATTTCTTACTTTTATACTATTCTATTTCTTGTAAGATTACAAGTACTTCTTATCAAAATGCAACCTCTGTTACAACAAGAAAAGCGTACTCAGGAAAAATCAATCACCGCGTACGCCAATGTCATTTAGTTAAAGCAGTACAGTGAATACACATATGATAGATATTGTATTCCCGTTAAGACTGTTGAAAAACGTCAGTACTTAACGAAGAAAACTGAGGAGTAATGCGAGGCAGATAATTCAATTTTTTGAAATTATCTGCCTCGCATTACTCCTCATTTGGTTTTCTGAGTTTAGTACTGCTACGTTTTTCACCAAGCGAGAGCGTGTCTTAGAGGGAAACAACATCTATCATATGTGTTTATACAAGATGTGCATTAACTAAATGACATTGCCGCGTACGCTCGTTTCTATACCTCTTAATATCTCACATTTTCAAATTCATAATCCTTATCTTCCATAGATGCAACCTTAACATTTGTCATCTTAAGACCATCTACGTTGTATGCCTTCATTCCGTACTTTCCGGCAGCATGTACATTATCAAAGCAAATGTTCTCAAGATTACTCTCAGGAAGACCTGCAAGATAGATAGCGTTGCCTGCTATCGTTGACATTACAATATCCTTAAATGTAATATTCTTAATCTTCGCTGTACCTTCATTTACTTCTTCCGAAAGACTTGGATCAAATTCCGCATGACTATAGAACTGGTCAACATAAATTGCTCCACGGAACCATCTGCAATCCTTATGTTCAAGGCTGTTATTCACAAATCTGATTTTTTCATATGTGATATTATCAATAACATTGCCTCTTCCTCTCGGTGCCTTTACTGTTCCGATACTATAGACATCCTCAAAATCACAGTCCTTTACGAGCACATCCATAACTCCGCCGGACATCTCACTACCGATTGCCACACCAAAGCCGCTTCTGAAACGACAATTAGTAATTCTTACATTCTTAGTAGGAATGCCTACTCGTCTTCCTTCTTCATCTCGACCTGATTTAATCGCTATGCAGTCATCCTGACTTGCAATCATGGAATTAAAAATATATACGTCACTACATGAATCCGGATCTATTCCATCTCCATTATGTATTCCGTACTTGTTACCATTCTCATCACACTTGGTATATACCCTTATATTATTAATGCTGATTCCATTACAATATATAGGGTGAATACACCATGCCGGAGACTGTCTTACAGTCACCTCATGCATATATACATTATCAACATTTCTAAGGCAGACAGCTCTTCCCCTAACTGCCTCTTTTCTGTCAAGCTCCTGTCTGTAAAGCTTCACTCCGTTAGCATCAATCGTGCCCGGACCTGCTATCGTGATATTCTTAAGTCTCTGCCCATTAAGCATGTCCTTAGTGTTGATAAGACTTGCATAACAACGCTGCTCTCTTCCCTCAAAACGATATTCCATAATAGGATAGTCCTCTAGGTTATCACTACCAAGAAGTACTGCTCCCTCTTCCAGATAAAGAGTGATATCGCTCTTAAGAAAAATTGCACCTGTCACAAAAGTTCCTGCCGGAACATATACTATTCCGCCCTCTGTGGCTCCGTCAATTGCTCTCTGAATATCTCTTGTATTATTAGTTACGCCATCACCGACTGCTCCAAAATCGGTAATATCAAACTGCTTCTTCTTTGCCAAAGCCTTTACCCTTATAGGCTCGCAAAATTTTGAAATCTCCCCACTTACTAAGACTGAACATACCTCTAATGTGTACTCAAGATCACTTGCAAGATTTATAAGTGTAAAATCTGTATGCGTAGTGTCTATCGGCTCCCTCTTATTTTCCTCCCTAAGCGCAAGTGTGTGATAACGATGTCCATTAATGAACACCTGATATCCTGCTACTTCTTCCGCCTTTTCAGGTTCGTCCCAAACCAATGCTATACTTGTATCCGTACATGCCGCAGGCGGACACATAAGATTCTTCGGAATATAGCACGCGTTTTCGTTTACATTTAACATTCTGTTCTCCTTTTCGGGTGATAATTCGTGGACATTCTATCATAGTTTGTCAAGGATTTCCACAAAAATTTTTGATTTCACAATCTTTTCAAAGTTTTTCTGTGTATTACAAGCAAATCTCACCCTTTTTCAGCCGGAAAACACCTTTCTTTGACTAACTCACAAGGCATATACTTGCCACAATCCCTGCCAAAGTTGCAACCAATGCGCCTGCGAGCGTCCACCTTGTTTTAGTCACCTTGACTGTCATAAAATACACGGACATAGTATAAAAAATGGTCTCCGTACAGCTCATCATAATAGAAACCAGCTGACCGATATGCGAATCGGGTCCGTAATTTTTAAAAATATCAAGTACCAGCCCCGTAGCCGCTGATGATGAAAACATCCTGACAAGAATCACCGGAACAACCGGTGCCGGCAGGTTAATCATATCTGTAACACCACTAAGAAGTCCTGCAACGAAATCAAGAAAGCCCGATGCCCTAAGAACTCCTACCGCCACCATAAGCCCTATAAGTGTGGGAACAATTCCGACTACTGTTTTCAGTCCATCCTTTGCCCCCTCTATAAACACATCATACACACTGACCTTATTCACCACACCGTGGAGAATTATGTAAAACATCACTATAGGTATAATAAACGCGGATATATAAACAAGAAACTGCATCTAAATCCCCCTTACCTCTTCCCTTTTCTATCCATAAGCTTACAAAAAATAACTCCTGCTGCCGTGCTTATCGTTGTAGCAACAAGTGCAGGCCCAATTATTGCTGCCGGACTGACACTTCCGTATTGACTCCTGTAGGCTATCATATTAACCGGAATCAGCTGAAGCGAGGATATATTTATTATAAGAAAAATGCACATCTCATTACTTGCTATACCACTTCTTACTCTTTTGCCACCTGATTCTTCATCCACATTCGCAAGCTCTTCCATAGCCTTAAGTCCAGCCGGCGTTGCTGCCCAACCAAGTCCCAAGACATTGGCTATTATGTTCATTGCAATGTGTTTTCTCGCCGGATGTTCTTTCGGTATCCTCGGAAACAGGAAGCTTATAAATCCGGAAAGCCTCGCTGCGATACGGTTTATAAGCCCCGAACATTCCCCAATATGCATAATTCCTGTCCAAAGAGCAATAATTCCAAGCATCTTAATACAAAGATTAACCGCCTCAACAGCTGCATTAAGTGCTCCATCCGATACTGCCTCCATATTGCCGCTTAATGCACCATAAACTATTCCTACAATCATCATAAATGCCCACAAATAATTAAGCATAGTATTTTTCCTTCCTAACTAAAGTAATAAATACTATGCTTATTCTTCGTAAATAATTCGCTAAATCTAGTTACAGTTTGTCACAAATATGATATACTGTACATATGATACCGAATTCAAAAGCTTAAATGTTATTTACATGAAAGCACATGACTTTGAAACCATCTAACTCCGGAGGTGCGCATGAAGTTTTATCTTATAAGACACGGCAGAACTGATTGGAATGACCTTAATCATATTCAGGGCAAAAGCGATATCCCTCTTAATGACACCGGCATAGCACAAGCTAAAGAGCTTGCCGATATAATTAAGGCTGACAAGCTACCCATTAAGCATATCTATTCAAGTCCGTTAAAGCGTGCAACCCAGACAGCAGATATCCTTGCCGCTAAGCTCGGTCTTACCTATCACATTCTTGATGACCTCCGCGAGGTTGACTTAGGCTTATGGGAAGGCCATACCTGGGCAGAGATTGCTGAGCAATATCCGGGTAACTACAACGAATGGCGCATTAATCGCCGCTATACCAAAGTACATGGCGGTGAATCATATGATGACATGTTTATCCGTTCCCTCAAGGCACTTAAGGAACTTGCCGCAACCCATTCCGATGATGTAGCCATTGTCACTCACAGCGCAGTTATCATGGCACTTTTATGTTACTTTGATAATGCACCCTTCGAGCTGATGAAGAATTATAAAGTGCACAATGCCTCCATAACCATCCTCGACAGTAGTCAGGTCATAGAGGCATAACCTACACTTATTTTGTTACGGAATCAATCCAGTCTACCAATTCATCGGTAGCTGTGAAATAGCTAATATATGCTATCTTCGGGTAATAGTCCATATCAAACTCACTTCCGTCATTTGATCTAATGATTATATGCACATTATTACTATAGGCGGATGTTCCACCGTATGCGGGTACATATGAACCGGTTTCATTTGTATACGCCTTGTTTCCCTCTTCAACCCATCTATCATAGTCAGCTTTGCTTATCTTATCGACTATCTCTCTATGTCCCTCGGCATCAAGTATAAGCTCGCTTAATATATCATATAACCACGCTATCTTCTCATCATCACTTCCCGATTTAAGAGTCACGTCTCCCTGATATCCACCGGCATTAGGATCATAATTCCATTCAACACGCACACTTTCTATATCATCAGCCGATAATATACCATATACTCTTTTGCACAATTCCATGTTAGGTTCTTTTCCCCACTCACGAAGTCTAAAGAGCACTACCTTTCCGTCCTTTTCAACAGCTACTCTCAAGGTTCCCTTATGTCCTTCAACAAGGTAAACCGGACATCCGACATAATCGCTTGTTCCATATGCGGGTGGCTGTCCTGCTTCTCCTATAAGAGTTCCTTTTACAGCCTCTTCCCCATCCGTATAATATATGTTATCTTCAAATAACATCATATCCTTTGTATTAACAACCATTGTCTCTAATGCCGGTTCCGTACATGCTTCCGTGGCCATTGTTTCCCTTTGATTCTTTTCTCCTCTATTATTTCCGTTAACCGCAACTCCAAGTCCTACTCCGATTACAATGAGCAATCCTGCTGCCATTGCACCGTATGATATTATTTTATTTCTAAGTCTTCCGTTTACGTATCTTTTTCCCTCTTTATCCACACTAACATCCCCTTCCTCTGCTTCATTCAAGCTTGCCTCTTCTATTAATTTGTCATCTATATTACTTAGCTCTTTAAACAAATCCTTTGTCTTCATACCTTAATCCCTTCTTTCTCCAAATATTCCCTAAGGTTATTACGTATTCGAAACAGTGCTGTTTTTATCTTACTTTTTCCACAGCCTCTTTCGCTTGCCAATTCTTCAATAGAAATACCGAACCAGTATCTTCTCAGAAAAAGCACTCTTTTATCTGCCTCCAAGCCATAAAGAAAACTGTTAAGAAGCTCCCTAAGATATCTCCCCTCAATCTCATCTTCCACTGTATATGTATCCGGTATACAATCTTCAAGCTCTGATAAAATCAGCTCAAGATTGGGATTACGCTTAGCCGCGTTGTTATAGTCATATCTGTTAAGCGCCGTATTCCTCGCTATCTTCGCTATATATGCCCTAAAAAAATTAGGTCTGTCCGGTGGTATTTTCCCCCAGACTGTCATATATGTATCGTTAAGACATTCTTCCTGATCTTCTTTGTTAGCAAGTACCATATTAATAATCTTCCTAAGATATGAACTATACTTCTTGTCTGTTTCACTTATAGCTGTTTCATTTCGCGAAAAATACAGTTCAATTATATTCTCATCCTGCATGCCGGATATCCTCCTCTCTTTTCGGGTCCCTTCACCTATATAGTAGGAATTCCTCCGTGTAGGTTACATCACTTACAAATTTATTTATAATTCTGCACAACCATTTACAAAATTTTAGAACAAAGAGTTCCGCTTGCGGAACTCTCGCGCCGAGCGCGGTCGCTTGCGACAAACTTCCTCTTCGCGCGAGTGCGCATCCACGCGGAGCGTTTTTTATGTTATAGGACGCATTTTCCTATAACATAAAAAAATGAATTCAATCTTGCCGACGGCTTCATCACAAAATTAAATTCATTTAATTATATATCACTTTATTCTGAATCCTTCAGATTCATCATGTACTGATAAATGTCTCGCTTAGTAACACCTCTATCCTTAGCCACCTGCTTCATGGCATCCTTAGAGTTCATTCCCTCTGCCTCATACTTCGCCATATGCTCCTCAATAGATATGCTTAACCAGTCCTGTCTCGCTTCCTCCTCGAGTACATTATGGGATATTCCTTCTATAACAAGTACGAACTCACCCTTAGGCTCATTCTGCTCATAATATTCAACCGCATCCGCAAAGGTATACTGCCTGCCTTCCTCGTAGCGTTTGGTAAGCTCCCTGCATATTGTAAGGCGTCTGTCACTACCGAACACTTCAGATAACTCTGCCAGGGTTTTGTCCAGTCTGTGCGGAGCCTCATATATAATTATCGTTCTGGTCTCTGTTCTGAGCTCTTCTAAGATTCGGCTTCTCTCCTTCTTATCTGTCGGAAGAAATGCTTCGAAACAAAATCTTCTGGTTGCAAGTCCTGACATGGTAAGTGCCGTTATGCATGCCGCCGGTCCCGGAAGCGAAGTCACCTCTATCCCTGCCTCATAGCACTGCCTTACAAGCTCTTCTCCCGGATCGGATATTCCGGGCGTACCCGCATCCGTAACAAGTGCAATATTAACTCCACTTTGCATCTGCTCAACAAGATACTTAGCCTTCTCTATCTTATTAAACTCATGATAACTCGTCATGGGTGTCTTTATCTCGAAATGATTCAGTAATTTAATGCTGTGCCTTGTGTCTTCTGCCGCTATAAGGTCAACCTCTTTAAGCGTCCTTATTACACGAAACGTAATATCTTCCATATTGCCGATAGGCGTAGCACATAAATATAATTTTCCTGCCATTATATTCTCCGTTTCTCCATTTCCTTATAAAAGATGGTATAGTAATACTCCAAGACAATAGATAGGCTACTGCCTGCTATATACTTAATATCCGTAGATATCGTATATCTCGTCTGTATATACTCCCTGTTCCTTATATACAATCAACGGTTTCTCAAGCTTCATAAGAGGCTTGCCTCCGCGTACCGCTTCAACAAGAATCATGTTCGCTTCCTTATCTGCCATCGGGTACACCGGCTTAAGACTCTTCACCTCCAGCTTATATTTGGAAAGAGTATTAATAAGTTCTATAAGTCTTCTCGGACGATGCACCATGTAGAAGCGTCCTTGTGGTTTAAGCACATATGAAGCCTCTCTTGCTATATCCTCAAAAGTACAATATATCTCATGCCTTGCAATTGCCTTTGGCATGTCCGGATTAGTAAGTCCGTGACTCTCATTCATATAAGGTGGATTCGTTGTAACAACATCGAATACTGCCTTACCAAATATCTTCGATGCCTCACAGATATTTCCCTCTACTATATCTATCTTTGAAGAAAGATTATTGAGAGCTACGCTTCTTCTTGCCATGTCTGCGCTTTGCGCCTGCAATTCAAGTCCCGTAAAATGCTCTCCCTCCGTCTTTGCCTCAAGAAGAATCGGTATAATACCCGTGCCGGTTCCCATATCAAGAACCTTTTCTCCCTGCTTTACCTTCGCAAAACCCGAAAGCAAAACTGCGTCCATGCCAAAACAGAACCCTTCCGGGTTCTGTATAATCTGGTATCCATTTCTATGCAAATCATCTATTCTTTCATTTGGCAAAAGATTATTCATCATTAAGCTTTGATTTTCCTTCCTTGCGCTCTAACATCTCAAGAGCCTTAAGTTCTTCATCTGAAATAGATGCGTTGGCATCCTTGCGTCTTCTTTGTTTAAAACGAAGCTGCTCAACCTTGTATTCTCTTATCTCTTTCTCATCTCCAACAGAAACAATGACCTTTACAAGCTGTCTGAGCACATTTACACTCTGAACCTCTCCCTTAAGGTTATCATCCGTTGTTACAAAATCACCTACATTCGGTAATCTGCTGTTAAGATCCTCATAGGTTTCTTCTTCGTTCTTAAGGCAACACATAAGTCTTCCGCATACACCTGATATCTTAGTAGGATTAAGTGAAAGATTCTGCTCCTTAGCCATCTTAATAGATACCGGAATAAATTCCGGAAGCCATGAATGACAACAAAGAGGTCTGCCGCACACACCGATTCCGCCAAGAATCTTTGTCTCGTCCCTAACACCAATCTGGCGAAGCTCAATTCTCGTCTTGAATACTGCCGCCAAATCCTTAACAAGCTCTCTGAAGTCTATTCTTCCGTCTGCGGTAAAATAGAACAAAAGCTTATTGTTATCAAAAGTATACTCCGCATCAATCAGCTTCATCTCAAGTTCATGCTTTCTTATCTTCTCAAGACAAACCTTAAATGCTTCCTTTTCTTTCTCTTTATTACTCTCTGCTGTCTCTATATCCTTCTCGGTAGCGATTCTCGTTACCGGTTTAAGCGGCTGTACAACCTTACTGTCGTCAACTTCACGCATACCGAGTACTACCGTACCGAACTCTAAGCCTCTCGCTGTCTCAACGACAACCTTTTCACCTTCATCTATCTGAAAGTTCACCGGGTCAAAGAAATATATCTTACCGGCACTTCTAAAACGAACTCCTATTACCTTTACCATCGTTAATTCTCCTTCATTGTTAAAAACATTAATTCCATAACCACTTCTTCATTGACATTCGCCTTAAGGCGTGCCTTTGACTGTTCTATCATCATAATAATTTTATTAATACCTTCATAGGTAGAAGTCTCCGCTTTATATGCCAGGGCTTCAACCTCTTCTCTGAATATCACCTTATTGCGGTCCTTCGATGCCTTATATATAAGCACATCCCTATACCACATAAGCAGTAAATCCAGATAATCATTTATGTCAAATTCACTCTCGTCAAGCGCCTTAATGAATGACATTATCGTTGCAAATTCCGTATTATCGAGGTTCTTCATTATCCTGATAACATGGTTTCTAATCTGTTCAAAGCTCTCTGTCTTTGCAAGTAAAAGTGCCTTTCCGATGTTGCCCTGCGCAAATGCCACACAGACATCTGCCATATAGCTTGGCACCTTCGCCTGTTCCATGAGATATTGCTTCACAAGCCCGTCCGAAATAGGATGAAGGTTAATCTCCAGACACCTTGATGTTATCGTCGGAAGAAAAAATGAAGAGTTCGTTGCAAGGAAAAGAATAATTCCATATTCCGGCGGCTCTTCTATCGTCTTAAGAAGTGCATTCTGCGCCTGTGGTGTAAGCTTCTCCGCTTCATCTATTATATATATCTTATACTTACCCGAATACGGCTTAATACAGATATCTCCTACAAGCTGCTCTCTTACATCTGACGCACCGATAGTTGCCGGCTTCTCATGTTCAATCCATTTTATATCCGGATGACTTCCGGCATCTGCCTGAATACATGAGCGGCACTCTCCACAGGGTTCAATCCCCTCTTTCTCACATTGGAGTGTTTTTACAAGAAGCCTTGTAAGCATCTTCTTGCCGCTTCCCTTCTCCCCTGCGATAATATACGAATGAGCCAATTTATTATGTGCAATAGCATTCTGAAAATATTGTATTACCTTTTCATGTCCGACTATTCTATCAAACTCGCTCACTCCGTACCTCCGTATTACTATACAAATATATCTAGAAGTAATCCTTGTATCTCATCAAGTCTTCTAATAATGTCTATACCGTCCTTCTCGTCCTCCAGAAGCTTAAGCGCAAGCTGGTCAAGATTCTCATCAACCAGACGAATTATTCCGTATACTCTGTGTCTTCCTTTTCTATCGAGGAAATTCTCTCTTGTAAATTCATGGGAACGGTTAACTATCTCATTGAGAAAGCTTTTAATAAGCTCACGATATCTTCGCATATCTCTTATATCCATATGCTTCTTGATACGTTTACCCTGTTCGACTATCTCTCCCATTATTCCGGCAAGCTTAGTCTGAAGCTCGCTTTCAGCAATATTACTTATCAAAGTAAACTTAAAGCTGTCATCGCCTGCCTGTACTTGTTGAGCCTTGTCTACCGGCGCCGTAAGTGCAGCCTGTATATCATTTATTTTAAAACTATCCACCACGACACCTCCTTTTACTCCATATAGAAGTATACCACAACTGCCATGATTTGTACAACTTAAAAATACAAGCAAAAAATGCTCATCTTAACCATTATGGTTTCAATGAGCATCTACATTCTTCTAAATAAAATCTGCCTATCCTAAGAGCTCTTCTCCGTTTTCAAAAAGCAAATCGTTAAGCTTATTGATAGGGTATTTATTTTTAAGTGCATATATAATAAATGCATCTCTTTGATCTCTCGGATAAAGCGGTCTTACTTTTCCAAGTCGAAGAAGCTTCGTAGCCTCCTCTATCGTAAGCTGCAATCCAAAACAAAGCTGTATAAGCTTGTCTCTTGAAGGTTTCTTTTTATCGTCGCGGAACAGTTCGTATCCATAATTGGTTTCGTTCATCTTAGCACGGCGGAACACAATACTTTTATCCAAGCCTCGTTCATTCACTATCTGATTAAGGTAGTCCGAAAGAGACATATTGTCGATATTCTCTTCGTTCTCTGCAAGATATTCCACAATATCGTCCACCGATGTAATCTCATTAATTAGTTCTTCCGTTGATTTTCTCATAAAGCATCTATCTCCTTATTTTCTGTTCACAATCGTTACTACACTCTGACCGGCATCGTTTTTAGCAAGGCAGACCTCGTATTCCTCCGCTTTCATATAACTGACACTCAACTGGTCTTCGCTTATATCGCAGTCTGTTATAAGAAGCACCTTACCGTCTGCCTCCTTGTTTCCGTTTATATTGATATGAATATCTTCTCTGCACTCAAGCTCCTTAATATATGCAGGCCCCTCAGAAATCGTTATAAGCGAGGTCTGATCCTCCATTATGCATTTTTCAAGTGAAATGCCTTCATTTGAGGTGGTAACTAGATTTCCTTTACTAGCCAGAGTAACTTTCTTAATCTTGTTACCGGAATTGACATGCATTGATATTATGGAATCTACACCACCTACTGTAACATCTTCAAATTCAGATTTTAACAGTTGTACCCTTGTCTCAAATACAACGGGATATGTAGCCTTTGCCTCGAAAAAGCATATCCAGTAATCATTTATTTCCTCATTACTTACTGCACCAAGCCTAAAGGTAAGCTTCTTAACATTGCTTGGCATCTTATCTGCATAAATATGGTACAGTCCGTTGTCTTCATATCCTTCATTATTAATATAGTAAACAATGTATTCCGCATTAGGATTATTAAGGGAATTAATTCTCTCACTCACCTCACCAAAGAATGCATATGCTTCCTCCGTGCCGTCCTCATACCTAAGTACAAATCTCATTCCCTCCGGATAGTCTTCCTTAGACGGCACTTCCGCCTGTCCGGATTCCTGTGTATTTTCTACAGGGATTGCATCTGATTCTCTTGAAACTGTCGTTGTATCTCCTTGTGTTGGTTCTTTTATTTCTGCCGTGGTAGATGTCATCTCATCCTTGCCCCCAACTGCCGGGGTGGTTATTATCTCGTCCATGACTATCGGGGTTGTATTTTTCTCTTCGCCGTCAAATACGCCGTCTTGCAACCCCCCGGTTTCTATAGACGAAGCTCCTGTTTGATTTGCTGTATCTGAAAGCATGCTCCTGCCAAGCAAGCAGATACCCGCAATAACGAGCACTCCCACCAACGCTATCATCCATTTTGGCAAGATACGTTTTGTGCCATTCTTAATCTTTTTGGAATTTCTAAGCTCATCAAGCAATTCATCCACATCCCGGTATCTGTTATCAGGATTAAACATCGTGGCTTTATCTATAATTTTTCTGCACTTCTTCCGGTACGCATCAGTAACATCGCTCTTTTCCAAAAGTTCAGCAAAAACAATTCCAAAAGAATAAATGTCACTGCGCACATCCGTCTGTGAGAATCCAAACTGCTCCGGCGACGCATATTCCCTTGTTCCCATAACAATCGTATCATGGTTCACATCCTCACGATATTGTCTTGATGCATCAAAGTCCAGAAGCTTAAGCTTACCGTTCTTGGTAATTATAATGTTCTCCGGCTTCAGGTCTCTATGTATAACAGGAGGATTAAGCTTATGAAGCGTTGACACCGCAAAGCCAAGCTCCATCATATATTCCGTAAGCTCGTCTTCACTAAAACGATGTTCTTTCTCAAGCTTCTCGGACAAAAGCTCACCTGCAATGTATTCCTCTATGAGCATGGTCGCACCATTTTCCGCCCACACACTGTAAAATTGAGGAAAATACGGGGAATTAATTTCCTTTATTCTATTGTAAAGCGGTGCCAACTGCTCTCCCTGTAATTTTTTATAAACAACAAGTTTATCCGAATCCTTAATGGAAGCAAGATATACCTCTGCCTTCGAGGATTTGGATATCGGCACTGTAATCTCTATATCATCTTGGGTAAGAATCATAGCTGTTCCCAGCACTTTGTCATCACTCATTTTTCTCTGCCTCATGTTCGCACATTTTGCCACACTTCATGTGCTTATTTTCTGCATATAACAAGATTTTACCACAAATTTCGCCAAACAACAATGACACGACAGCAAATGTTTACGCTGCCAGCGCACAGTATTTTTTTTACAATATTGAACGCGCATTATTTTATTATTATAATATATTTGTATATTTTACTTAAATTGTACAAACAATAAACATACTTGGGAGGAACTATTTATGGCATTTATGGACAAATTAAAGGATGTGGCAAGTAAAGCCGCAGAGAAAGCAAGCAGTGTTAAGGACTCAACCATGGAAGGTCTTAACAAAATGAAGGAATCTACCATGGACGGCATAAATAAGGCGAAGGAATCTTATGCCCAGCAGAAAGCCGAGAAAGAAGCCTATGAGGCTCAACTCGAAGCAGAAGCTAAAGAGTGGACTGAAAATATGATTAATCAGATTATCGATGCCTTCGATTCCGACAGACCTTCGTTGTTCTGTGATACAGATACAGCTACCCTTGACAAATTTACAAAGAACTACTATGAGATGATGGTACTTCCCGGTAGCCGCCCTAATATCTCATGTCTTACTATGAATCCTTACATTGATGATAAGGCAGTTAAGAAGCTCACCAAGCATTTTGCCGCTTTTGACGGTAGCGAGGCTCCTTTTATCTATGTAAAGGAAACCTTCGGACAGGAAATTGTTATCACCAAGACTACTCTGCTTTTTAGATTGAGACACGGCGAGAAGAATCTCTGGTGTGAAGGCCAGATTCCAGTTGCCAGCATTAATACTTTCGACATCGTACCGGGTGAAGGCTTTGGTTATGTAACCATCAACGGAGTTCAGCTTTCAGAAATCAAGTATAACGGCTCATACAAGCAGGACTTTATTTCTCTTGGCAATTATTTCGAATGTATCCGCAATCAGGATTTTGAAATCAGTAACGAAGAAGTCGATGCTCTCATAAGAAAGAAAATCGGCGATAAGATATATGCTCAGGTTCAGAAATATTTTGCTGACGAAGACGAGAAGATTTTGTTCTATGCAGGTGGTATTGACTCAGTTACGGCAGTTGACTACATCGCATGTACAACATCTCAGATTATCGTTGTTAACAGAGAAATGATGGGCGCAACAGCTAATGTTAAGCAGTTCTATTATGAAGATGTTACAGCTATGGCAACCATACAGAACACACAGTCAAACGACCTCTTGGTTGCAGCTCTTGATACTGCTCTTACAGCAGCCCTCAAGATATGTACTTTGCAGATATCCGTAGCCGGTGCTAAAGAAAATATCAACACAATTTACTTAACAGAAGGTACACGAATAGTTGCTATTTATCATGAGGCTCGCAAGAACGCTAAGAAGGCAAATGCGCAGCCAACTCAGACCATCGTTCAGCAGGCCGCACAGCCGGATGCTCTTGAGCAGCTTGAGAAGCTTGCCAAATTAAAAGATGCGGGCATCATTTCCGAAGAAGAATTCGCTCAGAAGAAAGCAGACCTTCTTAGCAAGCTTTAGGAATGCCGCACCACTGCCGGTTAAGCACGCTATAGTTTATTTATATAAACAAACTCGGGTAAATGTATTTAGTCAAAACGATATGCCAAACATTTCGATGAGCCTCATAAACCAAAAATTATCTCAGCAAAGGCTTCGATAATTTTAGAGTCTCATCTCCATGGCATATAAAGTTTTTACTAAATACATTTACCCGAGTTTGCTTATACTCTAAGAAAATATGTGCTTAATCGGCAGTGGTGCGGAATTCCTAAAGCTTGCTAAGAAGGTCTAAGAAATTTGTGTCTATTTAACAATCAATGTAAATATAATTATAAAAAATGGCATATAGGAAATGCATCCTTATACCATTTTTTATTGACAACTTTTGCTTGCATCAAATATAATAGCTTTGACACATAGCAACTTATCTACACTAATTCCGGGGAGCGTAACTATGCATAAGCATTTTCATATCACTATGTCTACAACACAGATTATTATGTTTAGCTTCTTTTTTACGATAATTATTGGGAGTATATTACTTTCACTACCCATCAGCTCCGCAAATGGTCAATCTGTCCCTTATCTGGATGCATTATTTACCGCAACTACCTCGACCTGCGTAACAGGTCTTGTAACTCTTCCTGTTGTTTCTACCTGGAGCACATTTGGGCAGGTCATAATTCTTATACTAATACAGATAGGCGGCTTAGGTATAGTTACTATTATGTCAGGATTGATGCTCTCCTTCCACAAAAAAATGGGGCTTAAAGATAAAATATTACTTCAAGACGCTTTTAATCTTAATTCCCTCTCAGGTCTTATTAATTTTACAAAAAAAGTAATATTAGGTACCTTCGTTATAGAATCACTTGGTGCACTTATTTACATGACTGTTTTTATCCCTGAATACGGCATGAAAGGGATTTGGATATCCATTTTTACTTCCATATCCGCCTTTTGTAATGCCGGAATAGACATTATTTCCGAAAACAGTTTATGCGATTATACGCTTAATTCTACCATTAATGTTGTAACCTCTCTCTTAATTATTATTGGCGGTATAGGCTATATTGTATGGTGGGATATAATAAGAGTATTAAAGAACATTAAAAAGCTTCGATTCAAAATATTTAAAAATCTGACCTTACACAGCAAAATTGTGCTTTCTGTTACCATTCTCCTTATAGTTGCCGGCACTATGTCTGTTTTTGCCTTTGAATACTATAATCCTCTTACGATTGGCAGCTATTCGTTCTTTGATAAGATAAAAGTAGCCTTTTTTCAATCTGTAACTACACGAACTGCCGGATTTGCAATGATTCCTCAACAAAATCTTACGAACGCCTCTGCTATAGTATGTCTATTACTTATGTTTATAGGCGGTTCGCCGGTAGGAACAGCAGGTGGCATAAAAACGGTAACCTTCGCCATTCTGATTGCCTCCATGCTTTCTACTGTCAAGAATAAAACTGATATTTCCCTTTTTAACAGGAATATCCCCCCAAATCTTATCAGAAAAGCAGTCGCTGTAGTAAGCATGTCTTTCATAATCATGTTTATATCTACGTTATTGCTTGCTTCCACCACTGACGCATGTGCTCTTGACATAGCTTATGAAACTATTAGTGCTACTGCAACCGTAGGTCTTACGAGAAACCTAACTCCAACTTTAAACATATTCGGTAAAATTATAATTATTGTTACCATGTTTTTAGGCAGAATTGGCCCAATTTCCCTCGCAGTCGCTTTTAGTACCAAAAAACAAACCAAAAATATTATTAAAAACCCCACCGAAGAAATAATAGTAGGTTAACATAACAACAAGGAGTGTTCTATTATGAGTAAACGTCAAACATATGCCGTGTTTGGACTCGGCAGATACGGTTCAGCCGTTGCAAAAGAATTAGTTGCCAATGGTGCTGATGTTATTGCGATAGATGCTAATGAATCAATCGTTAACAATCTCACCTCAGATATACCTATCTGTAAGTGTGCAGATATTACAGATGCAGAGGTACTAAAACAGCTGGAGATATCAGAAATTGACACTGTCATCATTGCCATGGCAAGCAATCTTGAAGCAAGTGTTATGGCTATCATGTTATGCAAAGAAGCCGGTGTCAAAACGGTTATTGCCAAATGTTCTAATGAAACCCATCGCAAAATACTGACCAAAGTCGGTGCAGATAAAGTAGTATTACCTGAATCAGATTCTGGTACACGTCTTGCGAAAAATCTACTTAGTTCAGGATTTATTGATGTTATTGAACTCTCAAAAGATGTTTCTATGCTTGAAATGGAAATTCTACCGGAATGGGTTGGAAAGACGATTCTTGAACTCAACCTTAGGAAGAAATACTCTATAAATATAGTTGCTATTTGTGAAAATTCCACTGTTTCCACAGTTGTAGAACCCGAAAAAATTCTAACCGAATCTATGAAACTTATTGTAATTGCAAATAATTCAAAGTTAAACAAATTACAAACAAAAGCTACTACAAATTAGCCCTATAAAGGGCTTTTGTAGTAGCCTTTATAACAATCAAATTTACTTTCTACTATATAATTCCGAGCACGTTGAGTATAAGAACTGCCATAGTTCCGAAAGATGCAAGTAAAGAAATCGCACAGAACCATGTGACTACAAGATATCTTTTCTGAACCTTCTTAATGGCATAAGCCTCTTCGGATAATGCTAGCAAGATATCCTTTTCGGAAACTGTCTGCTTCTCTCCAATCTTCTGTATGGATTCTTCTATTGCTTTGTTGCTCTCCTTAGCAGCAACTTCCACAGCCTCCTGCAATCTCTCGATATCCTTCTCAGAGATTCCTGTTTGATTCTGAAGCATATCCTTGATATCTGAAAGAACCATTAGCTCTGATACTCTCTGCTGCTTAATCTCCTCTAATCCTTTGCAGGTCTGCTCCAATAATGCTCTGTCACTTGCAGACAATCTTAATACCTCCGGTGACTCAAGTTTCTTTTTAACTAATCCGAGTATATTATTTGCCATAACCGCCCTCCATTCTTTGGTATATAGACCAAATACATTTATAGTTTCTCAGCTGTTTTAGTATATATATATCATACCTTATCTACAAGGTATTTAGCAAGAGTTTCTTCCATCACATCTACCTCTATCGGCTTAGACAGATAATCAGCAAATCCTGCCTTAAGGTACTCTTCCTTCATTCCTTCAAGAGCATTTGCCGTCAAGACGATTACCGGAATGTCTCTGTTAGGATTGCCCTCGTCCTCTCGCAACATGCGTAAGGTCTCTATTCCGTCCGGCTTCGGCATCATATGATCCATCAATATCAAATCATATTTTTCTGTCTTTGTCTTCATGAGGCATTCTTCTCCTCCTGAAGCCAATTCCACTTGGATGCCACTCTTTTTAAGAAGTCCTTTTATAACCACAAGATTAAGCGGAGTATCATCTACTGCCAAAATCTTTGCATTCGGTGCATATAAAGCTTTTCTCTCCATCGATCTGTCTTCGGATTCCTTTCTTCTTTTTCTAATGTTACCGATAGGTTTCGAATCTATTACCTGTTGCGGTAGCTTTACTGTAAAACAACTACCCTTGCCGTATTCACTCTTTACTTCTATGGTTCCGCCCATCATCTCTACCATCTGTTTGGTAATATTAAGCCCCAGGCCGGTACCCTCTATGTATCTGTTCTTTGCCAATTCCAGTCTTTGGAAGCTGTCGAAAAGTTTATCCATATCTTCTTCTTTGATACCAATTCCGGTATCCTCAACTGCCAAAATCAACGAGAATCCCATTTCATCATTCTGACCCTTTACCGTGAATGTAACCGTTCCTTCTTCTGTATATTTAGTTGCATTTGACAAAAGATTATTAAGAATCTGCTTTATGCGAATCTCATCACCCTTTAATTTCGAAGGTAACGTATCGTCTATGCCATAGCGGACATCCAGATTCTTCTGTTTTGCGCGAATTTCAAGACCGGCTGATACATCATTAAGCATGGCAGAAACTGAGTATTCATTTTCTATTATCTTCAACCTACCGGCTTCCATTTTAGAAAAATCGAGCACATCATTAACGAGACCTAGCAGCATCTGACTTGCGCTTTTAATATTAATCGCATATTCCTCTATCGTTTCATCCGTATTCTCTCTAAGAATCATTTCGTTCATGCCGATTACCGTATTAATCGGTGTACGAATCTCATGAGACATATTAGCAAGGAACTTCGCCTTAGATTCACTTGCTTCAATAGCTACCTGCTTCTCCTTTTCTACATTGAACAAATCACGTATCGACTTTAGTCCGGCTGAGAAAAGTAATCCTACAAGGCCTATGCATAACGCAATTCCATTAAGCTTAGCCTCAATTATATATGACAGCGCTATCTCAAAAACTCCCGCCGCCATCAAAACCGCGAAGCCTATAGCAACTTCCCTGTAATCTTTAACATATTTCTTCTTGATGTCTATAATAAATGTTACCGCCATCAAAAGAATCAGTGCAAGAATCAGAATATGCGATGATGTCATCGTTTCAAAGAAATCTTTAATATTTAATACCTGAAGCGTTACTACTGCGATAAAATTAACTGCTGTCCACGCACATATCGTAATATATGCTTTCTGATATCTTCCCTTCTGTATGCTGTTGACATAAGCCGCGAAAGGATATGGCAATAATGCAACCAGAAGAAATCCCATCAACATGGCAATCGTACTGTTAGGGAAAATAAACTGTCTTATCTTCGATTCAACGAGAAGCCAAACCGATGTCATTAATATCATATTACCAAGATATATCAAGTCTGTTTTCTTCTTGTAAATAACACGTACAAATGCACTTCCTATTATAACAGCCAAGCCTATCAAAAGCATAAATCCCGCAACAATTGCAGACGGTGCATACATACCAACAAAATGTTTTACTATATGGGCATAATCACCCTCATACATTTCATTAAAATAACCCGTATATGAAGAATCCGACATAAAATCGAGCTTAAGAACCTCTCCGGCGTCCTCCTCATATAACGGCACAAATACATAGGTCATGGTACTTGTCTTACCAAACAACTGAGTATCAAGTGTAGAATATTCCTTTCTAAGCTCATCCCCGACATAGATCCTCATATCCTGCTGCATACTTCGCATACACACCCAGGTATCCACCTGGTTATCCGGAAGTCTCGTGGTAGCAGATATCCATTCCCCTCTTTCTGCCTCAACCTGCCCCGGTGCTACAAGCTTTACTTCTCCCTCAGCTGTTGCAACCGTCCACTCAGCATTAAACATGTGAAAATCTGTCTCATCAGAAACATTCTCTGCAGGAAGGCATAGTTCACCAATCAACAAGAATAAAAAAGAGCATATCATCATAATTCCCAAAATCTTCTGCAGAATTCTCATGCCCAATGTCTTTTGTTTGTCCATACTTCTTCCTCCTGCTTCATATAAAATGTTTCAAAGAATACAAAAAGTGGTACAATCATAGTTTTCTATAATTGTACCACAATTTTTCTTATATGTAAAATATATCTGTAAAAAAACTCTGTTTTTTTAATTAGTTCATTCAACTAAGACAAACTATTTTTAAGGCTTTTCGCAAAAATCCTCACTATCCATTATCTTGCAAATATAGATGGCGGAAGCTGCCACACCTTCGGGTCTGCGCCACGATAGCCGCCCTCATAGTAAACCTTCATGTTAATAGTGTCCCCATAAAATTTTCTGTGACCATCACTACTGTTATAGTTATATTCTTCCATATCATGTATATAAAGCATGTTTTTCATACCGAGTCTTACAGCATAATCCTCTATTGCATGTAAGAATTCATGTACATATACACCTGCCGGCCAGCTACTTGCAGTTACATTATAACAATATTCAGTTGGATTAGTCGTTTCTCCACCGAATTTTATGAAACTATATCCTATATTATTTTTAATTCTGACTCCGCCAAGTCCAAAATACTCAGTATACATCCCCGGATCTTCTATTATAAATGTAACATGATCGTAATTACTTACGTCAATGTTTCTTTCTTTCAGATATGCATAAGCACTCTTAGCACTTATCCAATAACCGCTTTCAGTCTTTGAATAATCCGATATAACCTCTTCACATCTTACTATCGTTACCTTTGCCTGAATCTTACCCTCTGATATGTCAGTCAAGTCTTTTTCGAAATCCTTAATACTCTTAATAAGGGCTTCTGCCTCTGCATCAGTCATGCTGTATGAAGACTTAATATGTTTACCTGTGTCTGGATCCACTACATCTATCGAGGAATTTTCCGCAATTACAAAAAGGAAATTCCACTCCGTTTCGTTGCAATCATATTCATTAAAAGGAATAATTCTTATATTTTCAAACCATGCAGTACCGGTACATTTATTATTTTGGTCGCCCATATTTAATTCAAGTACCATCTCACCACTTGAATCCGTACGACAGTATATCTTCATAGTCTGCCAATCACTAGTTCCTTTAATATCCGATGATGTCCATATGCCATCCGTACCTATGTTAACAGCTACTGAAGATGCACTATTATCCTGATTCACAACATTCTCTGTTTTTACATCAACACATATGATGTATTTCGTATTAGGCTCCAATTGATAATCCATACTATATTGTAAAAAATTCGGCGTATCTGCCTGTGCCTTATAACTGAATTCATCCATTCTCTTTACGTTATAATCGTATTCCATTACATATGTACCTGTTCGGATATACGCATATGCCTTACCTGTTCTTGGAAGCTCCTCAAATCGGATTTCATCACATTTACTACATATGTACTTCTTCTCTCCTGTTCCAAATACATCGGCTACTTTTGTAATTACGCCCTCATCCCATACGTGTCCCCCTGTATTTGGAACACTTTCTATCTTTGTAGCAATTTTGCACACCGTACATGTATGCGTTCTTTTTCCTTTTATGGCACATTTCGGTTCAAGTGTTATTACTCCCTCGTCCCACACATGCTTATATGTCATCGGAATCGCTTCTGTTGTTGTATTTTCACAAAACTTACATGTATATGTATATACGCCGTCCACACCGCATGTAGGCTCAAGCGTCACCTTACCTTCATCCCACTCATGGGTTCCGGTAGCCGGAATTCCCACTTCTGTTGTATCCTCACAATTAATGCACTCCATAACTCCCGTGCCTTCTTGTCCGCAGGTCGGAGATGTCTTAACCTTCACCTCGTCACTCCACACATGCTCCTTCTTAACTATAGCCTCTGTATAAGTGTCGCCACATGCACATATATATGTGGTAACTCCCTCCTGTGCGCAAGTCGCTTCTCTTGTAAGCTCCGATACATACTGATGAACATGTTCTTCCTTACATCCGCTCATTCCCAATACTGCTACCAATATTAATGCTAGATTCATAATTTTTTTCATAGGGCACAGCCTCCTTGTATTAGTTTCTATTATATAGTTCCATTTAAAGGAAAACAAGTTTTATATTTTTAAAAAATTTTTTATTTTTATCTTCTTGACACAAATATATAGCAATGTTATTATAAAACAGTCATTTTAAAACACATGTTGCAGAAAGGAGTCGTCATGCCACCAAAAGCGAAATTTACCAGAGAAGAGATTCTCGAAATAGCACTAGCCATAACCCGGGAACTGGGACTTGATGCAGTTACCGCCAGAGAATTAGGCAATAGATTAGGCAGTTCAGCAAGACCAATATTTACTGTCTTTGAAAATATGGACGAAGTTAAGGCTTTAGTAATTACCAAAGCCAAAGAATTATACTCACAATACGTAGAGGAAGGGCTTAAGAATCAACTGGCATTCAGAGGGGTTGGTATTGCATACATCCGATTCGCCATTGACGAGCCGAAGCTTTTTCAACTTTTATTTATGCGAGCTGCGGATTCGTCTAAGGATGTCTCTGTGATTTTACCGGTTATAGATGAAAACTATGACAAAATATTACAATCCGTGCAAGAGCCCTATGACCTTGGCAAAGAAGCTGCCGATAAGCTCTACCAGCATCTATGGACATATACACACGGAATAGCGACCATGTTTGCAACCGGATTATGCAGTTATACACCAAAACAATTAGAGGAACGTTTAACCGAAGTGTTCAAGGGATTATTATTACTGGAGAAAGGCAAAGACAGATATGATAAAAATTAATAATTTACATAAATTCTATGGAAACGGCGAAAGCAGAACTGAGGTTTTGAAGGGCGTATCCCTGAATATTAAAGATGGCGATTTCGTTGTAATACTCGGTGCCTCCGGCTCCGGCAAGTCTACATTTCTAAATGTTATATCCGGCTTGGAACCCGCAGATGCCGGAACTGTATGTTACGACGATAAGAACATTTGCGAAATGAATGATACCGAAATGACTCTATTTAGGAAAGACACCATTGGATATGTTTTTCAACAGTATTTTCTTTTACCAAACCTCAATGTTGACAAAAATGTAAAAATGGGCGCTGACCTGACCAAAAACACTAATTATCGCAGCTTAATCGAAGCCGTTGGTCTTGCAGACAAAAAGAAAAAATACCCCCACGAATTAAGTGGCGGCGAGCAACAGCGCGTCTCTATCGCAAGAGCTTTAGCCAAACAACCGAAGGTACTCTTTTTGGACGAACCGACCGGTGCTCTTGATGAAGCAACCGGCAGAATGGTATTAGATTTGATTTGCAAACTGCAAAAGGAACTTGGATTTACTATGGTAATGGTAACTCATAACCAGAATATTGCAAGAATGGCTAATACCGTAATATCAATGAATAGCGGCAGAATCGTGGAAGAATATACTAATTCTTCTCCTCAGTCTGCATACGAAATCGCATGGTAGGAGGCACTTATGATTGTAAGTATTAAGGATATCTTCAAAATGATAGGCATGCTGATTGTAAGCTTCTGCGCTGTCATTGTATGTGCAATGTTTTTAAACTACCATCTTGACCTTGTTACTGTGGAGAACCTCATTACTACAGAGCTGTCAAGAAATTTCTACAAGGCACAATTAAGCACTGCCAGGGTTGTCAGTGGTCTGTCTGGCGGTTGCCTTTTGTTAACGACCGTTGTTTTACTTTGTTTTTATATCGGCCACTACATAGGTACTCACCAGAAACAGCTTGGCATCATGAAGGCATTGGGCTATACGAGATGGGGCGTTGCCAAACACTTCTGTGTATTTGGATTACCGATACTTGTGGGGACTGCTCTCGGATATCTGTCCGCTCATCTGTTAATGCCAAAATTATATGAGATACAGAACAAAGATGGCTATTTGCCTGATGTTGCGATAAACTTTCATCCCGGCTTATGCGCAGCACTTGTTCTTGCGCCAACCATTTTCTTTGCATTGCTGGCAGTTATCTATAGCTTTGTAAAATTAAAAACCCCTGCCCTTGCGCTCATCAGAGAACAATCATCTCATAAGATTGTTACTTCTAAAAAAGATAGAGACCGTCCTTTTCTTGATGAACTTAGAAAAAGTAATGTGCGCCAGAAAAAGTCTCTTGTATTTTTTATCACATTTGCCGTCTTTTGTTTTGCTGCAATGACACAGATGTCCTGTAGCATGGACGAACTTGCAAGCGAAATGATGAGCGTCATGATAATGGCTATCGGAATCGTTTTAGCCGTAGTCATTCTGTTCATAGCTACCACTTCCGTTGTTAAAGCAAACAATAAGACCATTACCATGATGAAAGTCTTTGGTTACAGTGCAAAAGAATGTACAAGTGCCGTTCTAAACGGATATCGCCCGTGGGCTTATTTCGGTTTTGCACTCGGAACTTTCTATCAGTACATTTTGCTAAAACTCATGGTAACGGTCGTATTTAAAGATCTTAGTGATAAGCTTGAATACAAATTTGATGTACCCGTTATGCTAATTACTCTGGTTGTATTTGCATTGTTGTATGAATTAATCATGTTTGCATATACAAAGCAGATGGAAAAACTATCAGTCAAGGAAATTATGCTTGATTAACTACGGAAACATATCCCTTATCGTCTTTTTCGATACGGATTACAAAAGGAAAGCGGTTGTATTTTATACACATCCAAAAATCCTCTTCCGGGAAAATGTCCTGCTTGGTTTTATCAAAGAATTGCTCTCCTCCGTGATATTGAAGCTTGGCAATCCTCTGTTCAATATCCGGAAGTTCATTTCCTTCCAAAATACTTTTAATGTATTCTGCGCAGAGCTCGTCCTCTGCCGCAGGGCGGATACCGGCATTTCCCATACATACAAGTGAAACTGTCTCCGGCTGCTTCTTCATGATATATTCTGCTACAGCCCTTGCATTTACCAGACTTCCGGTGATGATTTCACTTGCGCCCTTGGCATTCACAATTCCCTGTGTTCCTGCGCTGGTCGTATGTATAATCGTTTTACCCTTTACTTCTTCAGGCAATATAGATGATGGCGAATTACCATAATCGAATCCATCACACTTTTTACCATTACGCTCGCCCACAAGAACACTATCTTCTATGGCATTTTTCAAACTGAAAGCGTCCTCTATCGTGCCTACCGGACGAATCATTTTTACGCCCATATCATACAAATAGCACTCCAGCGAAATCGCTCTGAATACATCTATAATTACTGTAAGTCCTTCTGCCTGTTTTGCTCCATCAATCAGGTGAAGGATTTTTATTTTTCCCATATAACACCTCTTCATATTGCTTTTATCATAAACAGCTCCATCGGCTGTTCATATCCCGGAACATCTATAACAAATCCGCCGCAATCCTTGTACCCTAATTTTCTATAGAAATGCTGCGCTTCTTCATCGACCTGCGTAGACGTCAAAAGCATCCCATAACCTTGTGCTTTCATATCCTCCTCCCAATGCTCCATGATTTGTCGTCCGTAGCCCTTTCTTTGATAATCCCAATCAATAAACAATAAGGTACAAAATGGCGTATTATCCCAAAAAAGATTATATCGTAACAAACCAACAGGTTTATTATCTTCTAATATTACATATCCTCGTCTACTCTTAACTTTATCGCCAAACTCTTCTTCCGGCAGGTGCCTATCAAGACTATACCAAAAGTCCTTGTCTTCCTCTCGAACATATCTGATTTCTACCATAAGCTATACCTCTAAGCTTCATTTTTTCACCTATTCTTTATGCTTTCTTGAAAAGCTTTTATTATAGCCATTATAAACCTTACACTTAGGGCAAAGTCAATAGGCTGCAATAATTTTTTCAAAAAGAAAAAGATACTACGCATTAAGCATAGTATCTATGTAACTTCTAATTTATTCCGTTTCGTTTTCTTCCTCTAATAACTTTATTAATATAGAAGGTTCATACACCTTGACAGAAGATTTCGCATAGTCTTTCACATTTCTGGTTACTATACAATCCATTTCTGAACGAATTGCTGTTTCCACCATAATAGCATCTTCATAATCACCAATTTCAGAAGATATTGCTTTTCGGCAGTCTAAAGAAGTAGTATCTAACAAATGAAACAAAATAAAAAGTTTACTCAAAATTTTTCGTGTTTCTGCGTCGCTATGTGTTAAACGATGTGTCAAATAATAGATATCTGTAACTGACTTTGCAGTAATGTAGCCCTCAAATTGCTTATTTGCAGAATATATAAAAAGCTTTTGTGCTGCTTCTGCAAACGGAACACGAGACTGTAATGCATCGATGATAACACAAGTATCAACTAAAACTCTCATATTGTATTCAACCTTTCTTCCCGTGCTTCTTCTAGAGTCATATCATTTGAAAGAACACCAAACAATGACTTAGCAACATCTACTCTGTCCTGATATGGGTTAGACAATTTTGCAACAACTTTTCCATTACGAGTAATAAAAATATCCTCTGTTTCTGCAAGCATAAGATATTTGCCAAGATTAGTTTTTAATTCCGTTGCGGTAATTGACATATCATCATCCCCTTTCTTGAAGAATAAATAATTATCATCCAAAAAAAGAATCTCTCTTTTCATTTATATTATACACAAATCGAACGATTTTATCAACAAAATCGTTCGATTTGTGTGAATTAAATTTATATTCCTGTTCCAATAGGCTCTATTTGCATCACCCGAGCCAAAGTTCGCTTTCTGCATCATCCTCATCAGAATAAAACAACTATTATATACTCGGTATATCAAACTGCAAAGCAACTCGCTGTTGCTATCTCAAATTCATCGCTCCGTATTATTGGAAGTTATCAAATAAAATACATATGCTCAAAAACACATTATATCTGCACATGGCACCTTTTAGTAACTTTTAATATTTTTTCATTTTTGGCTAATAGGTTATCTGCTCTATATGTATTCGACGATATTGAGATTTATCTTAATCCATTCGCAAAAACCCATGAATAAAACATCTCTTTTGGCAGTTTTGTGTATTCATAGTCAAGAAGAGAAGGCGTAGTATCTATAATATTTATAGCTTGTTCAAGTACCTCTTCGATTGATTTACCTGCAACATCAATTTCCACTTCGTTGATAAGAGATTTTCGCTTAATATTTTTCTCATTCATCTTTTCTTGCAATTCGTAATCTATAAGTCCGTTATTAGGTCGATTTTTCATCTGTTCCTGAATTTGATGTAAATCACTACATATAAGTTTTATTGTAATGAAATTAGTTCCTTTAAAAACAACAGGAATATCTGCTGTTCTCAAATCGTC
>JAFTJD010000042.1 GCA_017456585.1 Lachnospiraceae bacterium
GTGCGTTGTAGACGTGTTCAACGAAGCACAGCAAAGTAAATTCCCTAATGGTCTGTGTTGCCTTCGCACATCATGTAATAAGCATCGACGGTTGACAAGAGTGCGTTGTAGACGTGTTCAATGAAGCATGGCAAAGTAAATTCCCTAATGGTCTGTGTTGTCTTCGCCAATCATATGATAAGTCCGAATGTTTGGTGAGTTTGCGGAGGAGGCGTGCCAATCAAACATCGAAGCGGCAAAGGGTGTAGTTCTACTTGGGAGCGTAAAGTTGCAAGCAGAAACATATATTCCTAATCGCTTTGCTTTAATACTTGTTCAGCATGCAATAAACAAGATGAAATATGAAATATAGTTTTGCAAATGCTTATATTTTATTTGGTTTGTTTGAATTGTTTAGCGAAACGCTAAGAAAATAAATAGAATAGAATTAGATTTTTTCGATATGACCATACCTTGATATCGGTATGGTCATATCGTATTTAACTAGTATATCCAGTCGTAAGAAAATTTCTCTTCTCTGTCACATATTATATTGACTCCATCATATTGAAGTCTTCTCATCTGAATAGAACTTCGTTGAAGCTCATACGGCGATGTCTCGCCTTCTTTTCTTCCGGGATGTGTAAAATATATTACATAGGCTTCATCGCCTAATACCAAAACATCCGCATGAAGGCCGTTAAACGAATCGTCCTTCTCTTGTCCTGAAACTGCTAATATATCTTCCAGCTGTGTCCAGTTCTCGCAATCAGAAGATGCAAACACTGCTTGTCCCTTCCATCGGTCAACTATCATGAAATACCTGTCTTTCCAATAGAAAACATTCGGTCCTTCGTGATTAAAATCCTCTATAACAGGCTTAGGATTCTCCCATTTGTACAAATCGTCACTTTCAACCATATATGTATGTGAGCCATGCTTCTCATCCTTATACCAGAGGCCGTATTTACCATTAGGAAGTTTATGCACGCACGCATCTATACATTTATCAGAAGATAACGGCAAGGTAGATTCATAATTCATATTCCAAAGATCATCACCCGAATAATGAAGAATAAATCTCTGATGTCCCCAGTCTGCAGGTACACCTTTAACATAGGTTACATACATATGGTATCTGCCGTTTTCAAAAATAACTTCCGGTGCCCAAAAGGTATTCCTGCCCGGATTAATATCCGGAATAGGTAATATTCCTCTGTATACCCATGTATGTCCTCCATCCTTTGACGATGCAATACCTATATCCGTTCCGTGCACCCATTCCACACCCACAGATGGTGTATTCACTCTTCTGTTAGTGTATAAAAGCCACCACTCATTTTCAAGATGATTCCATATTACCACAGGATCTGCCGCTCCGTCAAATACCGGGTCCCTAAAGAACGGACTCTTTATTTCTTTTAACATATAACCTCCACATTTAAGCATTATAAGCTGCGTATTCAGCTTCTTCCTGCTTTATGCATTTATTTCTGTATGATGACTTATGTATCAAAGATGTAACAACATATACAAACACAAAGAATACTCCGGCTCCAAGAACTATAATGCCATTCATGCGAAAAATTCCGAGTTGTGCATCTCCCATCTGCTCAAGAATCTTTACGAAAACAGAGCCTTCTTTCATAAGAGCAACTATCTTATCCAAGAAGAATGCGATAACCAAAAATATTGCCCCATTAATCATCATAGGAATACCTACATAGTTAAATATCGCATAACGTCTTCTTCTAAGTACAAAGAACATCAACGCAACAAGCAATCCAAAAATTGTATAAAGTGCTATTGAATACCAGAAAGAAGAAAGAACGACAAAATCAAATGCAAATTCATATCCCTTTTGGAACATGTGCGGATATAATGCAACATATATTCCGTCAAATTCCGGTTGAGCTAATGAAAATACACTAACAACTGCAAAAACAATTCCTGTAAGCGCAATAGCAAGAAATATCTCAAGGATTGTGATTCCTATTGGATTTTTCTTTATCTTATATTTCTTGGTATCTTCAATTTGTGGTGCAGGCTCTGCTACATAAGCAGTCTCAGGTGCCGAATACGCCATCTGCTGTGCCGGCATTACCGGTGGTGTAGGTATTACCTGTGGCGCAACCGGTGGTACAGGCATCTGCTGCGGTGCAACCGGTGGTACAGGTATTGTCTGTGGTGCAACCGGTGGTACAGGAGTTTCGAGTGTAATTGTCGGTGTAGACTGTAAATTCTCATATTCTCCCAAAAGCACAGTCTTTGCTGACATCTGATTATCTTCTTCCTCTTGTGGTGTAAGTAATATCGTGGTTGCCTCGGATGTCCATTCCTTGGTTGCTGTTACTGTTTCCGGTGCAGGCGCGAAACCAAACACTGATGCCACATCTATACGGTCTGAATTGTTAGGCTGAGCCATTGCCTCCGATGCTGCCATCACAGACTCTGTTGCCACTGCTGCTACAGGCTCCTCTATCACAGGTTCTGCTGCTACTGGCGCTGCAGGCTCCTCTATCACTGGCTCTGCCACCACCGCTACAGTTTCCTCTATCATAGGCTCTGCTGCTACCGCCGCTACAGGCTCCTCTATCACAGGTTCTGCTGCTACCGCCGCTACAGGCTCCTCTATCACAGGCTCTGCTGCTACCGCCGCTACAGGCTCCTCTATCACCGGCTCTGTTGCTACTGCCGCTACAGGCTCCTCTATCACTGGCTCTGTCGCTACTGCCGCTACAGGTTCCTCTATCACAGGTTCTGCTGCTACCGCCGCTACAGGTTCTTCCTTAACTTCTTTATTAATCGTATTATTCTGAGCCTGACTTCCGGGTGCCTTTATCATTGTTCCGCATGAAACACAGAAAAAAGCTGAATCTGAATTCGCAGCTCCACATGACTTACAAAACATAACTCATACCTCCTCAGTTTAATAAAAATATTCTATCATAATCATTCTGTAAAGTCAAAAATTATTCCCTTTTTTTGTAAGATAAATATGCTTCTATAAATTTAAAATGCTACGGCATATCACCTTTCGGTGTCACCGTAGCATTATATTACTATTTAGCTATTGTTGGCACTGGTATATAAGCCCAATCCGCATCTGATGCAAAATAGAAGCTTGTATATGACGGCTGATTATAAGCTGTCTGCTGGCATGCCACATATGCTCTATACTGTGCATCATGCATAAGTGTGTAAAGTTTATGGTTAGTCACCTCTGTGCTTGTATAGATACGAAGCGCAGAGTTGTCTGCTTTACGAAGCACAACCTCTTCTCTCCAATCTCCAAAAAGGTCAGCCACCAAACCGGCATTTCCCTTAGTTCCGTTATTCGTTGCTGTATCCTTACAATCCTGTAAAGTTCTACCCGAACCATTCACAAGCTTTACAACCTTAACATTGCCATTATTAGAAGCATCGTGTGTAATAATCTGCGTTGTCATATCAGCACTAAACTTTGCGCTCTGGTTGGTTCCAAGAGTTTCAAGCTTCATCTGTGCTCCGACAGCACTTCTCGCTGTATAACCCCATGTTTCCAAACCTCTGACACTTGTATCGAGGTCACCTATCATACATCTTCCTGTATCTTTTCCTGTATAATCACCAAAGATTGCCTCATTCGTCTCAGCATCACGAAGTGCTGTTCCGTATGGTGCTCCCGCGCCTCCTTCATAACATGAGAAAATCTCAAGTCCCGGACGATCAGGATCTATGTCTGTTATATGAAGAGAATCTCCATGTCCGTATTTTGCAAGTGAACCGTTTCTCATAGTTCCCATACCGCTGCTATACAAAGTACCATCATTATCTACTATAGCACCACCATATATAATCTCCTGACATCCGTCTCCATCAACGTCTGCCGCCATTATCTGATGATTACCCTGACAAGTCATAGCACCTGCATCTTCGTCTGTGCCATTAATTCCGTGAGGCCCGTCATAGAACGGATTATTCATAATTGTCCAGCCTGAATCAATCTGCCAATATTGTTCAAGCTTACCTTCAGCTGTAAGCTTAAGTGCTGTTACTGTACTTCTTGTATAATATCCACGTCCAAGTATAATATACGGATTCTCTCCATCAAGAAATGCCATACCGCTAAGGAAACGGTCAACTCTGTTACCCGGTTCGATTCTGCTCATAGCATAATCACCCCAGAGCATTCCATCATCTGCTCTGTCTACCGGATATGGGATTGTATCCATTTCTGCACCTGTTTCACCCGCAAATACTGTCAGGTACTCAGGTCCGTAAAGATTATAGCCTTCGAAACATCTAAGATTGTTTCTTGCACTTCTTGCAGGTGCATATACGTCTACAAAATAGTCATAAAGAAGCTCAGCCTCTTCTCTGCTGTATGGTCCCTCATGACCTGCAACCTGTTTAGAAACCGCGACACCCCAAAGTGTCTCAATATTCTTATTCCATGTAGCCTTAGCAGCCTTCATGTCTTCTGTATCATTAGCCCATACACCCCAATCCATGAATATTCCGATGAGGTGTTCTCTGTACTGTGCAGCATCAATCATATAATTATCCTTATTGGTAACTCCATTAGCTGCATCCTCTGCCGGTATTGTAATATATGTCTCGGATTCAATCCCCTTAGTCTGGTCACCGTCAACATATTTAATAACCTTAGTTCCCGGTGCTGTCTGGAAAGCTATCTCTGCCTTTCCGTCACCGTTAAAATCGTATACTGAGAACTGGGTATAATGTGCACCTGATCTTACATTCACACCCAAATCGATTCGATAAAGAAGTGTTCCGTCAAGCTCATAACAATCAATATATGTATTACCTGTAAAACCAATATTACATACGTCCTGTGCGTTAGACGGATACCATTTTACAAAATATTCGTATTCACCGTCACCATCAACGTCACCTACACTAACATCATTAGCAGAATATGTGTAATCTGCCGGATAATATATATCCTCACCATTCTCATCCACACCTGTTACGATAGTAATGGTTCTGTCAATATGTCCGTCTGCCGGTTTCTGAATCGGAATATCAATATAATTATCAGTTGTACATACGATAGTATCCTTGCTTGTATTAAGAACTTTTCCATCTGCAGAAACTGCTTCTACATAGAATGAATCATTTACACTTGCTCCTGTAGCAAGGTAATTAGTGCTATCCTCTACATAAGCCACCTTTGTTCCGTTCTTATATACATTAAAATTAACACCTGTAAGTCCTGTATCACTATATCCACTTACCTCATCCCCAAGAAGTCTCCAGCTAAGGAATACTCCTTCAGCTGTGGTTGCTGCCACAAGACCTCTGTCAAGCTTCTCGAGCTTAACCTCAAACTGCGCAAGTGTATCTGAGCGAACTGCTTCCGTTGTATCTGTAAGCCCTTCTTCTGTAATCGCTGCCACCTTAAAATAATGATTCACATGTGTTGCTTTCTCAAGAGTATAAGAGAGAGTATTGGCGTCAACACGCGCTATCTCTTTATATTTCATGTTGTCTGTATCCTTATCTGCCCAGTACACGGCATAACCTGTCACACTGGCATCCATGCAAGCATCCCACTTAATGGTTACGGAATCTTCTTTTACATTAGATACCGACAATCCGGTTACTTCCAATTTCTGTTCAACTTCAACCACTGACGAGGTGGTCTCCGTAGTTTCCCCTTCATTCTTCATTATATTCTTAACATTGTTACAGGCCGTCAGGAATGTCATTCCTGCAACCATAGATATTGCGACAAATTTCTTTAATCTCGCACTGTTTCTCATCTGATAATCCTCCATGTCAATCTCTCTTTTGACCCACTAAACATAGTCATTTACTCTATTATAATTTATTATCCGATAGGTGTCATATGTAAGTTTTCACAAAAATGCTCTTACCAAATTGTATGAAATAGCAGAATCATTTTTGTTTATAGTATCTTATGCCCAAAATTAAGCACAATATTATAGTCAAAATTACAAGAGCATAATAACCGGTCATTCAATAAGCTCCAAGCAAACAAAAGAGCGTCGCAAATTCTTGCAAACGCTCTTCACAATGCCTTAATCCCTGTATTTTAATTTCAAAATTATACCTAATAATAATATTCCGACGCTCTGAATTATGTGAAACAAGGCAGAACATAACACTATTCCGACCGTTGTGTCCCTAAACGACAAGAATGCCATGTCCTGAAATCCAAAGAAGAACAGGTACAACACACTAAACACACATGCACATATTATAACAAGCTTATCCTTAAGCATAATTCCTGTCATCGCAATGCCGAACATAATTCCGACAAACATAGGTGCATATTTAAAACCATGTGTTCCCGCATAAAATGCCGCATATACTTCGCCATCGCTTACCAATTCGAAATAATCTTCCAATATCCTATCATAGAAAATCATTTCAAGATAATAATAGGTCTGAACACCTACAAAAACAATTCCCCATATAGTGAGGAGTGTTATTCCTTTGGATGGCTCATTTTTCTTTGCAAGCCATATAAATATTACCAATAATGCGATGGATGCAAGTATCTTGCCATACGGTTCTGAAAACCCAAGTAAACCTGTCACAAGCTTTCCCAGTCCCGGTCCAAGCTTATCGGCAACTCTTTCCAACGCCTTAATCGCAGCTACCAGAATATTAACAATTCCCATTGCTGTCAGATACTGAAATGCTACTTTATTATTTTCTATTTTATCTATCCTTGTATCCATATTACTCTCCTCTAAATATACCCATTACGTTCATTTGCCCTGTATCAGCCATTAATTCAGTATACTTTATCAACGTATATATGTCAATTATTACTATTTTCCCACCATACATACTATCATGCTAAATACAAATCATTAAACGCAAATATTAAGTAAGGGTTACCAGTGACTCCGGAAGATATTTCACAAGTGTCTGCTCAAGTTTAACAACATCAACAGGCTTTGACATATAATCGTTGAAGCCTTTTTCCAAATAGAACTCTCTAGCCCCTGCAACCGCATTTGCCGTAAGTGCGATAACCGGTACCTTTGAGTTAAGTGTTCTATCGTCAGCCCTCAAAAGCTCCAGTGTCTCTATTCCGTCAAGTCCCGGCATCATGTGATCCATAAGAATCAGATCATACACCTGCTGTTTTACTTTAGTAAGACATTCCCTTCCGCTCTCCGCAAGATCAAGTTTAACAAGAGTCCTCTTTAGCAAGCTCTCTATAACAGCAAGATTCATGTCATTATCATCAACAACCAGCACATGTGCATTCGGTGCGATAAAGCTCTCCTTTTGAATCGCCTTCTGCATCAATGTGTTTCTATGTGCTTCATTTATATCACCAATCGGTGCATTATTCACGATTGCCTGTGGTATTTTAACCGAAAACTCAGAACCTTTGCCATACTCACTCTCAACTATTATTCGTCCGCCCATCTTCTCAACAAGCTTCTGTGTGATATTAAGGCCAAGTCCCGTTCCCTCTATACTACGATTAACCTTCTCTTCAATTCGCACAAAAGTTTCAAAAAGATGACTGATGTTCTCTTTAGTAATACCTATGCCTGTATCCTTCACAGATATACATAATGTAAGCTTTTCATCAGTTATCGACTCTGCTTTTACGTTAAGTTCAATATGCCCTTTCGTAGTATATTTGATAGCATTCGTAAGAAGATTGGTAAGTATCTGCTTAATTCGAAGTTCATCTCCTATGTACTCCGAAGGAATACTTTCATCGACATTACATACTATCTCTAAACCCTTTTTCTTAGCTCTGCTCTCAACAAGAATAATCTCATCAACCAACAAGTCGGCAAGCTTATAATTGTCATTAATCAATTCTAATTGTCCTGATTCTATCTTTGAAAAATCAAGTATATCATTAATAAGGCCCAACAACATCTTACTCGAATTCTGAATATTGTGTGCATACTCAAGTGTGTCTTCATCAGAATTCTCACGAAGAATCATTTCATTCATACCGATAATAGTATTAATAGGCGTTCTGATTTCATGTGACATATTAGCAAGGAATTGTGCTTTCGCTTCGTTCGCCAATACCGCATGCTGCTTCTCTGTTTCCGCCCTAAAGTAATCCTGCCCTGCTTTAATTACAGCCATTACAAGAAGGAAAATAAGTCCGTACGAAATATATGTTCCTATTGTAAGTGATACATCAAAATAAAATAAAATTATTTCAAAAACAGCACCCACTACAACACCGGAAACTCCAATAGCTACTACCCAGTATTCTTTAATATATTTCTTAACAATATCAGCAAGCAAAGTAAAACATATTGTTATCAATCCAAGAATAATCGCCGTATGTATAACCGGAAGTGTATTACGGAAATCTGCTATATTAAATATCTGAAGAATCGTTAAAATTACCGTTGTACTTCCCTCATACAATAATGTTATCGCATGAAAAAGCTTGTAGCGCCCCTTCTGCAAGTCATTCATATACAAAAGGAACGGTGGTGCTATTAACATCATGGAAAAGAATGTAATATGCGACATGGTTGATATATTAGGGAAAATCAGCTGTCTAAATTTAATCTCCGAAAAAATCCATATTGCGCAGAAAAATACACCCCATCCAAGATATAAAAGCGAAACCTTTCTCTTATATACAACCCTCAGTATTACGCATATTATTATGCAGATAAGGCTTATTATAATAAGAGCAAGTTCGAGAAAAGCTTTCTCTCCGTAGGTATCAATAACAGATATCCACATACTTGTAAAATCACCTAAATGAACATCCCTTACTGTTCCCGTATACGGAGTTGTAGTCCAAGTTTCGACAACGATCTTTTTACCTGCATCTTCCGGTTCTAAATTGGCAAAAACATATCTTATGGCACTGTTTTCTCCAAAAAATCTGGTATCCTTTGTTGTATAACTCTGTCTTAATTCATCACCTACATATATTTTCATATCCTGCCACAGACTTTCCATAGCAATCATGCTTATTCCCGTAAGGTCCGAAGGCAGATAGTTCTGAATATATGTAGTTTCTCCGCGTTCTGCCGGGAATTGTCCCGGGACCTCTATAGGAGTTGTTGTGCCGTCAGCATGTAACTGCACCCATCCTTCATTAAATGTTCCAAACTTATCAGAGGTCTCTATTCGTTCATCCGGGAGAATAAGCTGTCCACATACAAAAAGTATGAAAACAAATGTTACCATTCCCAAAAACAAAGCCTTCATGCACTTTACTACAATACTGCTAATACTGTCTATTTTTGAATTATGCATATATAGTGCCTCCACATTCTGCCGCCACGTAATGTTTAACTACTGTTATCAATCATTTACATTAACAGCTTCATATTCCTCAGGTGTAATAACGTCAGTAATCTTACCGAGAACCTCCTCATAAAGATCAAGACCATAGCTGGTATAACCCGGTTGTCTCGGAACCATCTTATAAGTACGTTTTCCGTCATTTCTTCTCTCCGCGCTCAAGAACTGCACATACGGCAAATTCTCTGCGAATATCTGTCTCGCAAGCTCATAAAGATGGGTAACTATATACATTGAGCAGCCGTACTCCGAAAGAGCCTTTACAACGCCGCTCATAATGATAGTTCCTTCTTTTTCGGTTGTACTTGCAAAGGATTCATTAAGAAGAATAAGTGAATTCGGAGTCACAAGGTCTATTATTCCTCTCATTCGTTTAAGTTCTTCTTCAAGTCGTCCCGAATTCATCGCACTGTCTTCACGCCTTGTAAAATGTGTAAATATATTATCGTATATCTTACCCGAAAAAATCTCTGCCGGCACAAGCATTCCTGCCTGAAAAAGCACCTGTGCCACACCGATACTTCTTAAGAAAGTCGATTTACCGCCCTGATTAGCTCCTGTAACAAAAAGAAGCCTCTTATCTGTCATTCTCAGACCGTTTACAACCGGTGCTTTCTGTATATAGATAGCGTATGTAAGTTCATAAAGTCCAATAAATGTACCGTTACCTTCTGTCGCAAATGTCGGCACACTCATCATAAGCCCGATTTTATCAAGTCTCTTGTAAAAGCTTGCGCATGAAGCATAAAAAGCCATCTGGAATCTAAGCTGTTCAAAAAATATCTTTAATTCCTTAATAAATCCATCATACACTTTGAGAATATGGCCGATTGCTATTTTCTCAAGCTGCCTTGCATCCTCTTTTTCTTCTTCGAGTTCAAGCGCAAAGGTATTAGATTTAAGCATAATATTGACCTTCTCAAGAACATTAAGTGGTCTTGCTGCTTTTCTTCGCTTATTCCTATGTATTTTGTTAACCTCCAGCTTATCTATCTTCATGCCGCATCCACAGTTACCGCTTATCGTAAGCTTACCGCCTGCTGTCCAGTAATCAAGATGATACATCTCATTTACAATCTTCTTCATCTTCTCATTACCGTATTCATCAGCAAAACGCTCGCAAAATGATTTCATGGCCTCAGAAGTATACTCTCCCTTGGTCTCATCAATAATATAAGCAAGTTTGTTAAGCTGTTTAACAAGAAATGACACAAAGTTAAGCAATTCAGTAACCATTGCTCCGGAATTAAGATCGCCCTTTCTCCTGTCATAAGTCTCATTGTACTTCTCTATAGTCTTCATAGCCGAAGTTGCAATAGAGTATATCTCCATGAAGGTCTCGCTGTTCTTCGTTGCATCCTTCATCATTTCCTGTCTATATTCGATATCTCTTCTTGTAAGAAGCGGTTTCATCATTACCTGGCTTGCAACAGGATAAAAATACTCATCTTCTCTTGACATCATTTTAAAAATAATATGGAAATTGAGATCCTTTATAATATCTTCCTTCTTGGCATAAGGACTTCTTGATTCCCATTCTCTGTCCGGATATAAAAGCCACACCTTCATCTCAAAAGTCCTCCTTTTATCTCGTCATAGTTCAGTCTGTATTTATCAACCAATGTACTTGCATGGCCTATACCTTCCGAAGCTTTTCTTTCTATCTTAAATGTTCTGGTTTTACCGTCAAGTTCACTTATTCCGGCAACAAGACTTGCGACCGTCTCGCTTTCTTTGGCAAGTTCCTTGATATGTGTTACATATACTCCAAAATAATCAAGTTCGATAAAATGCTTAAGCACATGGCTACCCATTATATAGGCATCATATGAAGCTGCCGTTGTAAAAAGTTCATTAATAACAATAAAATTACGTTGTCCTTTCTCTTCCATCATCGGTTTAAGACGGTTAAGCTCTTCTTTAAGCTTACCTGCGCCTGTATCCAATGATTCTTCCACCTCAAAATGTGTCATAATTCCATGAAAGAACGGAATCTTCACGCTTGCAGCAGGTACATCAAGACCCAACATTGCAAAATATGCAATCTGTCCCATTGAACGTGCAGAAGTTGTCTTTCCACCCTGGTTAGGTCCGGTGATAACCAAAAATCTCTCTTTATCCCTATAATCTAAAGAGTTACTTACTGTTTTTAATCCCGCCTCTGAATTCTTACGTGCAAGTGCCAAGTCATAACCATCAACTATCGCAAATGCTGCATCTTTCGCGTCTCTGACTTCAGGTGTACAGAATGTAAAATTATACTGTGATATTTCTTTTCTAAAAAGAATATATGCAATGTAGAACTGCATTTCCTCTTCGAGTCTCACAAGTGTAGAATCGATAAATGATGAATAATTATCATCATATTCGTCAATCTTGGCAAATGATTCAGGATATTCTTTTTGAAGAATATTTATAATCTTCTCCTCTACTCCTGATAATATTAACGCTCCTGTAAGAGGCGAGCCAAAATATGTATTTACTTTAGTACCTTCCGGTATCTCGAGCATCTCTGCCACTTTTTCAATATAGTGTTCTTCATTTCTCTTAGGAATTACTGTTATGGAATTTCTCTCCATCTCAAGTGTGAATTCTATATCAAACAATTCATTCATAAGAGTTACTGTTTCATCGGCAAACTCATTGAATTCCTTGCTCTCAACCATATCTTTAAGATAGCTCTTTAACTGCTTCATTCCCTCGGACACTACTTCTAATCCGTCAAGTGATGCTGCAAATTCCCTTACCGCATTAATATATGCGTATGCCGAATCAATTTTCCATCTTTTCTGCTGTATATCTGTCTCTGCCGAAACTGAATATCCCCAATAATTACGTGCACGGAAAAGCCCGTTTGAAAAGCTCATGGTCGCATCCATAATTCCTTCATTATAAAAATCCTTAAGGACCTCCTGTCTAAAACATATCTCTTCAACTGTCTTAGGCATCACGTAATAGTATTTCTTAAGGTCATAATCTATTCTGAGACCAATTATCCTATTAACAATCTGATTAAGGTTAAGATCATTAAAATATGACGGCTGTTCGAAAAATTCTTGTTCTTTATCGTTATCAAAATCCCGTCTTCCCAATATACTTACAAAACTCATATACCCTCCATAATCACCGACAAAGCTTATCCTGTAAGCTTGCCAACATTTTTCGCATTATACGCATAGTATATCATATTTCTTCACTTCAAACTACTATTTTTTCTGAATTCTGCATATTTTTCTATAATTATTCGCACTCATTCCATCCCACACCTCTAAGATATACAGAAATATAACGGAGTCGATGACTTAAGTTAAATCCAAGTTCATATAAAGCACATATTTGTGGGCGGATGTTTCCTTCTAAGACACGCTCTCGCTCCGTGAAAAACGTAGCAGTACTAAACTCAGAAAACCAAATGAGGAGTAATGCAATACAGATAATCTTAATAATTGATTTACCTGATTGCATTACTCCTCATTTTTCTTCGTTAAGTGCTGACGTTTTTCAAGGGTCTTAACAGGAATACATCCTACCCAAAATATGTGCGCCTCATAAGATTTATTTTAACTTAAGCCATCGACTCCGTTATATTTACTCGTAGTCCACTACGTTTGCCCATGAAAGGAGCACTTCTCTCTCGTTCTCTCTGCATTTTACTGACTGTGATGCAGCAACTATCGGCATCCACTTCTGGATGTACTGCTTAGCTGTATCACTCTTCTTGCAGAAAAGGTTAAGGTATTTCTCAGCAATATCCTTCTTATCCGCAAGCGTAAATAAGAGATATGTTCTTGCGACATCAGCAGAAGCATTTCCCTGTGTAGCATGTGCCCAGTCAATGATATATGCTGTTCCATCAGCCTTAATAATGATGTTTGACGGGTCGAAATCACCATGGCAAAGCTTGTTATGTTTAGGCATACCTTCAAGTCTTGTGTGAAGCTCATATCTTGTTGTAGCATCAAGTGTGGTTGCACTAATCTTTGAATTCATCTTATCCTTAAGCTTATTAAGAAGAGGAACTTTCTTTGTATGCATCTCCATCTGTAAGCTAACAAACATATCAAGATATTCATCTAATTTATCAGGATTCTTCTCCATAAGTGAAGCCAAAGTCTCGCCTTCTATGAACTCTGTTACAATAGCCCATTTACCATCTACTGTTGTAACCTCAAGAATTCCGGGGATATTAAGTCCTGACGCCTCAACTCTCGCCTGATTAAGTGCCTCATTAAGAACATCCGCCTTAGAATAATCCTTATCAAATACTTTTATCATTCTATCTCCGTCACGGTAAATAGTTTTTCCCGGTCTTACTGCAATTACCTGTTCCAAATTCATCGTATCTACCTCCTGTTATATATTCTTATTACGTATTCCTAATATATATTTTACACGAAAATCTCTTAAACTGCATCATTTTTTCCATAATATGCATTAAGGAACATCTGCTTAATCTCGCTCATTAACGGATAACGAGGATTTGCACCTGTACACTGGTCATCAAATGCCTGCTCAACCATGTCATCAAGGCGATTAAGGAAATCAGCCTCATCGATACCGTAATCACGAATTGTTTTCTTGATTCCTACTCTTTCCTTCAACTCATCGATAGCCTTGATAAGGTTCTCAACCTTCTCTTCTTCATTCTTGCCCTTGATACCGAGTGCATCTGCAACCTCTGCATATCTAGCTCTTGCATGTGGATAAGCGTACTGTGAAAATGTTCCCATCTTAACAGGTGTTTCGCTTGAGTTAAATCTTATAACCTCATCAATCATAAGAGCGTTTGCAACACCATGTGGAAGGTGATGGAATGCACCGAGCTTGTGCGCCATTGAGTGACATACTCCAAGGAAAGCGTTGGCAAATGCCATACCTGCCATTGTAGCAGCATTAGCCATTTTTTCACGTGCTACTGCGTCAACCTGACCATTCTCGTATGCACGAGGTAAATATTCGAATATAACCTTAAGTGCCTGGATAGCTAAACCATCTGTATAATCTGTTGCAAGCATAGCCACATATGCTTCAAGAGCATGTGTAACTGCATCGATACCTGATGCTGCTGTAAGGCCCTTAGGAGCACTCATATGAAGGTCTGCATCAATTATAGCCATATCAGGCATTAACTCATAATCTGCAAGCGGATATTTTACGCCTGTCTTTTCATCAGTAATAACTGCGAAAGGTGTTACCTCTGAACCTGTACCTGCTGATGTAGGAATGGCAATGAAATATGCCTTCTCACCCATCTTAGGGAATGTATAGGTTCTCTTTCTGATATCTACGAAACGCATTGCCATATCGAGGAAGTCTACTTCCGGATGCTCATATAATACCCACATAATCTTAGCAGCATCCATTGCAGAACCACCACCGAGTGCGATGATAGTATCAGGATTAAATGCCTTCATCTGCTCAGCACCTTCTTTTGCTGATGCAAGTGATGGGTCCGGAGCAACATTGAAGAATGTTGTATGAGCGATACCCATAGCATCTAATTTATCTGTAATTGCTTTTGTATATCCGTTGTTGTATAAAAAGCTGTCTGTAACGATAAAGGCTTTCTTCTTGCCCATTACATTCTTGAGCTCATCAAGTGCAACAGGAAGACAACCCTTCTTTAAATATACCTTTTCCGGTGCTCTGAACCAAAGCATGTTCTCTCTCCTCTCAGCAACTGTCTTAATATTGATAAGATGCTTAACACCCACATTCTCTGATACTGAGTTGCCACCCCATGAACCGCAACCAAGTGTAAGTGAAGGAGCAAGCTTAAAGTTATATAAATCACCGATACCACCCTGTGATGATGGTGTGTTTACTAAGATACGACAGGTCTTCATACGTGCTGCGAACTCATTAAGCTTCTCCTGCTGTGTAGCTACATCAAGATAGATAGATGATGTATGACCATATCCTCCATCTGCAACCAAACGCTCTGCCTTGTCAAATGCATCCTTTATGTCCTTTGCCTTGTACATGGCAAGTACCGGTGAAAGCTTCTCGTGTGCGAACTCTTCTGAAATATCAACACTTTCAACTTCTCCGATAAGAATCTTAGTACCATCCGGAACCTTAACTCCTGCTATCTCTGCAATAGTTGTAGCCTTCTGTCCAACAATCTTTGCATTTAAAGCACCATTTATGATAATAGTCTTACGAACCTTCTCTGTCTCCTCCGGATTAAGGAAATAACAGCCTCTGTCCGCAAATTCTTTTTTAACACTCTTATATACTTTATCAAGTACGATAACTGACTGCTCAGATGCACAGATAACACCATTGTCAAATGTCTTTGAATGAATAATTGAGTTAACTGCAACCACAACATCTGCTGAATCGTCTATAATCGCCGGTGTATTACCTGCTCCTACGCCAAGTGCCGGCTTACCGCTTGAATATGCAGCCTTAACCATTCCCGGTCCGCCTGTTGCAAGAATAATATCAGCTTCCTTCATTACCATATTGGTAAGTTCAAGTGAAGGTACATCTATCCAGTCGATAATTCCTTCCGGTGCTCCGGCTGCCACTGCTGCCTCAAGCACAAGCTTAGCTGCTGCAATAGTTGAATTCTTGGCACGTGGATGTGGGCTGATAATAATACCGTTACGTGTCTTTAATGAAATTAATGTCTTAAAAATCGCTGTTGATGTAGGGTTAGTTGTAGGAATAACTGCTGCTACTACACCGATAGGCTCTGCTATCTTCTTAATTCCATATGCAGTATCTTCTTCGATAACTCCACATGTCTTGGTATCTCTGTATGCGTTATAAATATACTCTGCCGCATAGTGATTCTTAATAACCTTATCCTCTACTATACCCATGCCGGTCTCTTCTACTGCCATCTTTGCAAGCGGAATTCTTGCCTTATTAGCTGCTATAGCCGCTGCCTGAAAAATCTTATCAACCTGCTCCTGTGTGTAGGTTGAGAAAATCTTCTGCGCATCTCTTACTCTCTTAAGCGCCGCTTCTAACGTTTCAACAGTGTCTACGATTTGATAATCCATTTTTTGCATCTCCTTATATTGTGTTAATTTTTTAACAATCTTTCCCAAAAAAATTCAAGAACAATGGACTTCGTCTGTTCTTGTTTTCGTTAATATTTTAACAATACACTGCGCATCTGTAAAATGCTTTATGGGCATACACTTATATACTTTATTACATATCAACAACTATACTTTTAGACATTTGCGAACCTATCTTACTAATATCAGCTTGTCTTCTTACCATAATCATTAAAAGCCTGGTAATGGGCATAATATATAAGTGAGTACCTTTCTTTTTATCCAAAAGCGACGATAACGACTGTTAGCAAAAAATATAATGGAGTGTACGAAACAGATTATTTCGTACACTCCATTAATTTTTGAATTTACTGCCACATATTAATAAACCTCTTATCTATATCCGTAAGATTATACCCTGTTCGCCATATGAGTATATCTTCATACTCCATTGTCGCTTCGAAGGTTATCATCTCGGAATCCCTTACGACAAGACCTTTTTGTTGAAGAATATCTTCATTAGGTAAACCTGCAAACATGTAACTACCGGTTACACTCTCAAGCATTTCAAATGCTACACTCATAGATGGCACATAGATTCTGTTATTAGTATATCGTCCCAGATTAACCGTGGCAAAATCTTTTCTCAATCTATCAGTATTCTCGCAAATAATCTCCGGATATGCTTGAAGTTCTTCAAGGGAAATTATTTTACGCTGTGCAAGTGAATGAGTTTTCTTCATGAGAAGCTTACAGGAGTCGTAGTGTGCCATAGACCTATAGTCAAGCTCTTTATCCCCAAGCTGAGTATAATATCTGTCTGCTTGTGAAGTTCTCACCTTAATTATACCAAGATTAACTTCCTGACTATGAACAGCATCAATAACTTCGTCATTAGTGCCCTCTTTAAATACTATGTCAACTGCTCCTTCTCTGGGAATGGAGTTTATAAGCCTGATAAGTGCATCTTCATAGCAAGTGCCTTTGGTTACATATAGTGAAAACCTTTTACGAATCTTGCCATTATCGTATATATTCTCAAGCTCATCTATCTGCGCAACGATTCTTCTTGCATACTCAAGGAACTTCTCTCCGTCAGGTGTAACGACAATTCCGCGCATGGTTCTTACGAAAATATCTATTCCAAGACTTGTTTCAAGCTCCTTGATGGCGCGTGACAAATTCGGCTGACCCATATACAGATTCTGCGCTGCCTTACTAATTGACTTGGTCTTAGCCACTTCAACCGCATATTTTAAATGAAGTATGTTCATGTATGCCTCCTATGGGGCTAAAACAATAATCTCCCAGATATTATTAGCATTATTAGCTGAGCTGTTGTGTCCTACATATCTTACATAACGTGCCTGTACAGTCTCAGGGAATGCGAACATTGAGAGTTCTTCCTTATCAAGAGCTATCGGGCTTGCCTGATCTTTAAGAACTGCTGTCCAGTTCTCTCCATCAACAGAAACCTCTATATCGAAATAGTAATTTCTCTCATTGCCCTTGTAGAAAGAAGCTGCAACTGCTGCAACATCCATTGTCTTTCCTAAGTCAAGAGTTAATGTTGCGCCGTCATCCCAACCGTTCCATCTTGTATCTATATCGCCGTCTGCAGCCCATGGACCGAGGTTACCATCATCTGTAGAAGCTTCTACAGAATATACAGGTATCTGCTTCTCATTGAGAGACTCACCTGATACAGGTGTCTGCATTGAAAGGCTCTCAGGCTCAACATAATTCTCAAGGATATTGAGATAGATCTTCTTGATATCTTCTGTAATCTCAACTTCTTCATCACTGATATACATAAATCCGGTAAAATCTGCGTATACATACTTGCCAAGGCTCTGCGCAATAATGTCTATCGGTGCACACACTGTAGTACCATTCTTAGTCTGTAAACCTGCATCGAATTTTAATTCTTTGCCGTCAACCTTAAGTACACCACCTGTATATTCAACACTCACACCGAATGCTGTCTCAATAAATGTAAGCGGTACATATATATGAGCTGTAGCTGAATCCATATAAGCAGCTACCTTGTTGTTAGCCGCATCTGTTCTCTTAACATAATCATTAACGATTCCGTTAAGATAATCTGCCTGTAAAACTACAGTATTATCTCTCATCAATGTCTCGATATCATATGCCTTAGTTCCTGCTGCAAGGTCAGGGTTTACAACAGCAGTACCATTCTCATTCCATGTAACACGAGGTACAGGTATCTCTGTGGTATCAAATCCAAGATAGTATCCTGTATGTGCAGGCTGGTTGTAACCTACATTCTGTGTTGCAATGTATGTACGATACTGTAAATCGTGCATCAATGTGTATACCTTGTAATCAGTTGGCTCTGTTGAAATGAAAATAGCCATAGCTGAACGGTCTGACTTGAATAAAATAGTCTCTTCACGCCAGTCACCAATTAAATCACATGTAATACCCGGTGTTGCCTTAGTTCCCGTATTAGTCTGATAATCCTTATGTGAGAAAACAAGCTTAGTTGTCTTCTTCTCGCTTACCCAATCAGCAATAGTGTTGCCATCCTGAACCTCACAACCAAGATCTCCATCCCAGTAAATGCGGAAATTAGAAGAAATAGAAGGGTTAGTTGTAATAATATCTCCTTCTGAGGTAACCATTTTACCTGCTGCCCAGCTCTCATTCCCCGGATATGCAGGGTCAACATCGGCTGATACACCTCTTCCGATATCCTTGTTCTCATATGAGCCCCAAAGAATCTCTCCTGTCATGGCATCACGCATCTCCATACCGAATGCTGCATCTGTATGCTCATGAACTGAGAAAATCTCAAGACCCGGTCTGCTAGGAATCAAATCACCTGTATGCTGTGCATCACCATGTCCGAGGCCTGTTGAATACAAGCCTGTTCCGTCATCATCGATAACACATGCACCATAAACGATTTCATCCTTACCATCCATATCTACATCGGCAACTGCAACGCTATGGTTACCCTGTGCCTTGTATTCAGGATGTCCGTCATTTGTATCAAATACCCATAAAAGTTCAAGCTTACCATCTACATAGTTATATGCTGCAAGTGTTGTACGGTCATAATATCCTCTACACATTACAACACTAGGTGTAGTTCCGTTAAGATACGCGATACAAGCAAGGTATCTCTCGCCTCTGTTACCATAAGTATCACCCCATGATGAGATGTCGCCTCTTGCCACCGCATAATCAATTGTATCTATAATAGTACCTGTCTCACCATTAAATACTGTAAGATACTCAGGACCGTCTACTACACGTCCGGAGCCATTTCTCCACTTCTTATCAGGATCACCTATAACGGTTCCTGCTGCATCTGTAGTACCATCAGCTGTCTTAAATACTACCTCTGCCTTACCATCGCCATCAAGGTCATATACCATAATAGGTGTATAGTGATTACCTGATCTGATGTTATATCCAATGTTAATTCTCCACATATGTGTTCCGTCTAACTTATATGCGTCAAGGTATGTAGGATTAGTCATACCATCATTAGCGTTATCCTGTCTGTCAGTCGGTTCAACCTTTAACACAATTTCATACACGCCATCACCATCAAGGTCAGCAATACTTGTCTCTGTTGGCTCGTATTCTGTTCTCTTGTTGTCTGATTTCGGCATCTCGATTAACGGAATCTCGTAATATCCCTGCTCCCATACTGAAACAGCTTCGCACTTCGCCTGCTCTACACCATCCACAACTGCAGCAACCTGATATGTGCTCTCTGCAGTACCATTTGTATCGGTGTAATTAGTTACGTTAAGAGGAAATGCATTAACCTTCTTACCATCTCTGTATAAATTGTATTCTACTGTATTTGATTCATCTCCAAGCCATCTCCATGAAACAAAAACGCCCATGTCGTTCTTTACCGCAACCAAGCCTCTGTCAAGCTTCTCCATCTGTCTGGTTGTCAACTCGCGATTCTCCCAAAGTGCCTTGTTATTCGCAAGAGTCTCCGCACTCTGTGTAAAAACCTGCATTACACCCTTCTCCGGTGTTACCACAACCGCAGGGGCAGTTGTCGTCTCTCCCGTAGCGCTTTCTGTAGTACCTTCTGTTGAAGGTGGTTGTGTTGTTGCTACAGGTGTCGTTGTCGCTGCTGTTGTCTCTGCTGCCGGTTTATCCTGACATGCAGTAAGCGCCAGCATCATTACTGCTAAAAGCAGTGCTACTTTCTTTTTCATAAGTACCTCCGTATTGATAAACCTATTTTTATACATTACATTATATAATTTAACCATACCAATAGCAACCAAAAATATTCGAAAAAGTCCACAAAAATAAGGCTTAAATAATGTTAAAAATGCTCGGTGCAAGTGCCGTAACAACTCCTGTACCGAGCTTTCTCATCAAAATATAAGGCTTATATTTATACGCCGAACCTTTTTTCTCAACTTAATATTACCATTGCCGCACATAGCACTAAAAGATTAATTACCAAAAGCACTCCAAGCACCTTCAGTGCAAATTTCACCCACGTCATCCACTCAAGCCTAGATATCGCAAGACCACCCATTACGACACCGCTTGTAGGTGTTATAAGATTAACAAGTCCGTTAGCTGCACAAAAAATCATAATCATAACCTCAGGGCTTAATCCGAGCTGGCTTGCCAGTCCTCCGAATGTTGGGATGGAAGCGGCGGCGAGTCCCGAGCTTGATGGTATAAGAAAACTAAGTCCAAGATAGACCACATAAGTTCCGATTGTAAAAACCGTCGGTGACACATCAGATAATAATCCGGAAAATTTGCCAAGTACAAACATATCAAGTCCGGTACTTCCCATTATTACCGATATTCCTCTGGAAATGGCAATTATAAGGGCAACTCCTACCATATCTGCTGCTCCCGACACAAAGCTCTGCACTATTTCGCTTTCATGCAATTTACCGATTATTCCTGCAATTATCGAACAAAGAAAAAACCATGCCTGAAGCTCCTTAAAATACCATTCGCCAAGATTTGCCCCTGTAAGAAGGGATGTGTTTTTAAAAATTGTAATACCAAAGTTCTGCCACGGGATAAGGCTTACAACCATTACACCAAATGCTATTGCAAAAACCACCAAAACCGCTTTCATTCTTCCGGTAAACTCAATACTTTTCTCCGAAACTGCACTAACTGCATCAAAGTCAGCACCTTTTTCTGCAGCGGACTCCTCATGATATGTTTTGTGAGCCGCCTCATGCTCTCTGGGTGTTAAGAGACCTCTTCCTGTATTGTTCTTTACTTTTCGGGCATAACGCATCACAAAAAATATGGCAACTGCTAACGAACTAAACCATAAAATCAATCCGATAACAATAATTATCGTCTGGTTAATCTCAATATCCGGAAATGCTCCTTTAATCGCATCTACAGCCGCCGATATTGCAAACGGATTCACCGTCGAACCTATAACGCCGACACCGCAACCAAGCATTATTATCGCCGCACCCACAAGTGTATCAAAACCTGCAGCCACCATTGTTGCCACTATAAGCGAATAAAACGCAATACTCTCTTCCGCCATACCATAGGTTGTCCCGCCTACAGAAAACAATATCATAAGAATCGGAATCAGTAGCATCTCATTTCCCTTAAGCCTTCTCACCACTGCAGCAATTCCGTTATCGAGAGCACCGCTCTTATTAACTACTCCCAGAAAACCTCCGAGAAACATAACAAATATCGCCACATCGAGTGCACTTACAAAACCATTAACCGGAGCCATAACCACATCTGACAATGAGGCACTCCTAACTCCCGGTACAAAAATCGTAACTACCGAAACCACAACCAACAGCGTAAGCAAAATCGCATAAGCCGTAGGCATTCTAAACTCCATTTTCTTTCTCATTTCACACCTCCACAATCTACTATCACGCATTTGTGAACCCATTTACACCTTCGCACTTCATCCACACCCATCATGTGGATATTTATTTTGCCGCTGACAACTAGCTCCCTTAGTAGAACTTGACTTTGCAACGCTTCGATGAACACGCCTCCGTAGGTTGTCTGAATCAAACTTCGGAGCTTATCATATGATTTTGCTCGCAACTTCTACGACCTTGGGGGAAATTTGCTTTGCCATGCTTCATTGAACACACCTATGTGGTTACCTTAAACAACCGTCGATGCTTATTACATGATGTGTCTCGCAACTTCTACGACCTTAGGGGAATTTACTTTGCCATGCTTCATTGAACGCGCCTATGTGGTTACCTTAAACAACCGTTGATGCTTATTACA
>JAFTJD010000043.1 GCA_017456585.1 Lachnospiraceae bacterium
ACACGGCTTCGTAGTGCTTTCAGATACAGCAGAGTTTGCCTACAAGTGTTCAGATTTCTATCATCCGAATGATGAGGGCGGACTTAAGTGGGATGATCCGGATATCGGTATCATCTGGCCTATCCCGGCTGATATGGAGCTCCTTCTTTCTGATAAAGATAAGAAGTGGAGCGGTATTGAGGAATATAAGAAAAACATGTAAAGATAGTATGGCACGACAGTATTGGTGCCATTCGTAAGAGGTTATGACAATGAGCGATACAGTGGTTCGTTTTGAAGATGTTACAAAAATATATAAGCTATATGACAGCCCAAAGGATAGATTTAAGGAGACTTTTTCGTTAAGAAATAAGAGATACTCCAAGGATTTCTATGCTCTTGATAAGATGAGCTTTGCGCTGGAAAGAGGCGAGACCATTGGTATTGTCGGTAAGAATGGTAGTGGTAAATCCACACTCCTTAAGATTCTTACGGGTGTGCTCAGCCAGACTTCCGGTAAAGTAGAGGTTAATGGCAAGATATCGGCGCTTCTTGAACTCGGTGCGGGCTTTAATATGGAGTTTACCGGTATCGAGAATATATATCTTAACGGTACAATTCTTGACATCCCGAAGGAAGAGATGGATAAACGACTTGAATCCATAATATCATTTGCGGATATCGGCGGTTTTATCAATCAGCCGGTTAAGACATATTCAAGCGGTATGTTTGTGCGACTTGCATTTGCAGTAGCGATACATGTTGACCCTGAGATACTTATAGTGGATGAGGCACTTGCAGTCGGCGATACCAGATTTCAAATGAAATGTATGGACAAATTTATTGAGTTCATGAACGCCGGCAAAACCGTAATCATTGTAAGCCATGACCTTAATATGATTAAGCGTTTCTGTAAGAGAGCTATATGGATTAATGATGGTAAGATGGTTATGGATGGAGAGACAGACCCTGTAACCGATAAATATAATGATTTTCTTAAGAGCGGACTTCCGTTTGAGGAATATATGTCGATGATTAGCCTTGATGGTGAGGCATCTGATAAGGCGTCGACGGGGGATGGGCCTAATGCGACGGATGGCGAAGGAAATACAGCAGGGACATCCAAAGAAGAGGCTGCAGCGAATGCCAATGGTGTTATTGCAGAGGTGAAAGATGTAAGACTTCTTAATGAACAGGGGGAAGAGATAAATGAGATTCCTTTTGGACAGGATGTGACGGTAGTCGTTGACTATGACGTCCATGAGGAGAATGTTAATGAACCGGTGCTTGGAATAGCGATAAGAAGCATTGACCATAATTATATATGTGGGCTTAATACTCTTTTAGATAGTAAAAAGATACCATGGAAAAAAGGAAGCAATACCTATAAGCTGACTTATGAACGATTTAACCTCACAGGAGGTAACTATTACTTCGATGTGGCATTATTTGATAAGACGGCTACAGTTAATTTTGATTATCGCTCTCAGGCTAAGAAATTCTTCGTTAAGATGGATTACGTGGCAGAGGGTATAACAGTACTTCACCATAAGTGGAGCATGTAAGAGGAAGGTGACTAAGATGATAGAACATTCAAAATATGATTTTGATTTGGATATGATTAACACGAACTCATTATCTCTTATTATTAATCAGATAAAGAGAGGCTCCACTGTGTTGGAATTTGGTCCGGCTAACGGACGTATGACTAAGTATCTTAAGGAGGCACTTGATTGCAAGGTCTATCTTGTGGAGATTGATGAAGAAGCAGCTAAGGAAGCCGCTCAGTACGGAGAGGACTTAGTTATTGATGATATCGAAACATATAGCTGGTATGATAAATATGAAAATATCCGCTTTGATTATATTACATTTGCAGATGTTCTTGAGCATCTCAGAAATCCGGAAGAGGTACTTATAAGAGCGAAGCAGTTACTTAAGCAGGATGGTTCGATACTGTTTTCGGTGCCTAACCTTGCGCATAATTCAGTACTTATTTCGCTTCTTAATCATGAATTTGAATACAATAAAACAGGACTTCTTGATAATACGCATATACATTTTTTTACCAAGAACAGTCTTGAGAATGCAATGAACCGTACAGGTCTTACGGTTGCTAAGAGATTTGCGACTTATGCACCGACAGGAGCTACAGAGATTCCGGTACATAACGAGGACGTTCCGGGAATAGATCCTGTTTTCTGGAAGACAAGAAGATATGGTGAGATATATCAGTATGTATATGAAGTTAAGAAGGGACCGGAGTTTATTGGCGAGACAGAGAACTATATAACCGGCGGTCTGCCACATTATTATTCTCAGCTTTATATGGACAGAGGTAAAGGCTTTGATGAGAGTGACAGTATAACAACTACGATGGGAAATGTTGATAAAACTGCTGTTATAACGATGGAAGCCATTATCGGAGAGGATGTTTCCAAACTTCGATTTGACCCGATTAATGCACCATGCTTTATGGAAATAATATCTTTTACGGATTTAAGTGAAGGTGAGGATAAACCTCTTAGAGTAGCGGCGACTAATGCTACTTACAGTCATGGTAACCGGTACATGTTCATGACTAATGACCCGGCTATAGAGCTTATGCCGGTGTCGGGGAAGAAATTCCATTCTGTAAAGCTTGTATATAAGATGATTTCCCTTAGTGATACACTTATTAATGAGATGGGAGATATCTGGAATGAAGCTATGCTCTTACAGCAGAATGTTACAGCCAAGGAGGCCATGCTTGATGCTAGAAATGCACAGCTTGAAAGTGCCGTTGCACAGAAGGATGCAGAGCTTAATGCACTCAGAAATGAATGTGCTGTTTTAAAACAGACAGTTAATGAGGCACTTAATTCTACCAGTTGGAAGATAACCAAGCCTCTTCGTAAGATAGGCGATATCCTAAGAGGAAGGTAAATGATTCACTATGTCAAAAATACGAAAATGTTTTCAATGGTTTGTTGACCTTTATTCAAACCGAAGACTTATATTTAATCTTGCAAATAAAGATTTTAAGATGCGATATGCTGCGTCTTATCTCGGGGCAATATGGGCATTCATTCAGCCTGTGGTGACGATATTCATTTATATTCTTGTATTTCAATGGGGATTAAAGTCGGCACCGGCAAGCGGTAATGTGCCATATGCACTCTGGCTTGTTGCGGGTATGGTTCCGTGGTTGTTTTTCTTTGAATCACTTACCAACGCTACCAACAGCCTTTTGGAATTCTCGTACCTTGTTAAGAAGGTTGTTTTTAAGATAAGCGTACTTCCGATAGTGAAGATACTTACGGCACTTTATGTGCATGCGTTTTTTATCGTAGTTGCCATTGTGGTATATATTTTGTTCGGATATCCGCTGACATTTGCACTTGTGCAGGTTATATATTATACTATTGCAGCTACGGCATTGGTACTTGGCTTATCGTACATTACATCAGCATTGGTGATTTTTTTCAGAGACCTGGGACAGATTATCAATATTATACTTCAGTTTCTCATGTGGCTTACACCGATACTTTGGGAGCTTGAAGCATTTACTAATATACCAACGAGCGCACACTGGATATTTAAACTTAACCCGATATATTACATTGTAAGCGGTTACAGAGATGCGTTCATATACGGAACATGGTTCTGGGAGAAGCCGACATGGACACTCTGTTTCTGGGGTGTTGTAGCGGTGATAGGACTTATCGGAATATTTACATTCAAGAAGCTTGAAAAGCATTTTGCAGATGTGCTTTAAGATACACGCAACAACCGGTGCATCTATGTTGTATAAGAAAGGATAAAGAAGATGGGCAAGAAAAAGAAGGACAGCCTTGGTTTTTTGCTGAAGAAAGCGAGAATAGAATTTCACAATAACGGAATAAAAGGAGTCCTTTACAAAACAAAGAACAAATTAACACATAAAAGCGTGTCAAAGGAATATGTGAAGCATCATGTACTCACTGCAGAGGAGAGAGCAAAGCAGGAAAGTGCGAAGTTTGACAGAAATATCAAGTTCAGTATACTCGTTCCGCTTTGGAACACACCGATAAAGTATCTTGAAGAGATGATAGACTCGGTAATCGCACAGACCTATGCGAATTGGGAGCTCTGCCTTGCAGACGGAAGTGACGATGCACATAAGGCAGTTGGTGCGCGTTGTCTTAAATACCGTGAACAGGATAGCAGAATAGTATATAAGAAGCTTGACGAGAATAAAGGAATAGCGGGCAATACCAATGAATGTTATTCCATGGCAACAGGAGAATTTATTGCTCTTTTTGACCATGATGATGTACTTCATCCGGCGGCTTTATACGAGATGATGGTTAAAATATGTGAAGAAGACGCGGATTTTGTGTATACGGATGAAGCAACATTTGAGGGAGAAGATATTACAGATATCATAACCTTCCATTTTAAGCCGGATTATGCGGTGGACAATCTTCGCGCTAATAATTATATTTGTCATTTTTCTGCATTCTCAGCTAAGCTCATGGAAGGAACAGAGCTTTTTAGAAAAGAATATGACGGTAGTCAGGATCATGATATGATTCTGCGACTTACTGATAATGCTAAGAAGGTATGTCATGTGCCGAAGCTGTTATACTTCTGGAGATCACATCCGGGTTCAGTAGCTTCTGACATAAATGCCAAAACCTATGCTATCGATTCGGGAAAAAGAGCTGTAAGAGACAGTCTTCTTAAGCATGGAATTAAGGCAGAGGTGGAAAGCTCAAAGGCATTTCCTACCATTTACAGACTTAAGTATGAGCTTACGGACAGACCAAAGATATCCATTCTTATACCGAATAAGGACCATGTTAAGGACCTTACAAGATGTATCGATTCCATAAGAGAGATATCTACCTATGACAATTATGAGATTATAGTTATAGAGAATAACAGTACAGAAGATATTACCTTCCGATACTATGAATATATTGAAAGTCTGGATAATGTGAAAGTAGTTCGTTATCAAGGAACGTTTAATTATGCGGCAATCAATAATTTTGGCGCAAAATATGCTGATGGTGAATATCTGCTTCTTTTAAATAACGACACTAAGGTCATCACACCTGAGTGGATGGAAGAGATGCTTATGTATGCACAACGCGAGGATGTTGGGGTAGTTGGTGCCAAGCTTTATTATGAGGATGATACAATCCAGCATGCAGGCATCGTTATCGGACTTGGAGCACACAGGGCAGCAGGGCATACCCATTATGGCTGTACTAAGGATAATTTGGGTTACATGGGCAAGCTTTTCTACGCGCAGAATGTCAGCGCGGTTACGGGAGCGTGCTTGCTTACTTCGAAGTCGTTATATGATGAGCTTGGAGGACTTGACGAGATTTTCACAGTTGCGTTTAATGATGTTGATTATTGTCTCAGAGTACGTGAGAAGGGCAAGCTTATCGTGTTTACACCATATGCTGAGCTGTATCATTACGAGTCCAAATCAAGAGGCTTTGAGGATACCAAGGAGAAAAAAGAAAGATTTGAAAACGAGGTTAAGCTTTTTAGGGATAGACATTCCGAGATTCTTAAGAAGGGAGACCCATATTATAATCCGAACTTTACATTGAATCGTGCAGATTATAGTCTTAGAGGTGAAGATGAAAAAGTTTAATTTTAAATTAGCCAAAGGTGTTTTGGCGGGAAGGCAATTGCTTCGTGATATTGCAGAACCGCCTTTGAAAAAAATAGATTACTTTATGTTCCTGGCAGCTGCCATTGTTTGCTTCTTCGTGTTTCAGAACAGCGATATCATTCATACGGCAGCATCATCTGTAGGCTATCTTAACGGACACATTTTTGATTTTTATGATTATAATGCGACACTTGGGATTAACGACAGTTATATGCCTAGCACATATATAGTGTTTGCTATATGGAATTTGCCGCTTTATATATTTGGACTTCTTGATGTGCCGAGGACAGATGATATTACCTTTGGAATTCTTATGTGGAATAAGCTGCTTCCTTCCATATTATACATGGTAAGCGGATGGCTTATGTATAAGATTGCAGAAGAAATAGGCCTTGGTAAACAGAAATCCAAGCTCTGTGCATATGCATTTCTGACTGCTCCTATAGGTTTTTTTAGCCAGTTCATATTTGGACAATATGATATTTTTACAGTGTTCTTTGTATTGTTAGGTCTGTATTTCTGGCTTAAGGACAGGGATGTGCTGTTTGTATTGTTCTTTGCAATATCATTTACGTTTAAATATTTTGCATTGCTTATATTCTTACCGCTTCTGTTAATTAAACACAAGCATATAGGTAAGGTTATAGGTGCTCTCGTCTTGTCACTGGTTCCGATTCTTATCGAGGGATTAATATATATCGGTAACCATACATTTGTTGAGTATGTGTTGGGATTTTCTGCGACAGGATACGTAGATGATGCGGGAATACTTACGGGTATGAGCAGCATCAGTGTAGTTATAATGTTCTGTTGTATTATTGCGGCATGCGCATATTTTAAGAATGTTACACTTAAGGAAGAGAGAATCAAGTGGGCGCTGTATTTCATTACACTTATGATGCTTGGAATCTTCGGATTCTGTAAATGGCATCCGCAGTGGCTTCTTTTGATGGTTCCGTTCCTTGTACTCGGTGCATTTATTCATAGCGATACTAAGATTTTTATGGCACTTGATTTGCTTATGATGTTTTTCTTCGTAGTTATCGTTGTAAATAAATTCCAGAATGCCGCAGATGAGATACTTTTTGATAAGGGTATACTCGGTAATCTGATAGCGAGATATGGTGAGTGTGAGACCACCATTGCCAATATAATTCCGTTTAAAGATGCAGATTTTGCTCTATCATTCTATGTGGCGCTTCTGTTGGTTATGGCAGTGTTTAAACACCCGTCGTTCGGACTTGGTAACTTTAAGTCTTGCCTGCAAAAGGGAACTATGGGAATCATAAGAACAAGATTTATCGGAGGACTTGCGATTTTTCTTATACCGGCATTCCTGTATTTACTGGCAGTCGTATTTCCGCCATATGTTACCTTCTGTGCAGATGAGAAGTATACCGATATAAGCGGTATGATAGACAGGGAAGTAACACAGGTGTTTATCGCTAAGAGAGGCGAGCTTGAAAGAATAGAATTCGTTGTAGGAACTTATGAAAGAGAAAATGATGTTACATTAAATGTGACCGTAAGGGACGCAACTACGAGAGAGGTTGTTTTTGCTAAAGACATCGAGATGCTTGATTGTGAAGACGGAGCATGGTTGTCTGTTGATACGGAAAATGCCAAGCTGGTAGTCGGCAATACCTATAGGATAGACATATCCTGCTATGATGCGGATGATGAGAATTGTGTTACACTTTACAGGACAGAGGATATCGGTGAATATGATCACGGATATGCGATAATCGGAGGAGACAGAATGGATTATCACCTTTGTGTAAAGATTGTTGAAAATAATCTAAAATAAGCCGTGAAGTGTGGATAGGAGTATATGATGAAAAAGTTTAAAGGGTTCGCTGCGGTAGAAAAACCGCTAACCATATTTGATTATGTTGTTTTTGCGATAATAGGAATAATGTGTTTCCTAACATTCCAACAGGGAGATATAATGCATACGGCAGGTTCGTCGTATGCATATCTGCAGGGACACATTCTTGATTATTATGACTGGGCAGCGTACGAATATAATATGTGGGACAGCTATATGCCTAATGCATATATCATGTTCGCTATCTGGAATATACCTATGAAGCTTTTGGGAATTGTAACGCATCCTGAAAGATACGCTACATTCTGGGTAATTATGTGGTATAAGTTACTTCCGGTGTCATTATACATCGCTTCCGGAATTGTTATTTACAAGATTGCTTCAGTTATGGGTATGGGAAGTAAGAAATCCAAGCTTTGTGCATACGCATTTCTTACAGCACCGATTGGCTTCTTTAGCCAGTTCATGTTTGGACAGTATGATATTTTTACAATATTCTTCATGCTTCTTGGTTTATACCATTATTATAAGAAGAATAATAAACTTTTCGTATTGTTTTTCGCCATATCGATACCGTTTAAGCTGTGGTCAATTCTTTTCTTTATACCGTTATTGTTACTTAGAGAGAAGAATATCTGGAAAATAATTCGCGATATAGTGTTGGTTGCAATACCGTATGCTATTGAGTTTGTATTATATTATGGTAATGAAGTATTTAGAGAATATGTGCTTGGCTTCGGAGCTACGAGTTATGTATATACGGCAGGTCTTGATGTCGGTATGGGTACCGTAAGCTATGTTGTGCTTTTATGGGGCTTTATATGTGCATATGCATATTTTAAAAAGCCGGAGGATGATGTTGACACGGTTAAATGGTCATTATATCTTTCCTGTCTTGTAATTGTAGCACTTTTCGGACTCAGCCAGTGGCATCCGCAGTGGTTATTACTTGCAATGCCGTTCTTTGTACTTAGTGCATTTATCCACAGGGACATGAAGATATTCATGGTGCTTGATATACTGATGATGCTGTTCTTCTCCATTTATACGGTTAACATGTGGCCAAATCATGTTGATCAGGAACTCTTTTCATGGGGAATTTTCGGTGATTATATATATAAGTACATTGGCACCAAGCTTATGATGAAGGATCTGTATGTAATCTCTGATATGGGATTGGTATATACATTATTTACCGCACTTTTGGTAGTGTCAGCATTGTTTAAGCATCCGAAATACTGCGTAAGTGATTTTAAGAATAATGTAGATAATTGCATGGGATGGATTAGAACCAGATTCCTTGCTGGTGTAGGTATATTTATTATCCCTGCGGTGATATGCTTTATAGTTGCAGCTTTTCCGCCATATGTAACATACAATACGGACGATGCATATGGAGTTATGCCTCCGCTTATTAACACACAGATGGCGCAGGTATTCGTGCCACAGAGCGGTGAACTTGATAAGCTTGAATTTAAGGTTGCAACTTATATGAGAGAAAATGATGTTGACATAGAGGTAAATATCGTAAATGTTGCCGGCAACAATATCATCTGCTCACAAAGACTTAATGCTGTTGATTTTGAGGATAACGGATGGGTTGCATTATCTCTTGAGGGAATTAAAGTTAACCCGGACGAAGAATATAGAATAGACATAACCTGCTATGAGGGCACACCGGATAACTGTATAAGCTTATACAGAACTGAAGACCTTGAGGACGAAGACAATGGTTATGCAATTATAAACGGAAACAAAGAAGATTATCATCTTTGCGTAAGAATATATGAAGCAGAGCGTGATTAGAAAGCATAACAGAAAGCGAAGATAATTAATTTGCAGGGCTGACCGGAATGTTGAAAGGAGATGCCGAGGATGCTTGACTTGTCATTTTATAAAGGGAAAAAGGTTTTTATCACAGGTCATACAGGGTTTAAAGGAAGTTGGCTTACGAGAGTGCTTGTGAATGCAGGCGCAATAGTGACGGGCTATTCACTGGAACCACCGAAAGGTGAGCCGAATCTGTATGATTTATGTGATATAAAAGATAAGATCAATTCAGTAATAGGGGATGTGCGCGACCTTACAAGTCTTTGTAAGGCTTTTAGTGAGGCGAAGCCGGAGATAGTTTTTCATCTGGCGGCACAGCCTATAGTGCGTGAATCTTATAAAGAGCCGGTATATACCTATGAAACAAATGTTATGGGTACGGTAAATATATTAGAATGTGTAAGACTTAGCGATACAGTAAAAAGCTTTCTTAATGTCACTACGGATAAGGTATATAAGAACAACGAGTGGCAGAGGGGATACAGAGAAGAAGATGAGCTTGACGGATACGACCCGTATTCTAACAGTAAGTCTTGTTCAGAGCTGGTTACACATAGCTACAAGAGTTCGTTCTTTGCAGACAGGGATGTTGCGATATCAACAGCACGTGCCGGTAACGTAATAGGTGGCGGTGATTTTGCACATGACAGAATAATTCCTGATTGTGTGAGAGCTGCCATGAACAAAGAGGCAGTTATAGTGCGTAATCCACATTCGGTAAGACCATTCCAGCATGTGCTTGAGCCGGTATATGTATATCTTATGATTGCTGCAGAGCAGGAGAAGAATCCTAAGCTTGCAGGATATTACAATGTCGGACCTGATGATTCGGATTGTATTACTACAGGAGAACTTACGGATTTGTTCTGTGAAGCCTGGGGCGAGAATCAGACATGGATTAATAAGTATGACGGAGGCCCGCATGAGGCAGGTTTCCTTAAGCTTGATTGCACTAAGTGCAAGAATACATTTGAATGGAAGCCGCGTTGGACGATAAAAGAAGCAGTTGAAAGAACGGTTGAGTGGTCAAAGGTATATGCATCCGGCGGAGATGTCGTTGCATGTATGGATAAACAGATAAAAGACATGTTTTAACAGAGAGAAGGAAAAACTAATGTTTGATAATATGACAGAGAAGGAAGCCAGGGAAGAGCTTCTTAAGCTTACAGCAGAATATTGCGATAAATATCATGCTAAGAAAGAATATACCGAAGGAGACAGAATACCATATGCGTCAAGAGTGTATGACTCGGATGAGATGGTTAATCTCGTGGACAGCTCACTTGAGTTCTGGCTCACTGCAGGAAGATATACTGATGAATTTGAAAAAAGCTTTGCCAAATATCTTGGAGTTAAGTATTGCTTATTAGTTAATTCAGGATCATCAGCTAATTTGCTTGCTTTTACAACACTTACTTCACCACTACTTGGTGACCGCCGTATAAGAAGAGGCGATGAGGTTATTACAGTTGCGGCAGGCTTTCCGACAACAGTAGCACCGATAATCCAGTATGGAGCTGTGCCGGTATTCGTTGATGTTACGATTCCGCAATATAATATAGACGTAAGTATGCTTGAAGAGGCGTTGTCAGATAAGACTAAGGCAGTTATGATTGCGCATACGCTTGGTAATCCTTTTGATCTCGGCGCGGTTAAGGCATTTTGTGATAAGCACAATCTTTGGCTTGTTGAGGATAATTGCGATGCACTTGGAAGTGTTTACGAATATGACGGCGTAAAGAAGCTTACAGGAACGATAGGAGATATCGGTACATCAAGTTTTTATCCGCCGCATCATATGACGATGGGAGAAGGCGGCGCAGTATATACAGCTAATCCGCTTCTTAATAAAATTGCCCGTTCCATAAGAGACTGGGGAAGAGATTGTTCATGCCCGTCAGGAGTTGACAATATGTGCGGACATCGTTATGACAGACAGTATGGAGAGCTTCCGCTTGGATATGACCATAAATATGTATATTCGCATTTCGGATATAATCTTAAGGCAACTGATATGCAGGCAGCAGTCGGATGCGCACAGCTTAAGAAATTCCCAAGTTTTGTAGAGAAACGTAGAAAGAATTTCGAATTTCTTAGAAATGAGCTTGCTGAATGTGAAGACAAGCTTATTCTTCCTGAACCTTGCGAGAACTCAGAACCAAGCTGGTTCGGTTTCTTGTTAACATGTAAGGAAGGCGTAGACCGTGGCGCCATTGTAAGCTATATAGAGAAAAAAGGTGTTCAGACAAGAATGCTTTTTGCGGGTAATCTTATTAAACACCCATGCTTTGATGAGATGAGAGCTACAGGCGAAGGCTATCGTGTAGTAGGAGAGCTTAAAGCTACTGACAGAATAATGAAGGACAGCTTCTGGATAGGAGTATATCCGGGTATGACAGAGCCTATGCTCAGATACATGGCCGATGCCATCAAGGAAGCTCTTGTACAAATATAGAAGAAGTTTCCGGTAGAATAAAATGCGCCTATATGTTATATGGAAAGGAAAGACATTATGGACATGCTTAAGAAGGTTCATGAAGCGAATCTTAAGATATTGCTTGAGGTAGACAGAATATGCAGGAAACATAATATTAAGTATCTTATGGATTCGGGAACGCTTATCGGAGCTGTAAGGCATAAAGGCTTTATTCCGTGGGATGATGATGTGGATATCGCCTTTGTGAGAGGAGACTATGAGAGGTTTCTTGAGGTCGCGAAGGATGAACTTGCGGAAGGCATAGAACTTGTGAGACCTGTGGATATAGGCGGAGGTAAGGCGTTCTTTGATTTTACCCCAAAGCTTGTATATACTAAGAGCCGTAAGCATTTTGAGGACGAGGAAAGTAATTATTACGATAATATACCGAATAAGGTATGCGTGGACTTATTTGTTATAGATAAGATAAGTGAGAATGCATTTTGGAGAAAGCTTCATATTTTAAAAATGTATGTGATATACGGTATGGCTATGGGACACCGTTATAAGCTTGATTACGCCAAATATAAAGGCCTTCAGAAGCTTCAGGTTATGACACTTGCGACACTGGGTAAGCTTTTTTCGCTTAAGACTATATATAGAATCGAAAAGAAAGCGGCAACACATTATAATAGAAAGAACAGCAGTCTATGCTATTATAGTAACTATGAGCCGGGTTATGGCCATGTTATCATACCGCTTGAGGGAGTTGTAAAGACGGTGGATTATGATTTTGAAGGATATAAGCTTATGGGACCGGATAATTATGACGGAGTACTTAAGCTCATATACGGAGATTATATGACACCGCCTCCGGAGGATAAAAGAATCCCGAAACATGGTGAGTGCGATGAAGCTAAAGGCTTCTATGTAGAAGTATAATATAATTAAAAATATGCCGATGAGAATCGGATGTGAGAATTAAAAAGAGCCTGCAACAGAACAAATCTGTGCGGGCTCTTAAATTCTGTGAATCTATAATGCATAGCTAAACAAAAGACCGGTATACGCTGACTGCTGATATGGCTTATACGAAGGTGAAGCAGGGTTCGGATAAGTCACTACAGTATTATCAATATATACAAACGGATTAGAAGAAATCTGTGTGGTCTTATTAAGTAAACGTCTCTGGAGACTTAAAAGTTCAGAATAGTTATTATCAAGAGTTCCGTCTTTAGCAGATTGTAATACAGCAGAGCTGTCAACCTGAATATAACCATTCTCGTCTCTGGACATACCGATAGTTTCAAGCATACCTGAATATTCGGCTGAAATATAGTTAAGCTCCTGACCAAGCTTCTGTGTTATACGAGATTCCTTGTTATCAGAAAGACTGAAAAGCTTGTTATAAGTATCGGCGAAAACCTGCAACTCGGAGTTGATTGTCTCAGGGAGACGGTGGAAGCCGATCTCTACGAATTCATCTCCGGTAGTAGTTGCCTTGGCATCTATCTGGAACATATTATTATATGTAAAAGAATTCGTAGCAGATGATATCTCGGTACCATCAATCTCTATAATTGCATCATCAGAGAGCTGCTTTATATTATTAAGTCCAAGATGCTCAACACTTCCGCTCTTCTGTGATGTATTATCATCAGAAAAATAGAAAAGTCTGCCGGACTCATCGCTTCCTGTATATAAGGAAGTAATCTCTATCGCGCTACTGCCGTTCGCATCCTTGATAACTCTTGCATCAAGTCCGATGTCAGAACGATTAATAAGCTTCGATAATTTGTCCTGAAGTTCATAATTGGTAGTATCTTCATTAACCTTGAACTGGAATTCATATGCATTATTACCAATAGAAAGGTCAAACGAATATGTACCGGCTGAAAGACTGTGACTGTCGGAATGAAGGAAATCTCCCACATTAACCTGAGGAGTAGCTAACTGCTTAACTCTTACAAGATATTCCGGCATATCTGCATCATCAGCATCTACACCGATATATTCAACATCAAGAATATCAGGGTTAGAAGAGTAAGGACTCTTACGCTGAAGACCGCCGGCTGTTTCGTTATTACCGAAAACTTCGTATAGCTTGTTACGCAGAATACGTGAATTCTCTGCCAGATTGATTAATTCGAATTTGGTGTCTTCGGACAAATCAATGCTGTAAAGCGGAGATGTCTTATTAAGACTAACTACATTATTATAATTCTGTCTGAGCTCACTCTTCTTGTGGGCATCATATCTGCTCGCTTCCATGCGACCGTATTCACTAAGGAAATACTGATATGCAGTACTGATCATCCTTTACACCTCCTTGTGTAAAAATCTAATTATACAAATGTATTATAACACATTAAAAATAAATATGCCATAGGTTTCATGAAAAATATGAAAAAAATCAAAAAAATGTTGACTTTGCAAGGGTGCTATGCTATAGTATATGAGCAAGAGATTTGGAAGAGGTCTTTTTTTTATGCCAAAAAAGAGGACCATAATTATGAAAAGTGGAGGTGGAAGTTGTGCGAACGAAGATAACATTGGCATGTACAGAATGCAAGCAGCGTAATTACAACACAACAAAGGATAAGAAGACTCATCCTGACAGAATGGAAACAAAGAAGTACTGCAGATTCTGTAAGACGCACACAATGCACAAGGAAACAAAATAGTAATTACAATTAAGCAAAGGAGAGAATCTTATGGCAGAAACCGTTAGTACAGAGAAAGCTCCTAAAAAGAGCTGGTTTAAAGGTCTTAAGGCTGAATTTAAGAAGATTATCTGGCCGGACAAGAAACGCCTGGTTAAACAGACCATTGCAGTTGTAGTTTTATCTATTATTATGTGTGTGTTGATTTTAATTGTTGACGCGATTATCAAATTCGGTCTTGATTTTATTATCTAATAAGACAAGTTCGTAAAGCTATAATAATAAGGGCAAAGGTGATTGTATGTCAGAGGCAAAGTGGTATGTAGTTCATACCTATTCCGGTTATGAAAACAAGGTAAAGGCAAATATTGAAAAGACTATTGAGAACAGAAAACTTCAGGATCAGATACTTGAAGTAACAGTTCCGATGCAGGACGTAGTTGAACTTAAGAATGGCGTTGCGAAGCAGTCACAGAAGAAGCTGTTTCCGGGCTACGTTCTTGTTAACATGTTCATGAATGATGATACATGGTATGTAGTACGCAATACAAGAGGTGTTACAGGTTTTGTAGGACCGGGATCTAAGCCGGTGCCACTTACCGAAGCAGAAATGGAGCCTTTGGGAATCTCAGTAGCTAATGCTGCAGCCAGCGAAGTTGTAGTTAACTTCGAGGTGGGAGATGCCGTTACAGTAACAGCTGAAGCTTGGAAGAATATGGTTGGTGTTATTAAGAGCATTAACCCGGGCAAGCAGAGCGTGGTAATTCATGTTGACATGTTCGGTCGTGAAACACCGTTAGAATTAAGTTTCACAGAAGTTAAGAAGATGTAAGCTTCATATTTTATTATGGAGCGTGGGAGTCAAGTAACATATGCGGCTTTGTGACGTTAAAGACGCTAATACCACATTTATTTAGGAGGTGCCGAAATGGCTAAGAAAGTATCAGGATATATTAAATTACAGATCCCTGCTGGTAAGGCAACACCAGCACCACCAGTTGGTCCTGCATTAGGACAGCACGGTGTAAACATTGTTCAGTTTACAAAGGAATTTAACGCAAGAACAGCAGACCAGGACGGAATGATTATTCCGGTTGTTATTACAGTTTATGCTGACAGAAGCTTCAGCTTCATAACAAAGACTCCACCTGCTGCAGTATTGTTAAAGAAGGCTTGTAAGATTCAGTCTGGTTCAGGTGTTCCGAACAAGACAAAGGTTGCAACAATTTCTAAAGCAGAGCTTCAGAAGATTGCAGAGCTTAAGATGCCTGACCTCAATGCAGCTACTGTAGAGGCAGCTATGAGCATGATCGCAGGTACTGCAAGAAGTATGGGAATCACTGTAGCAGAATAAGTAAGGTTTATTATAAACCATTTAGTATGTGGGAGACCGTAAGGTCGAATAAAAGAATACCACTAGGAGGTTAATCATGAAAAGAGGAAAAAGATATTTAGAGTTAGCAAAGAAATATGATCGTGCTAATCTTTATGATGTAGCTGAAGCAATCTCTCTCGTAAAGGCGAATGCATCAGCAAAATTTGATGAGACAATCGAAGCTCATATCAGAACAGGTTGTGATGGACGTCACGCTGACCAGCAGATCCGTGGTGCTGTTGTATTACCTCACGGAACAGGAAAGCAGGTTAGAGTATTAGTATTCGCTAAGGGTGCAAAGGCTGACGAAGCTTTAGCAGCAGGTGCAGAGTACGTTGGTGGCGAGGAATTAATTCCGAAGATCCAGAACGAGAACTGGTTTGAGTTTGATGTTGTAGTTGCTACACCGGATATGATGGGTGTTGTTGGCCGTCTTGGACGTGTACTTGGACCTAAGGGCTTAATGCCTAACCCTAAGGCTGGTACAGTTACTATGGATGTAACTAAGGCAGTTAACGATATCAAAGCCGGTAAAATCGAGTACAGACTTGACAAAACCAATATTATTCACGTTCCGCTTGGCAAGGCTTCTTTCACTGAGGAGCAGATTGCGGACAACTTCCAGACTCTTATCGATGCAATCAACAAGGCTAAACCAAGTGCTGTAAAGGGTGCTTACTTAAAGAGCGTTATCCTTACATCAACAATGGGCCCTGGAGTTCGTTTAAATGTAGGTAAGCTTACAAACTAATAAGTTGTAGAAGCTGACATTGCATTTGCAGATTAAATGGTATATTTGATAATTTATAATGTATAGTTCATGGATAATAATTTGAATGTATGATTTCTCTGCGATTGAAATGAATTCAAAAAAATGATTGACATTATATATTTATAGTGATATAATACACAATTGTGAACTGCCTAAGACAGTAGGTATCCGATGGGAGATAAGCGTTAAGCACCTACCGAGGTTGTAAGTTATTACAGACTTATGAGCCTATTCTGTCTTGGGACAGGATAGGCTTTTTTGTACGATTATCGCATCATCAAGCAGGTTGACTGTGAGATGAAGATAAGATATCAATATTTAAGGAGGTGTATCAGAATGGCAAAGGTTGAATTAAAGAAACCGGTTGTTGAGGAGATTAAGGAATTATTAGATGGCGCTCAGGCAGCTGTAATCGTTGATTACCGTGGTTTAACTGTTGAAGAGGATACAAATCTTCGTAACCAGTTAAGAAAAGAAGGCGTTACTTATAAGGTATACAAGAACACAATGATTCGTTTCGCAATCGAAGGAACAGAATTCGAGGCATTAGGCAAGCATCTTGAAGGACCTACAGCATTAGCTGTATCTAAGACAGATGCAACAGCTCCTGCAAGAATTCTTTTCAACTTCTCAAAGGATGCTAAGGCTCTTGAGCTTAAGGCAGGAGTAGTTGACGGAACATATTATGATGAGAAGGGTATTCAGGCAATCGCGCTTGTTCCTTCAAAGGAAGTATTACTTTCCAAGTTACTTGGCAGCTTACAGTCACCTATCGCAAACTTCGCTCGTGTTATTAAGCAGGTTGCAGAGAAGACAGCGTAAGCATGCATATAGCGGTTAATATTAATCGCGAACATTATACAGTTGATATAGTTTAAAACTAGATCAGAAACAATTTAAACAAATACAAAACAAAATTATTAAATTTATGGAGGTAAATTAAAATGGCTAAGTTAACAACAGCAGAATTTATTGAAGCTATTAAAGAGCTTACAGTATTAGAGTTAAACGAGTTAGTAAAGGCTTGTGAAGAGGAGTTTGGCGTTTCAGCAGCAGCTGGCGTTGTAGTTGCAGCAGCAGGTGGTGCAGGTGCAGCAGCTGAGGAAGAGAAGACAGAGTTCGATGTAGAGCTTACAGAGGCAGGCCCTAACAAGGTTAAGGTTATCAAGGTTGTACGTGAAGCTACAGGCTTAGGCTTAAAGGAAGCTAAGGACGCTGTAGATGCAGCTCCAAAGGTACTTAAGTCAGGCGTTAGCAAGGAAGAGGCTGAGGCTCTTAAGGCTAGCTTAGAGGCAGAAGGCGCAAAGGTTACATTAAAGTAATTAGCGTTTGCTATCTGAATTTAGAAATAGTTAATTATAAGATGCGCGATGAGCATGCTTGCTCGTCGCGCATTTTGTTGTGCGCGGGATGTGCGCTTGTGATGTGCGTCTGAGTTTTGGTTGGGGGAGCACGGCGAAATTACCTACTGGTGTGGTCGAAACAGTCGCTTAGTAGGCAAAAAGTAGAATAGCCACGGCGAAATTACCTACTAGCGTGGTCGAAACAGTCGCTTAGTAGGTAAAAAGCAGAACGGCCACGGCGAAATTACCAACTGGTGTGGTCGAAACAGTCGCTTAGTAGGCAAAAAGTAGAACAGCCACGGCGAAATTACCTACTGGCGTGGTCGAAACAGTCGCTCAGTAGGTAAAAAGCAGAACGGCCACGGCGAAATTACCGCCTGGCGTGGTCGAAACAGTCGCTTAGTAGGTAAAAAGTAGAATGGCCACGGCGAAATTACCTACTGGTGTGGCCGAAACAGTCGCTTAGTAGGCAAAAAGTAGAACAGCCACGGTGAAATTACCTACTGGCGTGGTCGAAACAGTCGTTTAGTAGGTAAAAAGTAGAACAGCCACGGCGAAATTACCGCCTGGAGCAAGAGAAAGAAGCAACCAGGCGGTAAAACGTAGAACAGCCACGGCGAAATTACCGCCTAGAGCAAGAGAAAGTCGTTGCCAGGCGGTAAAAAGCAGAACCGCCACGGCGAAATTACCGCCTGAAGCAAGAGAAAGAAGCAGCCAGGCGGTAAAACGTAGAATCGCCACGGCGAAATTACCGCCTAGATATATGCTTGCGAAAGCGATTGGTGGCATGTATAATATCTATATAGCTTGAGTATATAATGTGATGTATAAGGTATACAGTCGAGTATAACATGCAATAAAGCTCAAATGCACAATAAAGCTCAAATGCACAATAAAGCTCAAATGCACAATAAAGCTCAAATGCACAATAAAGCTCAAATGTACAATATAGCTCAAATGTACAATCGAGTGTAAATGTACAAACGAGCAAAAACATGCAATACTGACAAAACGTCAATTAGCAAGGCGTGCTACTGTTAAGATTAGAATTCAAGGAGAGATATATAATGAAGAATATTCCGATGGACATACGTGCCATTGATAAAGATAAGATAAATATTGCGAACTATCATACACATACCAAGAGATGTATGCATGCTCAGGGTGAGGATAGGGAATACGTTGAGGCTGCGATAGAATCAGGATATAAGATTCTTGGATTCTCAGATCATTCGCCGCAGATAAGTGATGATGGATATCTTTCCGGAATGAGAATGTCGCCTATGGAGTTCGAAGGATATGTCGATTCAATTACTGCTTTGGCTAAAGAGTATAAGAATGATATCAAGATATATTTGGGACTTGAAACAGAATATTTTCCGGCTATGTTTGAAAGACTGTTAAAGCTTATAGAACCATATCCGGTTGATTATATGATTATGGGACAACATTGGCTGTATAATCAGGTTCCTGAGACTGTTGCCACTAAGAAGAGAACAGACGAGCAGTATCTAAAAGAATACGTTGACCAGATAATTGAAGGAATGAAGACGGGGTATTTCACATATCTTGCACATCCGGATGTTGCTAATTTCGTTGGTGATGTATCTATATATAAGAAACATATGCTTAGACTTGCTTCAACACTTAAAGAGATGAATATCCCTATGGAGATTAATGCACTTGGATATGCTGACAACAGATTCTATCCGAATAAATATTTCTTGGAAGCAGTTAAAGAACTGGAAGCCGACTTCGTAATAGGAGTAGATGCACATAATCCCGAGATGCTTCGTGATGAGGCAAGACGTAGAGGATGTATGGAGCTTGCAGAAAAATACGGACTTAAGGTTATTAACAAAGTAATATAAATAACCTGATTTAATTGTAGAGAGATTATCAGCAAAGAATAAATGGGTGATAAGCAGCAAACAGGCAGATTACATGCAGAAATAAGTATTAAATAGGTGTAAATTTTAATCTGATTTAAAATAAATGCAAAAAAAATAAAAAAACTTAAAAAAATTTCAATTTAGGTATAAAGTATTTGGAAATATGTCCGATATATAAGTCAAGAACAAGGAACACAACACTTCATAAGAGGCGTTGGTGGTTTAGAATAGCGGAGAGGTTAAGTTGAATTAGCCTAGGGATTCAGATTAAGCTTGAAGTGAAGATGAACCGTTCCTTATTCAAAAATTACCGCGAAAGGAATCGCGGTCTGCACCGTATAAGTTACGGTGACAAAAATAAAAACACATGGAGGTATTTTTTATGATTATTCAACACAATATGCAGGCAGCAAACGCTAACAGAATGTTAGCATCAGTAGTTACATCACAGGCTAAGTCAACGGAGAAGTTATCATCAGGTTACAGAATCAACCGTGCAGCAGATGATGCAGCTGGTCTTTCAATCTCTGAGAAGATGAGAGGACAGATTCGTGGTCTTGATCAGGCTTCAACAAACGCACAGGACGGTATTTCTCTTATCCAGACAGCAGAAGGTGCTCTTAACGAGACACATTCTATCTTACAGAGAATGAGAGAACTCGCAGTTCAGGCAGCTAACGATACAGCAGTTGATACAGATAGAGAGGCTATCGAGGCAGAGCTTGATCAGTTAGTAGAAGAGATCGATAGAATTAAGGATACAACACAGTTCAATACTATGGAACTCCTTAATGGTACATTCACAGGTAAGAACCTTCAGATTGGTGCTAACGAAGACCAGAGCATGGAAATCGAAATCGCTAACATGGGTGCAGAGTCACTTGGTGTTAACAACATTGCTTCTTCAGTATCTGCTCATTCAGATGCTACAGCAGCTATCACAACAATCGATGATGCTATCGAGTTAGTATCAACAGAGAGAGCTAGCCTTGGTGCTATCCAGAATCGTCTTGAGCACACAATCGCTAACCTTGATACATCTGCTGAGAACTTACAGTCAGCTGAGTCACGTATCCGTGATGTTGATATGGCTGATGAGATGGTTGTTTACTCAAAGAACAACATCTTAATGCAGGCTGCACAGTCTATGCTTGCACAGGCTAACAGCTCAACACAGGGTGTATTATCATTACTTCAGTAATTAAATAATAACCTAGACTTCGTAAGAAGTGTACTGAGGGCCCTTCCGGAAGGAAGGGCCTTTTGGTATATATCAAAGTGAAATTTAGGAAGTTCATAATGCTTTATATTTGATACATACCAAAGGGTTATGATATAGGAGGGTGCTATGAATACGAAAATAATTTATCAGTTTTTTGACAAGAAACTTACACAGCTTAGATTTCCGTATCCACCGGTATACACAGAGAAGGATGCGGATTATGTGTGCTTTTCTATAGATAAGGATATTACATCCAAAGCATGGAAGATGATATATGTAGATTCTTATGATGAGGGACTTGAAGAGATAAAGTCTACACTTGCCGGATATACAGATAAGATGCTTATAGAGACTAATCAGATTCAGACAGGACCTTTGTTTGATGAAGCTTTCGAGGCATATATCAGATTAGTTACTGTGCCGGAGTATGATAAGATTCCGGATATAACATTTGATATAAATAAGATGATTCCTACCTGTGATGAGAATGGAAATTACATATACAAGAAGAATCCTACTTATACCGGAGGTAAATATGAAGGCAGAGAATATCTGCTTACCGTTGGTATGCCTGTGAGTAATCAGATAGGCACGATAGACAGATGCCTGTCGCATATTAAGCCGATTCTTGATGAACTGGATGCAGAGCTTGTGGTTGTAGATACAGGAAGTGTTGACGGAACTATCGAAGTATGCATGGAGTATGGGGCAAGAGTTATTAATTTCCCTTGGTGTAATAATATGTCTGCTGCCAGAAATATGGCGATTAATAATGCTAAAGGTCTGTGGTATATGTCTATAGATGACGATGAATGGTTTGAGGATGTAAGCGATATCATAGATTTCTTTAAAACAGGAAGATATAAGAAGGTAGTAGCTGCTACCTATGTACAGAGAAATTATATGTCGGTAAAACATGGTAATTATTCAGACGTACCGGCACTTAGAATAGCTAAGATAACACCGGAACTTCATTTCGAGGGAAGAATACATGACGGCCTTGTGGTAAGTGAAGAAGAGACTATCGTGGGTGACAGCCTCACAAGTTGTGCTAAGCATGAAGGCTTCGCAAGAGACGATATGGATAAGGTAAGAGCTAAGTTTAAAAGAAATACAGCCAGTCTTCTTTATGATGTATGTGAATATCCGCTTAATGTAAGGTATAATTATCAGTTGGCAAATGAATTTAATGTAGTAGAGAGATATGACGAGGCTGCGATATTTTTCTTTAGAGGCTTGTCTATCGAAATGGAAATAGGCAGAACCTTCATTAGTAATCATCATGCGTCTGCTCTTATATCCACAGCATATAATAACAGGATGGAAGAGGTGTTCTATCTCATAGATTTGTTGGGAGACAGATATCCATATACAATTGCGGAAAGAGGGTATTTTGAACATGCCAAGGCAGATATGGGTATAAGATATGGGCGTTCTTATGAAGAAGTAATGGCATGGTATAACGGATATCTTGACTGTCGTAAGAAATTTGATAAAGATCCTAAGGATAGTAGGGCTAACACCTATACGGGACTTTATCTGTTTACGGATGAGGCTCATATGAATGCGGCACATGTTATTCCGTTTTGCGCACATATGAGTGTGGGTAAGGAAGAGGAAGCACTTAAGGAACTGGAACTTCTTGAAGCGAGGTCTATGTTTGATGAATGGCATCCGGTATATCAGTGTGTACACATGTGTTCAGGAGAGGCATATAAAGCACGACTAAAGAAACTTAATCATATACAAAGAGGACAAAAAATGCCTCATTTCGTAAAAGGTTTCTTTAGGTATATAGATAAATATGAGCCTGATATTGATATAATCTCAAGACTTGAAGAGGTGCTTTCATTTTATAATATTGAGAATATGCAGAAGTTTCTCATTGAACATGCATGGGAAATAGAAGGAATATTCTGGGACAAGGTCGGTACACCTTCGAATATCAAGATTCTTGAGAATGATGCGAATATATCACTTCAATTAAGGTATATGTATGCACATATGCTTAAGGTTAAATTCGCTACGATGGACAAAGGTGCAGAGTCTATGGATTTGTTCCTTAGATATGTAAGGGCAACATCTGAATATGCCAAAAGGTTCTACCATCCTTCGATTCTTGAGGATTGGGAAACTGAGGTGATAACACCTGAGATTAAAGCGGCACATATGGTATGGAGCGGATGCTCAGAGACAGATATTCTTAAGATGGTTAAGCTTCTTAAAAAAGCCCTTGAGATATACCCGAGTTTCCATCACGAGATAAAAGAACTTCTTGGAGTTTTAAATGTATAACAGCTTATTGCATAAGAGGATTGCTGAGGATTATCCAAGATTACTCGGAATTATCCGGAGGTTTTACAGAAGATAGAACATACATTTTTGAATATGGTAGAAAAAATATAAAAAAACAGTAGGCTTGATATGGCAGAACGGAGGACAAGATGAAGATTAGTTTTTTTGATTTAAGCAGACAGTATCAGTTGATTGCAACAGAAGTTGAACAAGCAGTTACGGAGGTAGTTAGATCAGGACAGTATATAGAAGGTCCTGCTGTTAAGAAATTGGAGGCAGATTTGGCAACATATTTGGGGGCGAAGAATGTTGTTACATGCGGTAACGGAACAGATGCACTTGAGATTGCGCTTAAGGCATGCGGAGTTGAACCGGGAGATGAAGTTATCACAACAGCATTTTCATTCTTCGCAACGGCAGAGGCGATAGCCGGAGTAGGTGCAGTGCCTGTATTTGCTGATGTTTACGAGGATAGCTACAACATAAGCGTTGAAGATATTAAGAATAAGATAACGAAGCGCACTAAGGCAATACTTATAGTACATATCTTCGGAATGCCTGCTGACATGGATGAGATAGTGGCACTCGGTAAGGAATATGGTCTTCCGGTAATAGAAGATGCCTGCCAGGCTATAGGCGCAACATACAAGGGAAAGAAAGCAGGAACACTTGGAACAATAGCTTGTTTCTCATTCTATCCCACAAAGAATCTGGGAGCATTCGGTGATGGCGGAATGATTTCTACAGATGATGATAGACTGGCAGAAGCGTGCAGAGCCATTAAGGCACATGCAGCAGGTAAGCTTGGTGCCAAAGCGTATGAATACATCTATGATGAGACAATACCGGAATTAGCTGATATGGAGAATATGAAGGGAGACGCTTTGTATGATCCATGTAAATACTATAATTATTTTATCGGAAGAAATTCAAGACTTGATAGCATACAGGCAGCGGTTCTTCAGATAAAGCTTGGACATCTCGATGATTTTAATGCAAGAAGAAAAGCAATAGCCAAGAAATATAGTGAGCGCTTGGCGTCAACTCCTCTTAAGGTACCGACAGTTGAGTATGACGATAGAGAATCATGTTGGCATCAATATGCCGTGTTAGCACCTGATAAAGAAGGGCTTAGCACATATCTTGGAAGCAAGGGCATTGGAACAGGAAGCTTCTATCCGGTTCCGCTTCACCTTCAGAGAGCATTTAAAGATCTTGGCTATACAGAGGGAAGTCTTCCTGTTGCGGAGAGCTTGTGCAAACGTTCGGTTTGTTTACCGGTCTTTCCGGAGCTTACGGATGAGGAAGTTGATTATATTATTGATATGATAATAGAGTATTTCAAATAAGGGGGCAGCATTGTTACATGAATAATCCGAAAGTACTTATATACATGCCTTGCTATAATCATGAAAAATACGTTAAAGAGGCTATAGATTCTATTGTTAATCAGACTTACGAGAATTGGGAATTATATGTAGCTAATGATGGCTCTACAGATAGTTCTGCCAGTATTATTGCATCATACACAGATAAGAGAATTCATTTATTCAATTTTAAAGATAATACAGCACTTATTGGTGTGGCTTTATTCTTGTACAATCATATGAGGGATATTGATGCGAAATACCTGGCGGGAACAGCATCAGATGACATGTGGGAACCGGATAAGCTTGAGAAACAAGTAAAGTTTTTGGAGGAGCATGAGGAGTACAAAGCGTGCTTCACTTGGGATAAAATTATTTTAAACAATTTAGATGACCAATATAGTTCTAAGACGGAATACTCACATGTAAAAAACCAAAGCAGATATAATTGGTTGAGGCATTATCTGTATAATGATAATTGTATGAATGCGTGTTCATGCTTAATGCATAAGGATGTGTATTATGAGTTGGGCGGAATGAACCAGTGCTTTAGACAGTTAGCTGACTTAAGATTATGGATTATGTTTGCATCCAAATATCCTATTTATGTGTATGAAGAAGAATTGACATTTTATAGAAGGCATGACACTAATCTTAGTGGACTTTCGGTAGAGGTAATAGCAAGAGACAGAAATGAAGCTTTTAATATATGGACAAAGATTTTCACAGAGATAGATAGAGAAACTTTTCGAAGAACATTTTATAAGGATATACTGCATACTGAATGGGATACGGATGAAGCGTTTGAAGCGGAGAAATTCGCACTGCTTCTTAATATAAGAGGAAACAGGGTATGCGAATCAATAGCCACTAATATATATCTTAACAATAGTTCTAATCAGAAGTTCCTGGAGCTTCTGGAAAAGGATTATGGGTATACACCGAAGGATTTCTTAAAACTATCCGGTAATGGCGGTATGATATATTACCTGATTAACAGTATGGGTGGGAAGAGTATGCCGCCGACCTGCGAAAAAGGCTTAAGCCCGGCTTACATATTAATGAATACCATAGATAATCGTGTGCTTGGTGCAGGTACACTTGTAAACTATACATACAGTGGATTGATAGATTTATATAAGCTTACAAACGGTAACCAGCAGTTTGATAAATTTAATCTTCATATAAGCCAATTGAGAGGAAAATTGTTTGCCGGCAAGAAGAATAAGACAGTATTTATTTTGCAGGGAGAAGACTCGGAGTTCGATTATAAGGAAGAATTGAAAGATTATCTTACAAGTGATATGAAGTGCTACTATGGCAGAGTGCCGAACAGAATGCATATTATGGAAGAGACAAGTCCGGAATATGATATATGCTATGAAGATGAGCATATATCGATAGTGGATAAAGAACATAGAAGTATGAGATTTCTCTATGATTCGGAAGTAAAACCTGATATAATATATTACATAGATTGCGTTGATAACGACTATGATTGTCTTGATATGATAGCGGGTTATCCGATGTCAGTTGAGCAGAACTGCATTATGAAGACGGATGTGTTTCAGCAATTGCAGGAGACAAGTAATGCAAATCTGATGGTTTGTAACGCAGTATTTACATATTAGAGAAGGAGATATAGGGTTATGAAGGTTATGCAGATTGGATATGGATATTGGGGTAATAACGTAGCAAAGAAGCTGTTGGCATCTTCCATGTTTGAATTCGTATACTTGGCAGAGAGTGATGAGACTAAGAGAAATAATGCTATAGCACAATTACCAAAAGAAGTGCAAATTGTTGATAATTATGAGGATTATCTGGATTCAGATATTGAAGGTGTTGTTATATGTACTCAGACAGAATACAGCTTTGAGATTGCTATGAAAGCCATGGAAAAGGGCAAGCATGTATTCACAGAGAAACCGTTGGCTACTACTGTAGAACGTTCAGTTAAGATGATAGAGAAAGCCAAAGAAATAGGTGTTGTATTACACTGCGACCATCTTATGGTTTACAATCCGGTTATCAGATATATTAAACGTATGATAGATGAAGGAGAGCTTGGAGAGATTATGTATATAGATATCTCCAGAATTAATCTCGGACCGATTCGTAAGGATATTAATGCTATGCTTGATCTTGCCGTACATGATATAGCGGTAATAGATTATCTTACTAACGGATTAGAGCCGGATGAGTTAAATGCAGTAGGTACAAGCTTCTTTGGTAATCAGGAGACTATTACATATCTTACAATGAAACAGGGAGATATGTTGGTAAATATTAATTCCAGCTGGATATCTCCGGTAAAGACCAGAAAGACTGTCATTGCCGGAACTAAGAAGATGGTGATATTTGATGATGTAAGCATGGACAAGTTGTATATATATGATAGCGGAATTAATATAGTGCCGGGAAGTATTTATGGAGAGTATGAATATCAGACTCGCGTGGGTGATATATTTGTTCCGCACATTGTATACTATGATTCTCTTCAGAAGAGTCTTGAACATTTTGCTACTTGTGTGGTTGAAGGTAAGGAATCCTTATCAGGACCAAGTCAGAGCTTACGTGTAATGAAAATACTTGAGGCAGCACAGGAAAAATTACGTGCAGGAAGGAACGACTAATGAGATTATCGGAATTTGAAGGACAGTTTTTTGAAGTGGTGCGCGATGCAGAATTTGAGACCATGGGAATATTAGTCAGTGACCCGAAGAGACCATATCTGTGTTTTGCAGAGGCTGATAATTTCTTAAAGAGTGCTTGTGCAAAGGAAGATATAACCTGTATTATCGTGACAGAGGCTTTAGCTGATAACGAGGTTCTGGTAGAAAGCGGTAAAGGAATTGCAGTATGTAAATCTCCGAGAACTGCATTCTATGAGATGCACAACTGGTTGGCAGATAATAAAGAAGGTTATGCTAATAGTTACGAAGAAACCACGATAGGAGAAGGGTGCATTATTCATCCCAGTGCATCAATTCCGTCACATGGAGTGAAGATAGGCAATAATGTGTTGATTGAGGAATTCGTTGTTATCAGACCCGGAAGTGTGATTGGCGATAATGTTGTACTTCGTGCGGGTGTTGTTATCGGAGGTTCTAACTATTCCGTCTGTCATCATGCTGATGGAAAACTCTTTTTGGTAAAGCAGATTGGAAACGTTGAGATTGGAAATGATGTAGAGATAAGTTATCACGCTGTAATCGGTTGCGGCATGTTTCCGTATAATGTTACAACTGTAAAAAGCTATTCTTGTATCGATACAGGAGCTTTGATAGCACATAATTCTACTATTGGTCATAATACTATGGTGATGGCGCAGTCACAGGTGTCCGGAAGTACAGTTATTGGAAATGGTGTAAGAATCAGTCCGCAGGCTATAGTGTCGAATTGCCTTGAGGTGGGGGATGATGTTACTGTTACTATAGGTTCAACAGTAGTTAATAATGTGAAAAAAGGCCAGAAGGTTTCCGGCAATTTTGCTATTGAACATAGTAAATTCCTGGCATGGCATAGGAAAAAACTACGTTAGCAGATAATCAAAACAATTTCGAGGAGGTTTGGCAAAATGGACGAAAGAGTGTTTGCATTAGATGCAATTGAGCTTCAGAAATACCAACCTAACAGATATCCGTTTTTGCTAATTGATAGGGTGACAGAATGTTGCCCGGGTAAGTATGCCAAAGGATATAAGAATCTGACCAATAATGAATGGTATTTTCCGGTTCATTTTGAGGGAGACCCTAATATGCCGGGATGTCTTCAGATAGAGGCAATGGCACAGATGTTAACGGTTGCACTATTGACAGTTGATGGTATGGAGAATGAGGTTGTGCATGGGTATAAACATTGCGGAACATTTCATGAGCAAGTAAGACCCGGAGACAGACTTGAATTAGATGCGAAGGTGATATCTTTTAAGAGAGGACTTTGCAAAGGGCATGTAGACGGATATGTAGATGGCAAGCTGGCATGCGAATTGGACACAACAATTATTATTCCAAGCGTGTTTAATCGTTTTAAACCAAAGACGAACAGTGATTAAAGGAGATTAGCTTGAAACGAGTAGCGGATTATGTAATAGAAAAGATAGCTGAGGCAGGGGCAAAGCATATTTTTATGGTGACAGGCAGAGGTATATTATATCTCTCTGATGCGGTTGCCAAATGTGAGAATATGGAAGGTGTATCCATGCTTCATGAGCAAGGCGCTTCTTATGCGGCTATGAGTTATGCGAAGGCAGCTGATGGCATAGGGGCTTGTCTGGTATCTACAGGATGTGCGGCGGCGAATGCAGTAACCGGCGCACTATGTGCTTATCAGGATAATCTTCCGGTTGTGTTTGTATCGGGACAGCATATGCTTAATGAAAGCACCAGATATACAGGCGTTCCAATCAGGACGTATGGTTCGCAGGAAGCAGATATTATCAGTATGGTAGAGCCTATAACCAAATATGCGGTTATGCTTACAGAAGCAGGGAAGATAGTGTATGAATTGGAGAAAGCGTTGCATCTCGCGACCACAGGAAGAAAAGGCCCGGTTTGGATTGATATACCCTTAGATTTGCAATCAGTGATGATTGAACCGGACGAATTAGAACATTTTATTCCCGAGAGTGGTGGAAGCACCATATCTGATGAAGTCATAGATACGATAGCAGAGGAAATTAATCTTGCTGATAGGCCGGTATTGTTTGTTGGTGGCGGTGCATCATCAAGTGAATGTAAAACCCTGATACATACGTTTTCGGAGAAAACACATATACCGGTCATTTTTAGTTATGCGGGATGTGACATATATGGCAGTGGCAATGAATATGCCATAGGAGCAGTTAATAGTCTCGGTGCACCACGTGCCGGTAACTTTACTTTACAGAACTCAGATTATGTGCTTGTTATAGGCAGTAAGTTATGCTCACAGACTATAGGTGATAAACCACATTTGATAGCACGCGATGCACGTATAACCGTAGTTGATATAGATCCGAATGAGCATACAAAGAAAGGTGTTCATATCGACAGGCATGTTATAAGCGATGCGGCAGAGTTTTTAAATGAGCTTCTAAAGAAAGATATTAAGCAGTGCAAGGATGAATGGGTTAATAAATGCATTCATTGGAAGAATATTTTTGATATCAGTAATGAAAGCTTCACAAAGCCGGACGAGACTACCGGAAGAATAGATTTATATGATTTTTGTAACAGGATTAGTGGAAAGCTTGGAAGAAGGACAGCGGTTATTACGGATGCAGGGCTTGAGGAGCTTATTGTTCCATCCACTATCAAATATAGAGATGAACAGAAATGTTTCTTCGCTGCAGCCCAAGGGGCTATGGGATATGCGATTCCGGCTATTATGGGAGCGCACTTCGCAGGTTATGACGATATAGTTGTTATAGTCGGGGATGGCTCCGTTATGATGAATATTCAAGAGTTACAGTTGCTTAATTATCACGGCATAAAGGCACGTATTTTTGTGATAAATAATGACCTGTATGCGGTTATAAGAGCCAGACAGAAGGACTTGTTCCGAAAGAGAACTATAGGCAATGACAGTACTGATGGTGTGCCCACGCCTGACTTTGAAAAGCTTGCAAAAGCCTTTGGAATAGGGTATCATATAATTGATAGTGCTGATGTGTTGGATAGAGGGCTTGATGAAGCTTTCGGACAAACAGGAAGTTATATATGTGAGGTAATGTGTAAGACCGAACAGAGATATTTCCATACATCATTTAGAAAGAATGACAACGGAAAGATAGTAAGACCATCTATAGAAGATGAATCTCCTTTTTTGGATAGGGAGTTATTCATGGCAGAGATGATTGTTGAACCTGTGGAGATATAAGGAGGAGAATGGCTATGGCTTCATGTGAATTGCGTGACGGAAGAATAGTTGGAGACTATATGAGACCTTATATAATTGCTGAAGTTAACAGCAGTCATAATGGTAATATGGATGTTGCCAAGCAGATGATAATTGCGGCGAAAGAAGCAGGGTGTGATTGTGTTAAATTCCAGTCGTGGTCCGCTAAGTCTCTTTATTCTAAGACATATTATAAACAGAATCCTATAGCTAAGCGTTTCGTTGATAAGTTTGCGATGTCACCGGAACAGCTAAAGGAGCTTGCAGAGTATTGCAGGTCTTATGGTATCGAGTTCTCATCGACACCGTATAGTGAGGAAGAAGTAGATTTTCTCGTAGATATACGTGCACCATTTATTAAGATATCATCCATGGAATTGAATAATCCGGGATTCTTAAGATATATAGCAAGGAAGGGTGTGCCGGTTGTTCTTTCGACAGGAATGGGCGATATGGACGAGATTGAGAAAGCAGTTAAGGTAATAGAGGAAGAAGGCAACAGACAGATAATTCTTTTGCACTGTGTGTCGATATATCCTGCTGAGGAAACTACTATTAACCTTAATAATATAGTAGGACTTAGAGAAAAGTTTCCGGATTACCCGATAGGTTTTTCGGATCATACGTTGGGCGATGTAGTTGCCGTTGCAGCTACGGCACTTGGAGCTGCGGTTATTGAGAAGCATCTTACACTCGATAAGTCGAAGATAGGAATGGATAATCAGATGGCAATGGAGCCGGCTGATTTGAAGCTTCTATGTGACAAATGCAGAATGACGCAGCTTGCTATGGGAGTTAAGGAAAGAGTGGTACTTCCGAAAGAATATGAGCAGCGAAATAATATGAGACGTAGTATAGTAGCAACAAGAGATTTGGCCGTTGGAGATATTATACAGGCGGAGGATTTGTATGCTAAGCGCCCGGGAACCGGACTTGCACCGGAGCTTATACCGTCGCTAATCGGTAGAAAGATAGTTAATGCCGTTGAGGCAGATACATTAATAAATGAAAATGATTATATATAAGAGGAGAGAACACTATGAATAATTTAGAAAAGTACACAGAGATTTTTGCAAAAACATTTGATATCGCAGCTGAGGATGCAAAGGGACTTAAATATCAGGAGATACAGGCATGGGATTCAGTCGGTCATATGGGACTTATTGCTGAGATAGAGGATGCATTTGATATAATGATGGATACAGATGATATTATCGACTTAAATTCATTTGAAAAGGGAATGGAGATATTAAGCGAGAAATACGATATTGAATTCTAATGTTGTATAGAGCAAAAAAGGATTACGTGAGGGCTATGTATGCTGAAAGGTAGAGTCGCACTTGTTTCCGGGGCAAGCAGAGGTATCGGACGTGCTATTGTGGAACGATTTTATAGCGAAGGCGCAATAGTTTATGCGGGTGTTAGAAATAAAGATATCTTTAAAGAAATCGAAAGATATGATTCTGAATCCGAAGCCAGAATTATACCTATTATACTTGATGTATGTGATAAAGAGTCAATAAAGCAATGTATGATGGATATAAAGAAAAATCATGGGAGATTGGATATTTTGGTAAATAATGCAGGAACTTTATATGTAGAGCGCTTGGAAATGGCAAGAGATAGTTCCATGCAACAGATATATGAAACTAATGTGTTTGGTCTTTTCCATGTCACTCAAATGGCAGTGCGCCTTTTGAAAAAATCAATGTTTGCTTCAATTATCAATATATCATCTGTGTTATGGGATAAGGGAGATATCGGTCAAACCTTATATGCATCATCAAAGGCAGCGGTAACAAGCATGACGAAAACATGGGCTAAAGAATATGTACATATGGGATTAAGAGTCAATGCAATAGCACCGGGTAATACAGATACAGATATGTATAGAAGGATTAGTGACAAAGAATATAAGGAAGAACTTTCTAGGATAGGAATGGGGAGAATTGCAGATCCTGATGAAATTGCAAAGGTTGCACTTTTTCTGGCATCAGATATGTCCAGCTACATTACAGGAGAAACTATTGCAGTAGACGGAGGACTAATCTTATAGGAGAAAGATTATGGATATATTACTTAAAGGGAAAGTAGCATTTGTGACGGGCTGTGATCAGGGAATTGGGTATAGCATATGTGAGACATTTGTTAAATCAGGGGCTATAATATATGCGAATGTATTGAATAAAGCATCAGAAGATAAGTTAAAGAACCTTAATCAAGCGCATTACGAAGGACAAGTAATTCCGGTATGCTTTGATGTTACTGATAAGATAGCTGTTTATGAGTGTATTAAGAAAATAAAGAAAGAACAGGATGGAGTATTAGATATTATAGTAAATAATGCCGGCGTAAAAAAGGACGGAGTTATTGAAATGATAGATGATGCTTCTATCAGCAAAATGTTCGATGTAAATGTCATTGCGGCCGTGCACGTTGTACAGGCAGCAATCAGATTGTTAAAGAAGCGTTCGTGTGGAACGATTATAAATATGGCCTCCATAGTGGGAGAAAAAGGTAATGCGGGACAATCTGTTTACGGAGCCACTAAGGGGGGGTAATTATGTTAACCAAAAGTTGGGCTAAAGAATTTGCACCTTATAATATTAGAGTTAATGCAGTTGCACCCGGAAGTATTGATACAGCAATGTTCTATACTATTACTGAAGAAAAAGTTAAAGAAAGTATAGCAAATATAGGTATGAAAAGATTAGGTCGGCCGGATGAAGTTGCCAATGCGGTGCTGTTTCTTGCTTCAGACCTGGCAAGTTATGTTACCGGAGAGATTCTGGGTGTCAACGGTGGACTGGTTATGTAATTAAGAGTATATAAATATATATATTTATGTATTTATATACTGAAAGATTGATCGTCACTTGTTAAGGATAGAAGAAGGGGGTACATGAAGAATTTCATGTAATATCTTATATGAAGAAAAAAGAAAGTATTTTGATGAATTCGCAGGAAATTCAGAAGTATATACCTAATAGATATCCATACCTGATGATAGACAGGGTGACAGAGGTAGTTCCGGGTGTCTATGCAAAGGGATATAAGAATCTATCTTTAAATGAGTGGTATTATCCGGTACATTTTGATAACGAACCAATAATGCCTGGTGCTATGCAGATGGAAACGATGATACAAATGCTAACCATGGCAATAGTGACTATGGAAGATAATATAAAAAAAGTAGTTAAAGCCAGAAGAGCAGATAACTTTAAAATGAAAAGGCGGGTTGTGCCGGGAGACAGATTGGATATAGAGGCTGAAATCATAGAAATCCTCGGCAATGAGGTAAAAGGCCGAGCCAAAGGATTTGTCGATGGAGAATTGGCTTGCGAGGCTTTGTTAGTTCTTGAAATAATATAAAAATGGGAGCAAAGTAGAATGTCAAGTATTTGTGATATAAAAGAGTATCATAAACAGCGATATCCATATTTATTGATCGATAGCATAGATGAGTTAGAACTCGGAAAATGCGTTAAGGTACACAAGAATTTTACTGAAAATGAGTGGTTGTTTCATTGCAGTGAATATAGTGATGCAACAGTGCCTTTTACATTACAATTAGAGATTCTTTCGGAGGTCTATTTGATTCCGATATTAGCGTTAGAAGAATGCAAGGGTAAAACACCTATTTTCCTGAGTGCAGATGAAGTTGAGGCATTTGGTGAAATCAGGCCTGGAGATAGATTGGATATAGAAGCAACTGTTGAAAGATGGAATAGGGGAATGCTTAGTGGATTGGCTAAGGGATATGTGAACGGACAATTAGTTTGTAGTGCGAAAATGAAATCGGTTTTTCCCGAGATTATGAATCAATATAAACCAAGGAATACATAGAAAGAAGTATACGTATGGGCGCTAATATGAAAATTGATTATGACAAATGCATAGGATGTCATCAGTGTATTGAGGATTGTCTCACTCACTATTTGGGATTGGACGAAGTAGCTAGTTCAGATACATTTAATAAGCCGATTATAATGGAAAAAAGAAGATGTATAAGCTGTGGACACTGCATGGCTATATGTCCGGTAGAAGCTATAGAATTTGAAGATAATCAATTTATACCAATTGATGATGATGCCATCCTTAAACTGTTTGGAAAGAAGAGAACTGTTAGAAGATACAAAAAAGGTGCCAAAATAGATAACGATATCTTGGACAAAATAATAATTGCTGCACAGTCTGCACCGGCACCACCATACAGAAAGACAAGAATTATCATTATCGAAGAAAAATTAGAAGAGATATATAATAAAGCACTGGACTATCTTGTATCAATAGTCGAAAAAGATGGCTCAATTAATCCGATGTATGCGACTACCATGGAGCTACACAAAAAAAGGGATGAAGTTCTCTGGAATGCTCAATATCTTGTAATGATTGTTGGGGGAGTCGGAACAGAGGAAGATGGAGTAATAGCTGCGGAAAGAATGCAGATTATGGCAGAAGCTTTAGGTGTTGGTACAGCATATCGTGGGGATATGAAAATGGCAATCAATGCTGAGAGCGAAATTAGAGATATGGTAGGCTTGAAAAAACGTGAGAGTGTGTTAACAGCATTTGCGATGGGTATACCTGATTTCAATTTTTTTAGAGAAGCAATTAAGAAAAACAAGACAGTTACTTTTATTTAGATATGCAGAGTATGTTTATTGGGGTGAACAGTATGATGTGGGATATTAAAAAATACGGAAGAGCTACAGCATTAATAGCTGATACCGGAGAGGTTCTTACATATGAAGAACTTAATAATATAAGCGAAGTGATAGGAGAGAAAACAAGGGAAAGGTGCCTTGTTTTTTCCTTATGTACGAATACTATAGGCTCTGTTGTGGGATATGTTTCTTTTATGCAGAATAATATTGTGCCGGTGCTTCTTAATGCACAGCTTGACAGGGCGCTTCTTGAGAATCTTATGGCTGCATATTGTCCAAGGTATATATGGGTTCCGGAAGATATGGTAAAAGAATTTGCCGGTTGCGAGGAAGTATATAAGGCTTATGGATATTCGTTGTTGAAGACAGCGTATAACACAGAGTATCCGCTTTATGAGGAGTTGGCGTTATTACTTACGACATCAGGTTCTACAGGAAGTCCTAAGTTCGTACGTCAGACATATACCAATGTCTTAACCAACGCAAAACAGATTGCAGAATATCTTGAGCTTGACAGCACGGAAAGACCTGTTACGACACTTCCTATGAACTATACTTATGGACTTTCTATTATCAACAGTCATCTGCTGGTAGGAGCAACTATTCTTTTGACAGACAAGGGACTTATGACAAGAGAGTTCTGGCAGTTTATGAAGGAAGAGAAGGCGACATCTGTCGCAGGTGTACCTTATACATATGAGATGCTTGATAAGCTTAGGTTCTTTAGGATGGATTTGCCTTATCTTAGATATATGACACAGGCCGGCGGTAAGCTTTCACCTGAGCTTCATAAGAAGTTTGCGGAGTATGCTATCGCTAACGGCAAGAAGTTCATTGTAATGTATGGGGCTTGTGAGGCGACTGCTCGTATGGGATATCTTCCTGCGGACAGATCACTTGAAAAGTACGGAAGCTGTGGTATTGCCATTCCGGGAGGAACATTCAGCCTTATAGATGAGAATGATAATATTATAGACGTCGCAGATGTTACCGGGGAACTGGTATATGAGGGTCCTAATGTTACTATGGGCTATGCGGAGTGCGGAGAAGACCTGATTAAAGGCGATGAGAGAAACGGACGCTTGGCAACAGGTGATATGGCGAAAAGAGATGAGGACGGTTTTTATTTCATAGTAGGTCGCAAGAAACGTTTCCTTAAAATATATGGCAACAGGGTTAATCTCGATGAGGTTGACAGGTTAATTAAGGCGGAATTTAATTTTATTGACTGCGCCAGTGCCGGTGTGGATGATCATATGTATATTTTCGTTACTGATGAGGATGTCATTGAACCGGTCAGAAAGTTTATAGCAGATAAGACTAAGCTTAATCATACTGCCTTTAATGTGATTAAGATAGAAGAGATACCAAAGAATGATGCGGGAAAGACTCTGTATAAAGAGCTTACAAAATATTATGAATAAGAAGATACAGTTGTTTTGCGTGCCTTTTGCAGGAGGAAGCGAAGTCTCATTTAAGGAAATGATTTCATTATTGGATGAAAGAATAGAGGCTGTTCCTATAGAATATCCGGGACGCGGTAGACGAAAAGCCGATGCAGTATATGAGAAAATGGATGAGCTTATCTTGGATGTTAAGCGACAGATCGAAAGTGCCAGAAATAAGAATATCCCATTTGCGTTAATGGGTTATAGTATGGGCTGCGAGATTGTGTTTGATTTGGCGCAAAGTGTTCTGGAAGAGAGCCCGGCATATTTGTTTTTGGCAGCAAGAGAGGCTATAAAATATGATACCAGAGGCCATGATTATTGCCTGCTTGATAAGGATGAATTTGCAAGAAGGATTGTAGAGCTTGGTGGAATAGACCAAAGGCTTACAAGAGATAAGAGATTCTTAGATATATATATGAGGCACATTTACGAGGACTATAAGCTGTTACATGATTATGTGTATAAGCCTGAGAAAGGGCCTATAAGACAGAATACAACAGTATTCTATTCTGAGAAGGATACACCCTTTGCGAAAGTAGAGGAGTGGAAGGAAGTAGTTACCGGAACAATAGATTTCTATGAATTCGGAGACAATCATTTTTTTATTAATCAGTATGCCAAAGAAATGGCAGATATTATAAGTGATAAGTTATTGGGGTGCATTTAATGGATTATAGTGAGATATTAACGATTCCGCCTTACTCATTGGGGAAGGAAGATAAGAAGAAGCTTTTGACAGAGAGAATCAAGGAACTGACTGTTCATCATATGGAGTGCTGTCCGGAATACAAGAGGATGATGGAGAGCATCGCTTTTGATGTGGAAAAAGCAGAAAGCTACTACGATTATCCGTTTCTTCCTGTAAAGCTTTTTAAGGATTTGTCGTTAATGAGTGTGCCGAAAGAAGATGTCTTTAAGACTATGACTTCCTCCGGTACTACGGGACAGGCAGTTTCTAAAATATATCTTGATAAGACGACTGCCGGAAATCAGCAGAAAACTATGGTTAAGATTGTCTCTGATTATACAGGGGCAGGCCGTATGCCTATGTTAATTATTGATTGTCCGTCCGTTGTCAAGGATAGACTGATGTTCTCTGCAAGAGGCGCAGGAATTCTTGGATTCTCGATTTTTGGTGCGGATAAGATATATGCGTTAGATGACGATATGAAGCTGGATGTAGAGGGTGTTAAGGCATTTCTTGAAAAACATAAAGGGAAGAAGATATTATTGTTTGGTTTTACCTTTATGATATGGCAGCATTTCTACAAAGAGTTATTAAGACTTAGAGAAGAAGGAATAACATTAGATATTTCGGATGGGATTTTGATTCACGGCGGAGGCTGGAAGAAGCTTGCAAGTGAAGCTGTATCGCCGGAGGAATTTCACGATAGGCTTAAGGATGTGTGTGGGTTAGACCACATTCACGATTATTATGGCATGGTAGAACAGACAGGCTGTATCTATATGCAGTGTGAGCATGGACATCTTCATGCAAGTATTTTCTCAGATGTAATTATTAGGAGAACTAAGGATTTCTCGGTAGCGGACATAGGTG